>CAZERY010000194.1:0-6424 GCA_964514915.1 uncultured Hymenobacter sp.
GGCCGCGGCGGGCAGCACAATCTCGTTGTTGCTGGGGTTGTAGTAGGCGTTGTAAGTCTGGGGCGTCATGCCCCACTCAGTGCGGTCTACGGGCTTGCCGAGCTTATTGAGCTGATAGGCGTACTGCCACTGGTTGGCGCGCATCACGTTGGCCGTGAGCGAGCTACGGTCAATTTTCAGGCTTGAATAATCCTTCCACTTGTTGGGGTAGCCTACCTTGGGGTTGATTTTGTGGAGCTTATCCAGCGCCACCACTTTGGTGGGCGCGCTCATCCAGTCCACGTTTTTAATGTGCTCGGCAAACGACGACACCACGTTCTTCACCAAGGTATCGTAGCGGGCCTTGGCCTCGGGCTTGAAGTATTCCTTCACGAAAAGCTGGCCCAACGCGTCGCCCAAGGCGTCTTCTTCCATGTCGAGTACGCGCTTCCAGCGAGGGCGCATGGCCTTGGCACCGCGCAGCGTGGTGCCGTAGAAACGAAAGTTTTCTTCCACAAAAGGCTGGCTGAGCGTGGGTGCAAACTCGCGGGCCACCTGCCAGGTGAGGTAAGCTTTCCAATCATCGATAGGCTTGGTTTTCAGCAACTGGCCCACGGTCTGATAAAACTCGGGCTGGCCCACAATCACGCTATCGACGCTCGCCACGCCCATCTGACCAAACCACGCTTGCCAGTCGAGGCCGGGCGTCAGCTTGTCGAGCTGAGCCAGCGTGAGCTTATTATAATTCTTGTAAGGGTCGCGCAGGGCTTCGAGCTTACGCGACGACTTGGCTAGGGTGGTTTCGAGCGCCATCACCCGCGCCGCGTTGGCATTGGCCGTGGTCGAGTCCTGGCCCAGTAGCTTGAATGTATTGGCCATGTGGCGCACGTAGGCGCGACGAATATTCTTGGTGCGCGTGTCGGTATTGAAATAATAGTCGCGGTTGGGCAGGCCCAGGCCACTCTGGTAGAGGTGCAGGGCCATCTGGTCGCTGTTCTTGTCATCTTGGCCCACTCGTGGGCCGATGAGCGCGCGCACGCCCAACTGAAGCTCGTGGGCGATGACACCCGGCACATCGGCTACCGTTTTCATGGCCGCGATGCGATCCAGCTCGGGTTTAATGGGACTAGTACCCAGCCGGTTGGCTTTTACCGAATCGATGCCCACAGCCCAGAAGTCGCCGATTTTCTGCTGGTTGCTCCCCGCGGCGGCGTTAGCCTTGGCGGCCTCGGTGCTGGTTTCGCGCAGGCGGGCGTACACCTCCTTCTGCACCTCGATGCCGATACCGGAGTTGCTTTCGGAGGCCGGAATGGGATGGTTTTTAAGCCAGGTGCCGTTGGCGTAGCTAAAAAAATCGTCGCCGGGCGCCACCGTGGTATCGAGGGCGGCGTGCAGCAGATCGGGCTTGCCGTCGGCGCCCGCCGTGGTGGTGGAAGAAGAATTACAAGCCGTAGCCAGGGCGGCCAGCAGCGGCAGCGCCAAGAGGTTTTTAGTCATGGGTAATAGCGCGAAAGAAAGCAAAGAGCCGACGGCTCAGCATCACAATAGTAGCGCGAACGAACGCACATTAGCTAAGGGGGGGCGCTTTAACGTAGGACGGTTGCCCCACTTTTGTTCTATGTTACTGCCCCATTTGCTCCTGCTCAATCTTATTCTGGCCGTTTACCTCACGGGGGTTATTTGGGTCGTGCAACTCGTGACGTACCCGGCGCTGGCCCTGGTGGGCAAGGCCGAATTTGCCCGCTACCACACCGCTCACACCCGTGGCATGGGCTGGGCGGCGCGCCCATGGTGCTGGAACTAGGGCTAGCCAGCTGGCTGGCCTGGGCGGCCTACCCTACCTGGGGCGCGAGCCGGGCGCTGGGGCAGCTAGCGCTGGTGCTGGTGGTTTGGGCAATCACGTTTTTGGTGGCAGGGCCTTTTCATAATCGGCTCGCAGCCGGAGGCTACAACTACATTGCCCTCGATGGCCTCACGCGCACCAACTGGCTGCGCACTCTGGCCTGGACGGCCCGCGCCGTGTTACTGGGCGCACTGCTTTGGCAACTAATCGGCTTATTACCTGCCAGCTCTTCTCAACATTCGGGCTAGCGCGCCGTAACTTGCGGCCTAAAATCTGGCTTATCTCATGATGATGAAACGCTTCCTGCCCGCGCTGCTAGCCTCAGCGGCCCTCACGCTGACCCTGGCCGCTTGCAGCTCGCCCGACGGCAACCCCACTTCGACCGAAGACGACGTAGCCACTGTTCCCCTGCCGCCCCTGCCCCCAGCCGTGGATACCACCGGCGGCAAAAAAGCCCCCGCGCCCGCTGCCAACAGTGTCAACCGGGAGCTGAGTGCCCAAAACGCTACGGAAGATATCAAGAAGATGCAGCCACAGCTGTAATGCGGTGAGGCAGCTAGCTTTTGCGGCGGCGGCTACTCTTAGTCCTATTTACTACTTCGCTGGCCTGGGTCAGTAGACTGACCACCAGTTTACTAACCCAGGCTTTTGCATAGCCCACTATGTCTACTTCTCCCCTATTGCGCCGCGGCCAGGAAGCCGATCTGCCCCGCGTACTAGCGCTCATTCAAGAATTGGCAGTGTATGAGCGCGCGCCCGCCGAGGTCACTAATACCCTGGAAATGATGCGCCGCGACGGCTTTGGGCCAGAACCAATTTTTGGTTTTTTCGTGCTCGAGAATGGGGACGACCTGGTGGGGCTAGCCCTCTTCTACACGGCCTACTCTACTTGGAAGGGCCGCATGCTGTATCTCGAAGACTTAGTGGTAACTGAAGCCGCTCGGCGCGGCGGCTACGGCCGCCGGCTGTTTGATGCCGTGGTAGCCGAAGCCCAGCGTACCGGCGCGCAGCGCATGAAGTGGCAAGTCCTCGATTGGAATGAGCCCGCCATTACTTTTTATAAAAAGCTCGGCGCCAATCTCGACCCCGAGTGGCTCAATGGCAACCTCTCGGCCGAGCAGCTAGCCGCCTACGAACCACGAGCCTAAGCCGCTCGCTTCAGCTCAGGTAGTCGAGTCGCGGTCGAGCACGCGAGTAGTAGTGGCCCCGCCATCTTCGGCATTGCAAAAGTCGGCGCCCCAAAGCCACCACCCCGAATCGTGCGCACTGCCCCCGTGCCAGCCGTAGTTTGCACTGGGCTGACCGGCGCCAGGGCTTGCTCGGCATTATTACTGCTAGTGCCTTGGGAGCCATATATTTGCCTAGCCGCTAGCAGGTGCAGATTAGCGCGCTGGCTCGGCGCCCGGACCACATCGTGGGTGATGATGCTTTGGCTCGACGCATAGGCCGTATAGGCCAGCGCTACCCAAGCCACGGGGCAGCCGTCAAAAAAATATTTCCTGCTGCCCTATTGGCAGAGGTGTAGCGGATTCGTTAGCTCTTGTCGGGCGAGGCCCGCCTAGCCACTTCTAGCAGCAGCGGCAGGGCAGCAGCATCGGGTAGGGCACCTTTGAGCACCCGGAATACCAGTAGTCGCTGCCGCGTAAAAATATGCTGCTGCGCATCACGCCATTTGCCCTGGCTATCAAGAACTTCGGCTTCTATGATGAGCATTGCTGCCTGTACACGCTCGGCCGGCGCCAGTCGAAGCAACCGGCAAGGTAGCGGCGCCGTTTGAGCCGCCACGACGGCCGGCCCAGCCACGCTCCCGCCAAGTACTGCCAGCTCTACCAACCGCCCTCGAACAGTGCTAAAAAGATGCATATGTGAAAATAGAGGGGCAGCATCGGCTTGCCACGCCTGACACGCTGAGCAATGGCAGAATTCGGCACGCTTTTAGAAGATGGGGCGGGCCAATGCGGCTTTTTTACGTATTGCTATACTTTTCACACCTCCCCTTTTATTTAGCCTTAGTGTTACATTAGTGCAGGCTAGCAATTGTTTTCTTATGAAAGTGCATTTTTTACTTATTGGCTTGGGTTTAGCTTTGGCCGGTGGGCGCCCGGCGGCCGCCCAAACAGTGCCCAGTATGCCTGGCGGAGCTACTACGGCACCCAGTGCCCCGTGTAGCGCTTTTAGTGGCCGTGTCATTTCCAATGGCAAGGCGCTGTCGGGGGCGAGCATTTTTGTCAAGGAAACCAACATCATTCTTATTACCAACGAGGAAGGCTTTTTTACCCTGCCTCCCAAAGTAGTGGAGTTTCCAACTTTGTCGATAAGCGCGGCCGGTTACGCTCCGCAAGACCTCACGCTCAACTCCTGCGCGCCTGTCGAGGTAGATATGATACTCTTGTCTGGCACCCGCATCAAGAAGCACGGCAAACGCAAGGGCTTCATTATGAAAACCGGCAAGTAGTGCCCGGCAGCGCCCTTTTGTACGATGCTACCACCTGGCGCCTTGCTCATCGATCGTAGTTTTCGTGTGCCGGGTTTGGGCTTGCTGGTGTTGCCTACCGCGCCTGCGCCTAGCTGGCTAGCTAGGCTCGAACTACACACAGCCAAGGAGGTGCAACTGCATCGGCCCGGCCAGCCGCCGCTACTTCTGCCAGCCACTATAGAGGAGCTCACCCTAGCCGACCAGCCCGCCACCCGAGCGGTGTTACTCGATGCCGATCCCGGAAGAGACATACCAGCTGGAACCTGGCTACAAATTATGCCTTCTGAAAACGAGCTTAGCTCCTAAGTATTTTCCTGGTTACCAATTAGTTTTTCTTCCCTTGCAGGTTGGTTCCGACGGAAAGCCAACTGCTCGAAGTAGCGCTTGAAATTGCGTACTACTAGCCTGGTAGCTAGGAGTTTTAAGCGCGAATCGCCGCCAACTACCCCATAATAACTACCCCTTGGTAGGGAGCATTGCCCACAGCAGGTGAAGGCGAAGTTCCTTAGCCTTTTGGAGACCGCTGTACTACTTTATTCCCTAGCAGATTCTAGTAAGCCCGGATTATTTAAAAGCTCGTCGCTAGTGCCATACGCATAACATTGGCTTAGCAAGGCATCGTAAAAGTGGGAGTATTCCCTCATGTCTACTTGCAATGGCGCTTACTCTCCAGGCGGCGGGTAGGCCCCGAGTGGGCGCACGAGCTGCTCACCCAGGCCCAGCAACCAGCCTAGCCGCCAGGAGAGACGCGCTTGACTTGCTTTTTGGCCCGCACGCCGATTCGCACACCATGATGGCCGTGCAGATGGCAACGAGGTCCATTATCGTATTTTTTGCCGCGCTCGCCCTATGGCGTCTGTCGGGGCCACGCACTTTTGGCGGCCGCACTGCCTTCTATTTGGTAGTCAAAATTATTCTGGGTGCCATTCTGAGCCGGGCGGTGGGAGCAACTTCGCTCTTTTGGGGCACGCTACTGGCTGGGCAGATCTTCAGGCTGCTGCATCGGGGGCTGGCTTGGGCTTCGTCCCGCTACCCTTGGGTCGATAAGCTGGTGAAGGGCCGGGCGTACTTACTCGCCGAAAAAGGCCAGTCTAAACCGGAGCAACTTCACCAGCTCAACCTCACCGATAAAGACTTGCGCGCAGGCCTGCACACAAACGGCAGCGTGAGCGAGCTAGCCCAGACCGAAGCCGTGTACCTAGAGCGCGACGGCAGCATCAGCGTGGCAAAGAAGAAAGCAGAACCGAGCTAAGGGGTGGTGTATCCTAAAACAGGCAGCTACTCCACCAGCTATTTTACTGGTGAATAACTGCCTGCTCATAGAAAGCAACGCGCTTTAGCTCAGCTTCCTGTAACGCACGCGCTTGGGCTCTACGTCGCCAAGCCGCTTACGCTTGGCTTCTTCATAGTCCGAGAAGTTGCCCTCAAACCACACCACCTCCGAGTCGCCCTCGAAAGCGAGGATGTGGGTGGCCAAGCGGTCCAGAAACCAGCGGTCGTGCGAGATGATAACGGCGCAGCCGGCAAAGTTTTCCAGCGCATCTTCCAGGGCCCGGATGGCGTTCACGTCCAGGTCGTTGGTAGGCTCGTCGAGCAAGAGCAGATTGGCACCTTGCTTGAGGGTCATGGCCAGGTGCACGCGATTTTTCTCGCCGCCCGAAAGCGTACCCACTTTCTTCTCCTGGTCGCCACCGCCAAAGTTGAACTTGCTGACATAGGCTCGCGAATTGACGGGCCGGCCGGCGAGCAGCATAGTTTCGGTGCCACCCGTGATGGTGTCAAACACCGACTTGCTGCCGTCGAGCGAGTCGTGCTGCTGGTCGATGTACGCCGTTTGCACCGTGGGGCCCACCTCAAAGGTGCCCGCGTCGGGCTGCATCTGGTCAGTTATCATCCGAAACAGCGTGGTTTTGCCCGCACCGTTGGGCCCAATAATACCTACGATGCCGCCCTGGGGTAGGGAAAACGACAGGTTCTCAAACAGCAGCTTGTCGCCAAACGCCTTGCGCAAGTTCTCGGCCTCAATAACTTGCGCGCCCAAGCGCGGGCCATCGGGAATGAACAGTTCGAGTTTCTGCTCCTTGTCCTTGGCTTCTTCGCCGGCCAGCTTTTCGTAGTTGGCCAGG
>CAZERY010000195.1:0-6366 GCA_964514915.1 uncultured Hymenobacter sp.
TGGATTATTCGACAAGTTACTTATTATCAACTCCCTAAAATAGTAGGGTAGAGTGCTCCAAAACTTATTGCTAGCAACCGGCAGCACCGCCCTGGTAGTACCCACCAGGCGGCTCAGGTAAGTAAGGGCAGCGGACAAGTTATCGGCGCGAAAAAATACCCAGCCTACCACGGTGATAAGAAATGTGGGCAAGACGCTCCACTCCCCGAGCTTCTGATAAAAACGCAGTAGAAATAAGCGATCTAGGATTAGGAAGAGGCCGTGATAGGCTCCCCAAGCCACGAAGCTCCAGGCGGCCCCGTGCCAGAACCCGGAAAGCACAAAAACGGTGCATAGATTGAGGTATAAGCGGCTGGGCCGCACCCGGTTGCCTCCCAATGGTATATAAAGATAGTCTCGCATCCAGCGACCCAGCGTGATGTGCCAGCGCTGCCAAAACTCCGTAATGGAGCGCGAAACGTAGGGGTTATTAAAGTTTTCGGGAAACTGAAAGCCCATGAGCTTCCCCAGTCCGACCGCCATGTCGGAATAGCCCGAAAAGTCAAAATATATCTGAAACGTATAGGCTAATGCCCCCAGCCAGGCCTGCGCCGCCGATAAAGTAGCTGGGTTTAGTTGAAAAATGGCGTCCGCCTGCTCCCCCAGCGCGTTGGCAATGACCACTTTTTTGGTCAGGCCCAGGGCAAAGCGAAAGAAGCCGGCTAGCTTCTGGTCGGCCGTGTCGAAGGCGCGGCGGTCGGTGAGCTGCCCTGCTATTTCGTGAAAACGCACAATGGGCCCGGCTATCATCTTGGGAAATAGCATGATGTAGAGCATGAAATCCCAAAAGCTTTTGAGCGGCTTGTTGACGCCCCGGTACACGTCGATGGTATAGGTGAGCTTTTCGAAGGTGAAAAACGAAATGCCAATGGGAAGTACGATCTTCTCCCAAGTCAGGGCTGGCCCGCCGAAGTAGCTGCGCACCGCACTGGCATTGTCGAGGAAGAAGTTGGCATACTTGAAGTAAAAAAGCATGCTAACATTGAGCAAAATGCTGATTATCAAAAAAATGCGTTGTTTCCAGCGCTCACTGGTAGCATCCATGAAACGGATGAGTAGAAAATTGACCACCACCGAGCCTACAAACAGAGCCAAAAAGTTCAGGCCACCCCAGGCGTAGAACAGCAGGCTGCATACTAAGGCTACCGTATTTTTAAACCGATGAGGCGCTAGCCAATACACCAGCAGAAAAACTGGTAGAAAATAAAAAAGAAAGAGCGTACTGCTGAAGACCATCCGTAAAAAATAAAGCAGCTCTTAGTAGGAGCAGTTTCAAAACTATGCAAGCGAAGGTATTTCGAAAAGCTGTTAAAGCTTAGCGGCCGCCCCGCACTCAGGTGATGATGTATTCTCCACCTACACTGCTCGAAACTAACTCAACCCATTCTGCTAGCCTGCGTGTTTCTTGATGCTATAAAAAAAGGCCCGATGCTATCAATGGATAGCACCGGGCCTTTTACTAAAACTAGGTAGGGCTAGCGGCCTCGGCCGCCCCCACCGCGTTGGCCGCCGCCGCCACCACCAGGGTTGCCACCGCTGCGTTGACCGCCTCCGCCACCAGGGTTACCACTGCCGGGCTGGCCACCGCCACGTTGGCCTCCCCCACCACCCGGGTTGCCGCCGCCGGGCTGTCCCCCTCCAAAGGCGCGGCCCTCGCCGGGCTGCCCGCCCCCAGGGTTACCCGGGTTGACTCCCCCGCGGTTGCCTTGCCCACCGGGGAAAGGCTGGCCGCCATTGCCCCGGTTGAACCCGCCGCCGGGGTTGCCACCGTAGACGTTGCCCCGGCCGCGGTTATTATCATACCCCCGGCCACCGTAGCCGCCGCGATCGTAGCCATACACGCGGCCCGCACCGTACTCGTGGCCATTATACTGGCCGCCGTAGCCAAAGCCTCCGCGCCGATAGCCCGCTACGTACTGCGGAAAGCGGCTGCGATACGACCCAATGTAGAGCCAGGGCTGAGCTCCCACGTAGTTTACCGGCACTGGGTGAAAGTAATAGGGGTCGTAGCCGTCGATGTAGGGCAGCGTTATCCACTGCGTACCATCAAAGACGAGGTACGTACCATTGTAAATGTCGTAGTACCCATCAATCTCGGGGATGTAGTAGTACTGCGTGCCCCGCGGCACGGCGGGGCCCCAGGTGGGTAGCCCAATATTAACGCCTAGACTCACCTGGGCATGGGCGGCAATAGGAGCAGCCAACGCCAAGCCGGTGCCAAGCGCGAAAGCAAGAAAAGGAAGGCGAAATTTCATGGCAGAAGCGAAAAAGAAATAAGACTGATACTTAGCTACGAGGCAAGTAAAGTGCCGGGTTTGGTGCCCGTTCGATAGATGAGCTAAGTTTACGGGCAAGCGGGGTAAATGTGCCGATAAACTGTGGCCGGAGCCTCACTGACAAGCAAAAAGCCCCGCCTGGTAGGCGAGGCTCTACAAAACTAGAGCAGTTCTCTACTTGATAGACTGAATTAAAAATTAAAAATGATAAATTAAAAACTTGATAGCCAGATTTTTAATTTATCATTTTTAATTTTTAATTCAGTCAAAAGATGTACACCAACCTGGAAACTGCTCTAACTGGCTACTTAGCGCCGGCCGTGGCCGTTATTATCGGGCCCATGACCGTTACCGTTGTGGCCGCGGTTGTGGCCCCCTGGCCCACGGCCAGGTCCCTGGCGGAAGTAGCGGGCGTGGTGGTCATTATACTGGTCCCAGGGCTGGCGGCCCCGGTAGTTCACCACTACCGGGTGAAAATTGCGGGTGTCGTAGCCCGGTACGTTGGCCATGGTGTTCCAGCGACCGTTGCGCTGCACAATGTAGTTGCGAGCCTGCAAATCGTAGTAGCCATCGATTTCGGGGATGTAGTAATACTGCGAGCCGACCGGCGCAGTGGGGCCCCAGGCAGGATGGCCCAATTGGATATTGACCCCGATTTGGGCGTGGGCGGCAGTAGGCACGGCGGCCCCGGCGAAGGCTAGGCCAGCGGCTAGCAGCAGGGCTTTAGGTTGGAAGCTCATAAGTAAAAAGCCAGGTAAATTAGTAGACCTGATACTCCAAACCAGGCAAGCAGGATGCCACATTTGGCATTCCTTGGGCAAATCCTAGTAGTTTATGGACGAAGAAGCCGATTCTGCCGACCGGGTACAGGATAATTTAGCGACTGATTTTGCGGAAGAGGCAGCCAGTGATATATAGCGAAGCAACGCAGTGCAAAGTGGCGGGTAGGTATTGGCTTGAATGACAAGGGTGAAGTAAGGCGCATAGTGCTCGCCGAAAGGTTGGTTAAGTAACTGATGTTACGCAGCACCTGAACCAGTTTGCTGGAAACAGGCTTTTTCTGCTCTCCTGGAGGTCATTTCCAGTAAGCTGACGTGGGTAGTGCGTAACATCAGTAAGTAAATACCCCAGTGCTATGCGGAAAATGAAGCTGCCAGCTTGGCACCATTCGCCGTTCCAGCCTGTTACTCCCTGTCGGCTCGGAACCGGCCCTGGGACAAAAATCAGCGTTTTGATTACCACCGGCTAGTCGTTCCCATACCTTTGCTTGTTCTTCTGATTTTGCCCGCATGGCTAAAAAAACGGCTCCCGCTCCCGTTGCTCCCGCTCCGAAACCTCCTAAAGCTGCGCCCAAAAAAGCGGCCAAGTCCACCGCCCCGGCGGCCGAGATTTTAACCGACGCTACTGCCGACGCGCTCGTCGAAGTGGCTGAACAGCAGGCCACCGACGCGCAGCACAACCTGCCCGTGGGGAGCCAGCCCAGCCCCGCCGGGCTAGCTGTGGCCCTCCAGCACGATACGCCGGCTAGCCTGCCGCCCGCCGATGCGTTGGCTAGCCCAGCGCCGCACCCTGGGGCCGAGGCCCCTTACATCGAGGTATACGGTGCCCGCGAGCACAATCTCAAGAACGTGTCGGTGAAGATTCCGCGGGGCAAGCTGGTGGTATTCACCGGTATTTCGGGCTCGGGCAAGTCGTCGCTAGCCTTCGATACCATTTATGCCGAGGGCCAGCGGCGCTACATGGAAACGTTTTCGGCCTACGCCCGCTCCTTTATGGGTGGGCTCGAGCGGCCCAATGTCGATAAGATTGAAGGACTGTCGCCGGTCATCTCGATCGAGCAGAAGACGACCTCGCGCAACCCGCGCTCGACGGTCGGCACCATCACCGAGATATACGACTTTCTGCGCCTGCTCTACGCCCGCACCGCCGAAGCCTACAGCTACGCCACGGGCAAGAAGATGATCCGGCAGAGCGACGACCAGATTATCAACTACATCCTGCGGCATTTTGAGGGCAAAAAGCTCATCGTGCTTGCCCCCGTAGTGAAGGGCCGTAAAGGTCACTACCGCGAAGATTTTCAGAAGATTGCCAAGCTGGGCTTTACCAAGGTGCGCGTTGATGGCGAGCTGCTCGACATCACGCCCAAGATGCAGGTAGACCGCTACAAGATTCACGACATCGAAATCGTGATTGACCGGCTCGTAGTCAAGGAAGAAGACCGCTTTCGCCTCAGCGGCTCGGTGCAGAATGCCATGACGCACGGCAAGGGCACTCTGCTGGTGCTCGACCCCGACGCGAAGGGCGAGAAGGGTAAGCCGCAGTTCTTCTCGCGCTTCCTGATGGACCCCGAAACCGGTATCGCCTACGACGACCCAGCACCTAACACGTTCAGCTTCAATTCGCCCTACGGCGCGTGCCCGCACTGCGCCGGCATGGGCGAGGTGCAGCAAATCACGGAAGAAACCGTGATACCCGACCCCAAGTTGACCATCAGCCGCGGGGCCATTGCGCCGCTGGGCGAGTACCGCGACATCTGGATTTTTCAGCAGCTGCAACTCATTCTCAAAAAGCACAAGGCTAGCCTGAACACGCCCATCGAGAAGCTAGACCCCGAGCTGCTCAAGCGACTGCTGCACGGCATTACGCAGGACGATGCCGACGACGCCAAGGCGCTGTATACCGAGCCGTTTGAGGGCATCATTCCTTTTCTGCGCCGCCAGATGGAGTCCGATTCGGACAGCATCCGCGACTGGATTCAGCAGTACACCCAGGCCCAGACCTGCCCGGTGTGCGACGGCTACCGCCTCAAAAAGGAAAGCCTGCACTTCAAGCTGGCCGACAAGCACATTGGCGAGTTGTCGGTGATGGACATTAACGAGCTGTCGAACTGGTTTGTGGATGTGGAAGGCCGCCTGAGCGAGCGCCAGAACCTCATTGCCCGCGAGCTGCTCAAGGAAATCCGCAAGCGCATCGGCTTCCTGCTCGAAGTGGGCCTCGATTACCTCAGCCTGCACCGCTCGGTGCGCACGCTGAGCGGCGGCGAAAGCCAGCGCGTGGGCGTGCTCTACATCATGGACGAGCCGAGTATCGGCCTGCATCAGCGCGACAATGAGCGCCTAATCAAGGCGTTGCAGCACCTGCGCGATATCGGCAACTCAGTGATTGTGGTGGAGCACGATAAGGATATGATCCTGCACGCCGACCACGTGCTCGATATTGGCCCCGGCGCGGGCATCCATGGCGGCCACATCGTGGCCGAAGGCACGCCCGAAGCCATCTTCAACTCGGGCTCGCTCACGTCGCAGTACCTCAGCGGGCAGCGCCACATCGAGCTGCGCAAGAAAAAGCGCGAGGGCGAAGGCAGCTTCTTGGTGCTGAAAGGCGCGAAGGGCCACAATCTCAAAAACGTAACGGCCAAATTCCCGCTCGGTAAGCTCATTGCCGTCACGGGCGTATCGGGCTCGGGCAAGTCGTCGCTCATCCACGATACGCTGTACCCAATTCTGAACCAGCACTTTTTCAACGCTCACCGCGAGCCGCTGGCCTACGGCAGCCTTGAGGGGTTGGAGCTGATCGACAAAGTGATTGAGGTAGACCAGTCGCCCATCGGTCGCACGCCGCGCTCGAACCCAGCTACTTATACGGGCGTGTTCACCGAAATCCGCCAGCTCTTTGCCGAGATGGCAGAGGCGAAGATTCGGGGTTATGGGCCGGGCCGCTTCTCGTTCAACGTGAAGGGTGGGCGCTGCGAAACCTGCGAGGGCGCCGGCATCCGCACCATCGAGATGAACTTCCTGCCCGACGTGCACGTGCCCTGCGAAACCTGCAAGGGCCGCCGCTACAACCGCGAAACGCTCGAAGTGCGCTTCAAGGGTAAATCCATCACCGACGTGCTCGACATGACGGTCGAAAAAGCGGTGGATTTCTTCGAGTTTCAGCCTCGCATTCTGCGCAAGATCAAGACTTTGGCCGACGTCGGGCTGGGCTACCTCACGCTGGGCCAGCAAGCCACCACGCTCTCGGGCGGCGAAGCCCAGCGCGTGAAGCTCGC
>CAZERY010000196.1:0-6291 GCA_964514915.1 uncultured Hymenobacter sp.
CCAGGCGCAGTTTGCTTCCGTGGGCTGGTGCTTCGGCGGCGGCTGGAGCCTGCAAAGCGCCTTGCTCGGCGGCAAGCAAACCGTGGGCTGCGTGATGTACTATGGCATGCCCGAAAAAGACGTGGTAAAGCTCAAAACCTTGAACTCCGATGTGCTGGGACTTTTCGCCGAGCAAGACAAATGGATTAGCCCGGAGGTTGTGCAGCAATTTGAAAAGGACATGGCCGCCGCTGGCAAAAAGGTAACCGTGAAAGAGTACCCGGCCGACCACGCCTTTGCCAATCCATCCAACCCCAAGTACAACAAAGAGCTAGCCACCGATGCCCATCAGAAAGCCCTGGCTTACCTCAAAGCCCGGCTCAAGGCCTAGTCACCACTAGTCATCTCCCTACCAAAAAGCCTGCGCTCCTGTGAGAAGCAGGCTTTTTAGTGCGTACCGGTGGCGCTCATTTACTCTACCCTAGCCACTTACCCAACCTGCCGCAAGCTCGATAAGCGCGCCGCAAAGGAGTGGGCCCGGCCCTCGGTATTGGCGGCTGGCGTGGCTAGCAGGCGGCTGCCCACCTCGGGCCGCTGGACCTGCCGCAGCTCAGCTCGTAGCTGCTGGATTTCATCCAGTAGCTCTACCCAGCTATGCGCCACGAAGTACACGGCCGGGCCATCGGCTAGCTCCGCACCAGGTACTGCGCTCAAGCTCAAGTGGCGGGCGGCTCCTACGAGCGGCCAGTACTGCGTGGGCTCGGCCGCCGCCACGGCGTGCAGCTGCCGGGGCGAAGTGAGCAGCGTAGCGCCGTAAAATTGCGGCCGCCCGCCGGCCGGGGCTAGCATACCCAGCTCAAACGTGGCCCGGGCAAAGCGCCGCAGCACCCCCGCGGCCGCCGGCGTAGTGCTCAGCTCCCAAGCCTGCCCCAGCGCCTGCAACGCCTCGGCGTAGCCGGGCTCTAGCAGCAGCGGCAACCGGCCAAATACGTCGGCAAATAAATCGGGACCACCGGGCGGTTGGTCAAACTCGCTGAACGTACGCAGACGCGATACTACCGGCAGCTCGCGCCGGGCCAGCGCGGCGTAGTACACGGCCTCTGCTACGGGGGCGCCCGTCATGAGTAGCGTCCAGCCAGTACGCTGCTGGATGAGCTGGCTGAGGCCGCAAGGGTTGGGCAGCGTATCGCGCCGCAAGCTCAGTTCGGCCAGCGCCCGCCCAAACTCGGGCCGCACCCAGCGGTGCAGTAGCGCCTGCTGGCGGTCGAACAGCATCTTCCAGATGGTGCCCGAGGCGAGCGCAGCGGGGTGGTGAGGGCGAGCGGGCAAGTGAAACGACATGGCGGTAAGTACTAAAACAAAAAAAGCCCGACTCCAGAAGGTCTGGAATCGGGCTTGCAAGCTTAGCTGAGAAGAAGGGGCGGTAGCATTGTTAGGTGCTTGGTACCCGTGGCAGCTGGCCATATGGCGCGATTCCGATTCCCGGTTTGGGGCGGTAATTCGAGCACATAATGACGAGTAGCTGGCGGTTCATACGGTGGCAAATATACAGGATACGTTCAGGTTGACAAGAAAAACTTTGCTTTTGCCTAACTATTTTAGGACTTACGCACTTGAAATTCAGGAACCGCCTTCATCGGCTGGAAACAGCGTTTCTGTGCGGTCAAAAAAACATTTGCATTTTAGTCAAATTATTGATTAACATGCACTTGATTTTTAAGCGCGTAAGTCCTATATTTATTGCTATTAGCTAAGCCATACAAGCTAGCGGAGTACGTCGCCGCCCGTGCCGCGTTCTGAGGCGTCCATCTTGCGAAGGGTGTAAACGGCGCGCACCGAATCTACCCCCGGCAAGCCATTCACGCCAAAGTCAATACGCGAGCCCTTCTTTTGCGGGCCGCTCACAAAGTGGCGGTAGTCTTCGGCCGACTCGCGTACCACGTACAGTTCGCCCGGGCTGGGCACTTTGAGGCGTGCGTAAGTGCTGCGGCCATCGGGCGCGGTGCGGCGCTTTTCGCTGGAAGCCAGCAAGCTCACTCCCGTAAGTCGGTATTTTTGCGAGTTGGCGTCGGTGCCCGGCGGGTCGTAGTTGCCTAGCCCATCAATGAAAACTTCGCGCCGGGCCACCAACTCCTCCAGTGGCATGGTTTTGAGCAGGTCCAGGTTTTTCTCATCCATCAGCAACTGCTGCACGGCTGAGCTAGGCGGTGCTTGTTGGTAGAATACCAATACCGGGTCCTTCACCTTGATTTTACTGATAACCAGCGGTGGCTTCCCATCGTCTTGTGCTACGCGCGTGGCAGCCTCTACCGGTACTGGCGGGGCACTCGGGGCTGGCCGGCCTTTAGCGCCTGGGCGACCTTTGCCAGGTGCTGGCCGGCGCGTTTGGGCCGAGGCACTGGCAATCGAGCCTAGCAGCAGTATACTTAGCAAAAACGAGTAGGTGAGTGGCTTCATAAACAATAGAAATCAACCAAAAGTACGATGCTTGCTTGGATGGGCAAGCCCGGCTGCTAAACTGGGCTGTGATCCTTGCTAAGCGCACCCGTTCATACTCGCCAGAGCTGCCACACCTCCCTTTTTCGTAAGTCTATAAATTAAGCTTTCACTACATAATAGCCAAAAAGACCTAGTCTAATCCTACCAATTTTAGAAAGCCATCACCAGTTAGCAGTTTCTTGTACTTTCTCAGTTTTCTAAAAGTAGGTAGACCTTAAACTAATAGAACTGGCTAACGTGTTCATGGCGTAGCAATTGGCTGCTAGGGTATTATTTTTGCAGTTTCTACTACCTCGCTCTTTCTACTTAGTATTTATGAATAATAAGTTTTCATTATTGCTCGCCCTGGGTCTACTAGTGGCCGGCCCCGCCACTGTGCTAGCGCAAGCCGGCAAGTCGGTGCCCCGCGTGGTCGATAAATCGGCCCTAACCGGGGTAGCGGCCCCACCGGCCGATGTGGTAGCTACCCGCGCCGATGCCCTCACCGCCAATATGGCCCAGGCACTGGGCCTGACGCCCGCCCAAACGGAAAAGGTGCGGGCCATCAACGTGGGATCGGTGCGCACCGTAGAGGCCGCGCGCCTACGCTACCGCCAAGAACCCGGCCCGCTGCGCGCACGCATTGAGGAGGTGGGCCTGGCGCGCCTCGAGCAGCTCAAAGACGTGCTTACGCCAGCTCAGTTTAGCCGCTACCAGCAAAAGCGGGAGGAAAAAATGGGTATTCCGACAGTGCGCGGCATCCAGGGCACACCGCCTCCCGGCTTGGGTGGTCGTGGGGAAGACAACTAGTTTCGGCTTCACTACCAGTAAAATCAGCCCGGTAACGCAGAACGGGAGCCCTGTTGAAAGCAGGGCTCCCGTTCTGCGTTACCGGGCTGATTTTATTCTATAATTTCATTTTTTGCAAACGGGCGAGTGCTTCTTCCGTCTGCTGGCGCTTGTCTTTTTCCTGCTCTTCCTTGTCTATTGGCTGCTTGGGCAGGCCAGCAAAAAAGTGCAGGATGTTTTGCTGCATTGGCTCGGTCACATTCTTAAAATTATCTTTGGCCAGGTCACGCACCCACTCGCCATAGGTGCGGTCGGCTAAGGCATACTCGCCGATCTTGG
The DNA here is from genome assembly GCA_964514915.1 of uncultured Hymenobacter sp. Classification (GTDB taxonomy): domain Bacteria; phylum Bacteroidota; class Bacteroidia; order Cytophagales; family Hymenobacteraceae; genus Hymenobacter. Next base: position 3,586 of record CAZERY010000196.1, read on the forward strand.
TAGGATGGCCGGTATCAAAATCGGTGTTTGGTAGTTGGGGCACGCGATCAGCAGCTAGCGTCTTTTTACTTAGCAAATCGCAGTAAGTCAATACTGTTTGGTGGAAGCTTTGCCGAAATAGCGCCTGCGATTCGGGCGAAGGTGCAATGAATTTCAGGCTGCGCAGCTTGCCGACTTTAGGCAGTATCCGAATGATACCCGCCAGGACACGCGCGCCAAAACCAGGGCGCTCGTAATTACTGCCAAACTCCTGCTCATACTCCTGCTTACTCTGCTTGTATACATAGTCGCGGCGGCGAATGCGGCGGTTTACGCGGCGTAGCTCGTGGCGATTGGCCCGCCAGGCGGCGCGGCTAGCCAGCGGAATCAGGTTGCGAACAGCAAAGCGGTACGACCCCAGGGCGAGGTCCACGTTGAAAATAATTTCTTTAAGCTCTAAGCCATACGTGCGGGCAAAGGCGCGCTCCAGGCACTCTTTGCTTACTTTAAACCCGATAAAATCGTGGTAGGCCGCCGTGCGGTAGCGGCCGGCCGCCAGCTGCACCACATCGAAAGCAAACTCGGTGCGGCCGTGCGCAATAGGGTCTTCCTCGTACGTAACGACGGGGCCGTACTCAGCTTTCAGCTTGGGAAAAAGCAGTGGCACCGACCGGTTAATTCCCAACTCGTGGCCGTAGATATCGGCGGCGTAGTGAGCCATTGCCCCGAGCGCAAAGGCGTACTCATTGCGGTTTTGCGCTTCCTTGAGCAGGTTTTCGACAAAATCGCCGGAGCGCACGTAGTGGGCAAGATTAGTAAACAGCGCCGAGCCAAATGGGTAATAGCCCATATCCTGGATAATGGAGCCGCCGTAGGCGTAGGCCTTGGCCTCGCGCAGCTCATCGGGCGTACTGCCCGGAAATCGCCGTTCCAGCGCTGGCCGCAGGCAAGGCAGCCAGCACGAGTCGATGCTGGCTTGGTGGCTGAGCACAGAATAGGCCTGGGCAGTGGGCGAACTCAACAGCAAAAAGAAGCCGAGGGTCAGCCCCAGCGCAACGCGAAATCGTAGGCGAATTTTCATCCGAAATAAGATAAGAACAGGCTCAACGGTAAAGCCTGGCCCGGCGTTGCAACCCGAAGCTTACCCGATGGTTTTGGCCCCGCCGCCCGCTAGCCTGCCAACTACTATGCCCTGCATTATCGCGCTACACTACCCCGGCGCGCGCAAAAACCGGAAAGACAAGCTCGCGCTCGCCTGCGCCCCACAGCTGCGTGAGCTCGTCGGCTACCAGCGCCACCGCATCGGCGCCAGCGTGCTGGCGGCCGTAGTTGGCCACTGCCGACCACGTCCGCAAATAGTCGAGGTACCAGGCGGCCGACCACTGCCGGCGCACCGCAAAATGCGCCTTGCGCACGCGGGCAAATGGGAATTGCAGCCGGGCGTACTCGTCGAGCACGTGCCAGCGGTTGGCATCCCAGTACGGCCCCACGATTTCATTATGAAAGTGCAAGATCAGCGCATCCAGGTCCGCGCTGCCGGTCTGGCCCAGGCCGTAGCCCCACTCGGCTAGCGTGGCGCCCGGCCCGGCCACGCGCCGCACCTCGCGGTGGTATGCTTCTTGGTCGAACCAATGCACCGCCTGCCCCACCGTAATGAGGTCTACGGACTCATCGGGCAGCGAGGAGTGCTCGGCCGAGCCCACCTGGTAGCGGATATTGGGCCGCTCGGTGGCCTCCGCTAGCTGGCTGGCGCTGAGGTCGGTGGCAATTACTTCGGTAAAGCAGGAGGCTAGCGCCACGGCCACCTGGCCATTGCCGGTGGCGCAGTCCCAGGCGCGGCCCCGGCCAGCTACCTGCGGCAGCAGCCAGGCGTAGAGCTCGGGCGGATAGTCGAGGCGGTAGCGGGCGTACTGAGCAGCTTGGGCGGAAAAACGGTCGAGGGGCATACCGGCGAAGGTAGCCAGTAGCCAGGCACTTATTCAGCTTACCTTTGTTCTAAATCAAGCGGTTTGCTGACCGGGAAACGCAAGGTCAGCTCCATTCCTTCACCTTACTAGCTGAACCTTTGACGTTCCACGATTTCAACCTCCACGACGACCTGCTGGCCGGCGTGGACGCCATGAACTACCTCAACGCCACCCCCATTCAGGAGCAGGCGATTCCCAAGATCTTGGCCGGCAAAGACCTTATTGCCTGCGCCCAGACCGGCACCGGCAAAACGGCCGCCTACCTCGTGCCACTACTCGACCGCATTTCGCACGCCAAGCACGGCACTACCTCAACACTGGTGCTGGTGCCCACCCGCGAGCTAGCCACCCAGATCGACGAGCAGGTAACGGGCTTCGGCTATTTCGTAGAAGCCTCTTCCATTGCCATTTACGGCGGCGGCAAAAGCGAGAACTGGGAACAGCAAAAGCGCGCGCTCACTAGCGGGGCCGATATTATCATTGCCACGCCCGGCCGCCTTATTGCCCACATGCAGCTCGGCTACGTCAAGTTTGACGACCTCAAGTACCTGGTGCTCGACGAGGCCGATAAGATGATGGACATGGGCTTTGCCGATGACATCCTCAACATCGTGCGCCAGCTGCCCAAGCAGCGCCAGACGCTGTTGTTTTCGGCTACCATGCCGAACAAAATCAAGGACTTTTCGCAGCAGATTCTGCACGAGCCCGACGAGGTGCGGCTAGCCGTGAGCAAGCCCGCGGCGGGCATCAACCAGCAGTT
>CAZERY010000197.1:0-6278 GCA_964514915.1 uncultured Hymenobacter sp.
GTGCCCCAGTAGGTTTTGCCGTAGTTTTTCTTTTCCTGCCACACCCCGTAGGCGTTCACAATGGCCTTATCAGCATCGGCGATGAGCGGAAAATTCAACTCGTACTTGGCCGCGAACTTGCCGTGCGAAGCCGCGTCGTCGGTGCTCACGCCCACTACTTTGATGCCCTGGGCAGCTAGCTGGCTTTCATTGTCGCGCAGGTTGCAGGCCTGGGCGGTGCAGCCGGGCGTATCGTCTTTGGGGTAGAAATAAAGCGCCACGCGCTGGCCGCGCAAGCTGCTCAGCGTGAAGGGCTGGCCGTGCTGGTCGGGGGCAGTGAAATCGGGGGCAGGAGTGCCGGGTTCAGGAAGCATGGGGAAGAAGTTGAGGAAAGCAAAATAGTCTTACGTATAAAGGAACGTATTACAAGCTCAGCGGAATAACTCGCTCGTTGCCAGCCTGGTCGGTTAGGCGCAGCTCGGCTGGACCACGCAGCGCCGGCCCCAGTGTATCGCCGGCCACCGTGAAGAGGGTGGCATTCTTGTGCTCGTAGCGCAGCAGCCGAAAGCGCCCGCCGATGAGCAGCCGGTAGCTCGCGAGCCCCGACATGTCGTCGCCCACCCGAAACAGTAATTGCCCGCCCGAGCGGCCCAGCAGTCGGGCCTCGGGCGCTTTGGTGTCGGTATAAAGTCGAAACTGGCCAAACTGCTTGGTATTCACCGAAATCTGCTGGCCGCTGGCGTCCCAGGTGCCGCCCGCATAGGCACGCCCACCTTTGGCCGTGACGCTGTAGATGGCAGTACGGGCCAAGTCGGCGGGCGGGCTGGTGGGCTTCAGCGTCAGGCGCAGGGGGAGATAGAGCGGCACGAGCGGCGTGCCTACCGTCCAGGTTTCGGGCGCGGCGGCGCTCGTCGCGGGCTTGTGCGAGGTGCTCAAGTAGAGGGACGAGAAGAGCGTTTGAGGGCCAAAGACCAGGGTGAGGTATGGCGTGGTATAGCTCATTTCCTGCCCGGCCATGATGGCTGCCTGGCGGTCAAATGCCTTGCGCACCTTACCAAAAATCAACGAATCGGGCAGGCCGGCGCGCAGGTCGTAGAGGTAGCTGGTGGCGCTGCCTACCGAGTAGCTGGGGCGCAGGGCCAGCTGCCGGCCACCGCGCAGCAGCACCAGGTTGGCGGGCCCGCCGCTGTCAGGGCGGGCGGTCACCACGGCGCGCAGTAAGTTGCGGGTGATGTCGTAGCTGAGCTTGGGGGGGGCACTGGCAGGGCTAGCCGCGCCGGGTAGCTTGGTGTAGTCGGCGAGCTTTTCGCCGCGCAGCACCAGCCGGGCGGTCGCCTTGTTGTTATACGAGTCGGCTAGCTCAAAATCAACGGTATACACCTGGCCGGCTTCTACCGTAAGCTTGCCCTGGCCCAGGCCGGGCGGCGTGTAGAAGGGCAGGTCATTGCCCTCGTCTACCCACAGCTTTTGCAGAGTGCGGCCGGCGGTGCAGGCGTAAGCATAGTCCACAAAATTATTGACCTGCCGCGAGCCGTTTGGAAATGCCACCGCGTCGATAATGTGCTGGTAGTGCGGCTGGCCGTTTACGCGCACCGTTACGCGCTGAATGCCGTTCTTATTCCAGGCATTATCGAAGCGGTCGAAGCCTTGCAGCAGCAGGCCTACCTGGCCCGTGCAGCTAATGGTATCGGGCCATACGGTGGCCGCGCCGGGCCGCGGCTGCAACTTAGGTACCAGCACGGCCCGTTCGAAGCGCCCGCGCACCCGGGCCGTAATGGCCAGCGGCTCCACCGCCAGCGCTTGCAGGGTAGGGCCGGTGTGATCCTGAATTTCGGGGAAGCCGCCCCACTGCAAAGGGTTCAGCTGGCGATCCTGGCCGTCGCGCACTTCCCAGTGCACGTGCGGGCCCGCCGAGCCGCCGGTATTGCCCGAGAGCGCCACCACTTCGCCGCGCTTCACCGGAAACTGGCCCTGAGGAAAAAACAGCTCCAGCTCGTAGGTCTGCTTTTCGTACTGCCGGCGCAGCAGCTCGGCCGCCACGGCGCCCCCAAACTTGTTGAGGTGGCCGTACACGGTCGTGAGGCCGTTGGGGTGGGTGATGTAGAGCACGTTGCCGTAACCAAACGACGACTGTTTCAGGCGCGAGATGTAGCCATCGGCCGCGGCGTACACGGGCTTATTGACCACACTGCCCGTCTTGATGTCGAGGCCGCCGTGAAAGTGGTTGGGCCGCAGCTCGCCCATGCTCGCCGCCAAAAAGCCCGGCTGCCCCGGCGCAATAGGAAATAGAAAGTAACCCGGGGCTACGGTCACGGCTCCCGCTGCCGGGGCCGCCGGCCTGATGGGCCCGCTGGCCCGGCGGGTAGTGGTATCGTCGTTGCCTTCGTCCTGGCCGCGGCCACTGGTGGCCGCCAGCAGCAATAAGCCTCCCGCCACTGGCAAAGAAAGCCAGCGCACTAATTTGATGTGCCGCAAAATAACGTAACTTGAATAACGGAAATAATAAGGTAGCGCGGGCTTCGGAAGACCGCGCGTAGGCCACTCGTAGAGATGGTGCCGCGTGCTCGCCCTGCTGCCTAGCGCACGGGCACTTCCAGGATCTTTTCGTCTTCGAGGTAGCCGGCTAGCTCGTCGCCGGGCTTTACCGGGCCCACGCCGGCGGGAGTGCCCGTAAAAAGGAGGTCGCCCTGCTTGAGGGTGATGTACTGCGACACGAAGGCAATAATTTTGGCAAACGGGTGCAGCATCAGGCCCGAATTGCCCTGCTGGCGCACTTCGCCATTTACTTCGAGCCGGAAGTTGATATTGGCAAAATCGGTGAACTCCGCCACCGGCTTGAAGGTGGGCGAAATGGGCGCCGAGCCGTCAAACGCCTTGGCCAGCTCCCAGGGTAGCCCTTTTTTCTTAAGCTCGCTTTGCAAGTCGCGGGCCGTGAAGTCGATGCCCAGGCCGATGGCGTCGAAATAAGTCGGGGCGAATTTCTCCTCGATATGGCGGCCGTTCTTGCAGATGCGCAGCACCAGCTCCAGCTCGTGGTGGACGTCGCTGGAAAAGGCGGGCACGAAAAAAGGCTGGCCCCGCTGCACCAGCGCAGTTTCGGGCTTGAGGAAGATGACCGGGGCGGCGGGCGTCTCGTTTTGCAGCTCGGCAATGTGGTCGGCGTAGTTGCGGCCGATGCAGATAATTTTCATAAACAGAGAGGAGTAGGAGCGGGGCTCGCCGCCGAAAGGCGGCCAGCGGCTTATAATTGGCACGGAGTTGGGGCAGCTGCCCGACTACAAAGTAAACATTCCCCCCGCCCGGTTGCGTATAGCCCCGGTCATTACTCTCTTAAAATTGCCCGGCGCGTCCCTTAACTTAGGGACTGCTCTTCGTTCTTTTTTCGTCCCAGCCTTCTTTCTTATGCTTAAGCAACTCGTACTAGCCAGCAGCCTGCTTCTTGCCACCGGGTGCACGACTGTACCCATCACGGGGCGGCGCCAGCTCAGCCTGGTGCCCGATAGCCAGATGAACTCGCTGGCTATCACGCAGTACAAGGAAACCCTCACCACGGCCAAGCTCTCGACCAATGCTACTGACGTAGCCATGGTGCGGCGCGTGGGCCAGCGCATTCAGGCCGCCGTGGAGCTATACTTTCGCCAGCAAAACAAGTCGAGCCAGCTCGAAGGCTACCAGTGGGAATTTAACCTGATCGACGACCCCAAAACGGTGAATGCCTGGTGCATGCCCGGCGGCAAAGTGGCCGTGTACACGGGCATCTTGCCCCTCACCCGCGACGAAACGGGGCTAGCCGTGGTGATGGGCCACGAGATCGCACACGCCGTGGCCAAGCACGGCTCCGAGCGCATGAGCGACCAGATAGTGGCGCAGTACGGGGCGATGGCGATATCGACGGCGATCACGAAAGATCCGGCCGCTACTAATAGCCTTTTTGCGAGTGCCGTGGGCACTGGCACCAACGCCGTAGCCCAGGGGGTGCTGCTCAAGTTCAGCCGCAACCAGGAAAGCGAGGCCGATCACCTGGGCCTCATCTTTATGGCCATGGCCGGCTACAACCCCGCGCAGGCCATTCCGTTCTGGGAGCGCATGGCGGCGCAAAGCCAAAATACTACGCCTGAATTTCTGTCGAGCCACCCCGCCGATGCCACCCGCATCGCCGATCTCAAGCGCCTGCTGCCCGAAGCGCAAAAATATTATAAGCCCCGCTAGCCGGAAAAATAAACGTCTGGTATACCTTCCAGGGTAGAAAGCTACGTACAGGGGCTTATTATCCTGGAAGATGGCAGGCTTGTTCTTAGAATTAGAAAAAATGAAAAGGAGCGTCATGCTGAGCTTGTCGAAGCATCTCTACCGCTTCGTCCGCATTCGTTCAACGGAGCGGTAGAGATGCTTCGACAAGCTCAGCATGGCGTTTCTTTTTTAGGTTTTTTATGGGGAGCAAGTCCAGTACTTACCCTCTGATATTTTAATAGTTTGCGGCAATGCGTACCCTGCCTCGCTTATTCGGACTGCTATTGCTGGGCTTGCTCACGGGGCTGCTCCTGTTTTCGGCTTCGTCGTGCGACACCTCTCGTACCCTCGAACGCGACCGACCCAACGGTGACGTTAAGAGCCTGAGCAGTGCCGATGGGGCGCTCAGCGGCTCGGCGAGCAGCCGGCAGATTATGCAGCTTAGCGAAACCGGGGTGATAAGCTACAAAACGACGCAGGCGGTGCTGGCGTCGGCTCTCATCCGGCAGTTTCACGATGGCACGGTTATCGACCGGGTGATCGTGCGCAAAGCCCCAAGCGACTCGAAAGACAAGCCTGTGTATTTCCTGGTTGGGCTAGGGTCCAACAATGGGTATTTTCGGGCGATAGCGCTGCCCCTGCGCGGCACCGACGATGGCACATTTTACCTCACTCCTAATGCCGACCGCTATATCCTCACGGGCAGCGGTTGCCCTACCTGCTACTACGACTTTGAGGACGGCCACATTGTTGGCACCACTTGCGACGACAACGTGGGTAGCGGAGGCTGTGAGCTCCAAGTATTGACCGCCAACGAAGTATTTGTACGCAAATGAGCACCACCGGCAAATGGGCCCTGCGCCTGACCTTAGCGGCGCTGGCCGTACTGCTAGTTAACGATAGCGGCCCCAAAAAAGCCGGCCCACGTAAGTAGGCCGGCTTTTTTGTAAAGAGTGAGCTAGCACGGTCTTAGGATCAGGGTGCCGCCAACTGTTGCGCGGACTTTGTAGTCCGCGTCGGGTATCAACCAAGTCGCGGACTACAAAGTCCGCGCAACAGCTGGCTACTACTGTATACTGCCCACTTATCTCTCGTCCAAGCCTACTGAGGGGTCGTCAAAGCTTACTGAGGGGTCGTCCAAGCCTACTGAGAGGTTGTCCAAGGCTACTGAGGGTCCGTCCAAAGCTTACTGAGAGGTTGTCCCGGCTCACCCAGGGGTCGCTAGGGGTAAGACGCTATTTTTCTATAAATCAACCGATACACCAACCCTAAGCCGTAGCCTCGGCGGCCAGCGCCGCTAAGTCGAGCCCATCGAAGGTGCCTGACGACATCAGAAGCAGGTTGGTATCAGCCCAGTGTTGGGTGTGCAAAAACGCGGCTAGCTCGCGGCTATCGGTAAACACGCGCAAGTCGGGCCGCGCAAACGCCGCTGCTACCTGGGCCGCGGCCAGCGGGGGCAAGCGCTTGTGCTCCAGCACGTGGGGGTTGAAATAAACCACCGCTACATCGGGCGCATCAAAGCAGTGCGCGTACTGCGGCAAAAAGGCGGGGTTGAGCGAGCTGAACGTGTGCAGCTCCAGGCAAGCCACTAGCCGCCGCGCCGGAAACTGCTGCTTAAGGGCCTGGGCCGTAGCCTTGAGCTTGCTTGGAGCGTGGGCAAAATCCTTGTAGACTACCGAGGTGGCGCCGGCTTGCAGGAGTTCGAGGCGCCGCGCCGCACCTTTGAAGGTAGCCACCGCTTTGTAAAAATCCTTGCCCTTGATGCCCAGCTGCTTGCACACTTCCTTGGCAGCGGAGATGTTGCGCAGGTTGTGCTCCCCAAACACCTGGATGGGCACCTCTTCGTCCTTTTTGGTAAGCAAAAATGTCTGCCCGTCGCGGATGACGTGCTCGTGCGGGCCGTAGCCCACGTACGTGACATCGGGGCGGCTGGGCACGGCCACGAGCTGCGTTTGCTTGTCGTCGCGGTCGTAGATGAGCGCCCCGGCCTTGGGCGTTTGGCGGGCAAAAATCTCGAACTGCTGGCGGTAGATTTCCTCGGTCGGAAACACGTTGATGTGGTCCCAGCT
>CAZERY010000198.1:0-6249 GCA_964514915.1 uncultured Hymenobacter sp.
GCCGCTGGCGCGGCGGCGCACTTGGTTGATAGCTGCCAGCGCGGCGGCCGAGGGGCTGCCCTCCGCCATGTTGGCGGCTTCGGCATAAATGAGCAGCACTTCCGCGTAGCGGCTCATCACAAAAAAGCCATCGCCGTCGTTGCTGGCTACCGGGCCGTTGGCAGTAGCAGCCGCGCCGGCGTCGCGGTACTTAGCCATGTAGGGCTGGCCTACATTCGACTTTTGCCAGGTGGTGCGGGCCGCGTCGGTGAAGACGGTGTGAAAGGTCGCATCCTTACGCGGACCGGCCGGGAAGGCGTTGAAGAAGCGCGCTTCCGACATCATATCGTCCCAGCCGCCTTCTTCGCCGGGCCGGCTGGCTACGTGCAAGTGGCTGCCCTCCACGTAGCTAGCGGTGGATACCCCATTGAACATAAAAATAAATTCGCGATTCGTAAGCTTGTTGCTCACCTTCCAGAGGTCGGCGAAGTTGGCTTCCAGGCTGTACTGTCCCCCGTCCATCACTTCCTTGGCTTTGTCGCGGGCTAGGGCATACTTGGTCGCGTCTTTTAGCGGCCAGCCGGCCATCGTCAGGTAGGCTTCGGCGAGCAGCGTTTTGGCTGCACCTTGGGTGGGGCGGCCCTTGTCGGGAAAGGTGAGCGGCAGCATGGTTTCGGCCGCTTTCAGGTCGTCGGTGATAACCTGATATACCTGCGCCACTGTCGATTGGCCCACCTGGTCGGCCGTAACCTGGTTGGCGACCGTCACAATGGGAATCTCGCCAAACCACCGGGTCAGGTTGAAATACGCCAGCGCCCGGATGTAGCGCGCCTGCCCCTCGTAGGCGTTGCGGTTGGCCTGGGGAATGGTAGTATTTTGCGCAATGCTGGCAATGATGAGGTTGCAGGAGTTGATGGATTTGTAAAGCAACGTCCACTCCTGCGCCGCCTGAAAGCCGTTCACATCGGGCTTAAACTCGTCATAAGCTTTCAGAGTAGGGGCCGTGGGGCGCGAGGTCACGTCTTCCGCGCCGCCGCTCAGTAGTAGCGCGTTGTTGAAGTCAAAAGCCCCGTAGCCTGAAAACCAAGGCTTAATGGCTCCGTTGATGGCCGCCAGATAGTCGGCATCCGTCTTGTAAAAGTTGGCGGGGCTGATGGATGAATCGGGCACTTCGTCGAGCTTGGCGCAGCCGCCGAGCGTGAGGGTGGCTACGAAGAGTGCCGAGGACAGGAAATAGTGGGCAATATTTTTCATATAGGGTGGGAGTTTTAAGATGTATGCGACCGTAGCGCCTCACCCCCCGGCCCCCTCTCCGAAAAGGAGAGGGGGAGCCGACCGATAGCAAACGTGCACTTTCGTCGGAAAGTCGTCAGGCTCCCCCTCTCCTTTTCGGAGAGGGGGCCGGGGGGTGAGGCGCTACGTTACTTTTCTAGAAGGTGACGTTCAGCCCGATAGTGTAGGACTTTTGCGCCGGGTAGCTGGCCAGGTCGATGCCGCCGTAGGTATCGACCCCGCTGCGGGACTCGGGGTCGTAGCCGGTGTATTTGGTCAGCGTCACCAGGTTCACGCCGCTCACGTAGAGGCGGGCGGCGCTGATTTTGGCGGCCGTGAGCACCGAGACGGGCAGGTTGTAGCTCAGCGTCACGTTTTTGAGGCGCACGTAGGAGCCGTCTTCGAGCCAGCGCGACGATTGCAGCTTCTCGCCTTGCACCGACCCGGCAAACGAGGGCACGTCGGTGTTCTGGTGGGTGGGCGTCCAGCGGTCGAGGATGCGGGTGCTGGTGGCATCGGCATCGGCCGAGCTGCGGTCGGTGTACACCCGCGCCAGGTTGTAGATTTTGTTGCCCGACACGCCCTGAATCAGCGCGTTTAGCTCGAAGCTGCCGTAGGTGAAGGTGTTGTTCCAGCCGTAGTTGAACTTCGGAAACGTGTTTCCCATGATGACGATATCCTTGTCATCAATCACGCCGTCGCCGTTCTGGTCCACGTACTTGGGCGAGCCCGGAATGGCCCCGTACGACTGCGCCAGCGCGCTTTCGCCTGTGCCCCAGGTACCGTTCTGAATGTAGCCCTTGAGCACACCGATGGGCTGGCCCACCGTCAGGAAGATGGTGTTGCCGAAGTTGGGCAGGCCGGGGCCGCCCAGCGTAATTTCCTGAGTGCCGTCGGCGGTTTGCGTGCCAGCCAGCGCCAGCACTTTGTTGCGGTTGATGGCCACGTTGAAGTTGGTGTTCCACTTGAACTTACCCACCACCGGCTGGCCACCCAGGCTCAGCTCTACGCCTTTGTTTTCGACTTCGCCCACGTTGCGAAGCACCGAAGTGTAGCCCGAAATCAGGGGCAGCGGCACGTTGATGAGCAGGTCGCTGGTGCGCTTCTGGTAGAGGTCGGCCGTGAATTGCAGGCGGTTAGCAAACAGCGCCACGTCGAGGCCCACATCGAGCTGGGCGGTTTTTTCCCAGCGCAGGTCGGGGTTGCCGAGGGTGCCCAGCGTCACGCCGGGGCTCAGGGTGGTGCCGTTGATGGGGTAAACGGCGGTGGTGCTCAGCAGCGTGAGCGACTGGTACGGGCTGATGCCCTGGTTGCCGGTGAGGCCGTAGCTAGCGCGCAGCTTCAGGTTGGTGAGCGCCGCAACGTCGCGCAGAAAGGCTTCGTTGTTGACGCGCCAGCCTAGGGCGGCCGATGGGAAAAAGCCCCACTTGTGGTTTTCGCCAAATACCGACGACCCGTCGTAGCGGCCCGTCAAACTCACCAGGTACCGGTCGGCAAACCCGTAGTTGACGCGCCCCAGAAATGACTGCACGTTCTTGGTGGTGCGGCCCGAGTAGGGCACGCCGTAGGAATTGCCGTAGCCCAGGTTGTTGTAGCTCAGGGCATCCGTGTTAAAGCCTTTCGACCCCACGAAGCTGCTGTTAAAGTCTTCGCGCTGCTGCTCGTACACGGCCGTCACCGACAGGTTGTGCAGGTCGGCAATCGTTTTTTGGTAGGTGAGCTGGTTGGTATTCTGCAAAAACAGGTAGCGGTTGTTGGTGATGCCGGCCTGCGCGTCGCCCACCCCGGCCGTGCCTTTGTTGTTGATGTAGTAGCTGTTCTCGTCGTCGGTGAGGCGGCCGGCCACCGTCACGCGGGCCGACAACCCTTTCACAATGGCATAATCCAGGTAGGTATTGAACTCCGTGATATCCTGGCGGTTGTCCCGAATCGGCTCCACGGCCATCGCCAGCGGGTTGTAGAGCGTGTGCGGCCCCACCTTGCCCGAAGGCTGGGTATACGTGCCATCGGCATTGTACACGGGCAGAGTGGGTGCCCACAGCCGGGCCGCGAAAACGGGGCTAGCTCCGTTGCCGCCCGCAAAGCCGTTGAGCGCCGTGGGATGGTCGGTCGATTTCGATAAAAACAGGTTCATGCCCACCTTGAACCGGTCGTTGAGCCGCGCCTCCAGGTTCGAGCGCAGCGAGTACCGCTGAAACGAGGTATTCTTGATAATGCCCGCGTTGTCGATGTAGTTGCCCGACACGAAGTACGAAAACTTGTCGCTACCCCCCGCGATACTCGCCTGGTGGCTCTGCTGCACAGCTTTGCGAAAAATCTCGTTCTGCCAGTCGGTGCCGCCGTTGGCCTGAAAGGCCGTTACCTCGGCCGGCGTGTACACGGGCGCGAGGCCTAGGTCCTGGCGGTTGGCGTTCACGGTGGCGGCGTAGTCGCTGGCGTTCAGCAAATCCAGCTTTTTGCGTAGCTGCTGAATGCCGACGTAGCTGTTTACTTGCACGGTCGTCTTGCCCGCCACGCCGCGCTTGGTAGTTACCAGGATTACGCCGTTGGCTCCGCGCGAGCCGTAGATGGCCGTGGCCGAGGCATCTTTCAGCACCTCGATGTTGTCGATGTCATTCGGGTTCAGCGAGGATAAGTCGCCGCCAATGAAGCCGTTAATTACCACCAGCGGGTCGTTGGTGCCCGTGAGCGAGTTGCTGCCCCGGATGCGGATGCTGACGCTGGAATTGGGCGAAGCGTCGTTATTCTGCACCACCACGCCCGGCGAGCGGCCCTGCAAGGCCTGGTCTACCCGCGCCACCGGCTGGTCTTTCAGCTCCTTGGGCGACACCGACGCAATGGCCCCAGTGATGTCGCTTTTGCGCTGCTCGCCGTAGCCGACTACCACCACATCACTTAGCGCGGCAGCATCCGAGTTGAGAGCTATGCTGATGCTAGTCCGCTTATTGATAGCGACTTCCTGCTTTTTGTAGCCCACGAACGAGAATATTAGCACGCCCGTAGCGGCGTCGGGCACGCTGAGCGAGTAGCTCCCGTCGCCGCCGGTGGCGGTGCCCGTAGTAGTGCCTTTGAGCAGCACCGTCACGCCGGGCAGGCCAGCTCCTGACTCGTCAGTCACGCGCCCAGAAATAGGGGTGCTTTGCGCGTAGCTCTTTAGGACGGAGCAAAGAAATAGCAGAAAGTACAGCACGTACTTTCTCCTGAGTAAGAAGTTTTGCATGGGGTTGAGTGGGACTTGGTAACTAGATGAAGAAGCAAGTGGAAGACCCGGCAAGCCAGGCAGCATTTTCTCGTGGGCGACCGACGCTGGAAAGGAGAAGCCAGTAGCTGGGCATGGGCCATGCACCAGCCAATGAAAACAGCGCAACTCAGCGTTGTAGTAAACCTAGCCAAGGCAATTGGCGCAAACGTTTGTGCGACTTAATGGCTGAGCGGCCCCACTGCTATGCGCAGCTATTCGCAGCCGAGAAGTGGGACAAAGCTATCGAGCTACCAGTGGCCCAATAAGGGGGTATTCGACACAAAAGCGGGGGTAATCAGGTACGCAATCGCGCCAAAACCACCTTTTAAGCCGAGCAATACTACGCAACGGAAATTTTGCGCGCTGGCAAAACCGAAAAGTACGGTTAAGCTCAATCTTACCCCGCTTGCTGCTATAGGTAGCTAATTTGCTCAAGCCCCTTGGTGGTTGGCAGCCACGCTGCCTACTCCGCTGTATGCAATTGTTTTTACTCTACCTTCGGAGTACATTACTAGTAAGAGTGGTCACTTACTTACCCAGAATTGTGAAACAACCTTACAGTTATTTACTGTTATTTTTTTGGCTGTTAGGCAGCGCCTGCTGGGCGCAAACTGCCCCTAGCAACCTGCGCTTTGAGCACCTCACGGTAAATGACGGGTTGCTACATAGCGACGTAGAAGCCGTAACGCAGGACCAGGCCGGCTTTCTGTGGATTGGTACTAACCGGGGAATCAACCGCTACGACGGCTACGACCTAAAAAACTACACGCTGCCCGTTAACCCGCTAAATGGCATCTCCGGCAATCGCATTCATGCTTTGCACGTGGGCCGCGCCGGCCGCCTGTGGGTAGGAGCCGAAAACGCGGGGCTGAGCTGGTACGATGCCGACCAGGACCGTTTTCGGAGCCTGGGCGAGGCCGCGGTACCGCCCGCTTATCAGGCGCTGGCGCAAAAGCTGGCCCAAGCCGACGTACTTGCGCTTGTTTCGGACCCGCAAGGGCGGCTGTGGGTAGGCACGGAGCACGCCGGCATTTTTGTGGTGGAGGTAGATGCCCAGGCGCATTTGCGGAGCCTGCGCCAAGTAGCGCTGGCCGAAAGCGGAAGTACCAGCTTTCCGGTGCTAAGCCTAGCGGCAGCCCCGGACGGCCAAATCTGGTTTGGTACGCTAGGCCTGGGTTTGCGGGTGCTAGCCGCGGGCACCGTATTGCCCGCCCAGCTGCGCGCCCAGCGCGCCCCGCTGGGGTTTGCTACCGTGCGGGGCCTGCACCTCGACCGCCGGGGCGACTTGTGGATTGGTACTGATAGCCAGGTATTTTGGGTGGCGCGCCCCGACCGGCTGGGCGTGCGCAACTTGCGCAGCCACCCGCTGCCGCAGTCCTGCCGCGACATCCACGCCATTCATCTCGATACCTTTGGGCAATTGTGGGTGGGCACCGATTATGGCTTATACCGGTGGCCGGCTGCCCCCGCTACGGGCTTGGCCCCGCCCGTGCAGATGGCGCAGCGGGCCCTGTTTCTGCCCATCAGCGGCGACCCGTCCAGCTTGCAATCGGAGCGGCTGCACCAGATTTTTGAGGACTGCGACCAGGTATTGTGGCTGGCCGCGCCGGCCGGGGGCCTTAATAAGCTGGACTTGCGCCAGAAGCCCTTTGGCCATTTGCAGCACCAGCTCACCAGCCAGCCTACGCTGCCCAATAACTACATTAAGTACTCGTGCATAAGTAATCGAGTAGTAGTTTTGGGTCATGCTACCACTA
>CAZERY010000199.1:0-6198 GCA_964514915.1 uncultured Hymenobacter sp.
CAACGAGCAAACCTCGCGCCTCTACACCGACCTGAGCATGCTCACGACCAACGATACGTATGGCCACGACGTGTCGGAGTTCTTCAACGTTATTACGGGTCATTCGCAGCCCGACGACTACGAATACCTTATCACGGCGCCCAAGGATATGCGTCAGCAACTTATTCACTTGGTGCGGGAAGAGGCGAAAAACGCTAAGAAAGGGTTGGCCAGCGGTATCGTGATGAAGATGAACTCACTGGAAGACCGGGAGCTAATCGATGAGTTTTACAAAGCCAGCAAGGCTGGCGTGCCCATTCGGTTTATCGTGCGGGGCATCTGCTGCCTGCGGCCGGGCCGGCCGGGGCTGAGCGAAAATATTGAGGTAAAGAGCATCGTGGGCGAATATCTGGAGCACGCCCGGCTCTTCTACTTTCACCACGGCGGCGAGGCCAAGCTCTACGCGGGCTCGGCCGATGCCATGGTGCGCTCCTTCGACCGGCGGATTGAGGCACTGTTTCTGATAGTGAATCCGCAGCTACGGCGCGAGGCTATTAACATCTTGCAGCTCAACCTGCTCGACAACCAGAATAGCTACCTCATGCGCGAAGATGGGGCCTACGTGTGCCAGCGCCTCGCGCCGGGCGAGCCCGCCATCAACATTCACCGCGACTTCTACCGCCGGCCCGACGAAACGCAGCTAGCCGGGGCTACCCCCGACGGCCTGCTAACCTTGCTGCACGCCCAAACCGCACAGCGCCAGCAGCTCGCTACTGCCGAAGCCGCGGCCATCGCCGCTGAGCCGGTAGTCGAAGATGGCGCCGATACTTTTGGGCAGGGCGAAGTACTAGCAGAAGCAGATGTGGAAAACGAGGCCGACATCGCGGCCATTGTAGTCGACGAAACTGCCTAGCTGCCTACTTGCAAAAAGCCCGCTATCTAACCAGGGTAGCGGGCTTTTTGCAGGTAGGCGGCTAGCCCAGCGGGCCGTTTTCGACGTCGGCTACCGGCAGCTTGCTGGGGTGAACACTGGGGCTGATTTCGTTGAAATATTGCTCGAAAAGGGCCTGTAACATGCCGTCTTTCAGGCCGATATCGGGCACGATCATACTGCTCACGCCGGCCCACTCCATTGCCGAGAGGTAGATGTGGCCTGCGGGCACGATGACGTCGGCCCGGTCGGGGTTGAGCATGGCGATGTTCACGCGCTCGCTCATACTGAGGCTGCCCAGGCGGTCGAGCAGCGCCTGCACGCTACGGCGGGTAATGGGCTTGTTGGGTGAGGCCGCCGACATGCTGTAGAGCTTGCTGATGTTGCCGCCCGTGCCGATGGCGCGCGTGACGTGGTAGCGGCGCGCGTTTTCGCGCACCCAGGCTTCCATGCGCTGCCAAAGGCCGTTCATCTGCTCTACGGTACGGCCACTTTCTTCCTGCTGCATCCGGCGGATGGAGCCGATTTCGAACGACTGCGCGGCCACCTTGCGGCGGTCGTGGTAGATGTTGAACTCAGTGCTGCCGCCGCCTACGTCGATGTGCAGGTAGTGGCGGTTATCTTCGAGCAGGTGCTCAATTACACGGTTGATGTAGGCCGCTTCCGCCTGGCCATCAATGACCTGGATATCCAACCCCAGTTCCTGCTGCACGCGGGCCGCCACCGCCGCGCCGTTGCTGGCCGTGCGCATGGCCGAGGTGGCGCAGATGAGGTGGTGCGGCACCTCGTGCACTTCCATAAGGAGCTTGAGGGCGTGCAAAAACTTAACAAACTTATCGGCCTTGGCCGGCGGAATTTCGCCAGTGGCAAAAACGTCTTCGCCGAGCCGCAGCGGGTAGCGCACGTATTCAATGCGTTTGAGGCGGTAGCGGCCATTAAAAAATAGCACGGCCGAAATCTGGCAGCGCACGGCGTTGGAGCCAATATCAATGGCGGCGAGCTTAGTCAACTGATACTCCATCGGGCAAAGGTAGGGGCTGCTGGTAGGCTAGCGCACCTAATTTTCATCATTAATCAGGTTCACGACCAGGGTAGCCATTACGTCTTTGTCCTCAGGCCGACTTTCGGCAATGAGCAAGGTGAGGGCAACAAGCGCATTGTCAGCGGGCCGGCGCGTGCCGTCGGGGCGGTAGAGACAGCCGCTCCGGGCCAGGAAGTACACAAATAGAAAAGCCGCAATGCGCTTGTTGCCATCCGAAAATGACTGGTTCTTGACCACGAAGTAGAGCAGGTTAGCAGCCTTTTCTTCCACGCTCGGGTACAGGCCTTGCCCACCAAAGCTTTGGTAACTAGTGCGCACGGAGCTTTCGAAGGGCTTGTCTTTTTCGCGGACAAACTGCTCGTAGCCAGCAAATTATCCCTTTAGAGTACTGAAGGCTTGCAGGGCCTCAGCGTACGTTAGCTCGAAGGCAGTGGCGGTAGCCAGGGCCACCGTATCGCGGGCTACGTGCAGCCGCTGATGGCCACTGGTCGAGCACGTCGAGGGCGCGGGCGTAGTCGCCCAGCACGCGCAGCGGCCCCTGCGACTGGTCGGTGGTTAGCTCGTGGCTAGCCGCTACCTCCGCTTGCAACTGCACGAGGCGCTTGAGGTCGGCTAGCTGGCGCTGACTCTCGCCCAAGCGCTTTTCATACAGGGCGAGCCAAAGCCCATGTTAAACTTGACCGTCATTACCAGGAAATTAGGGCAGCTAACTCCTCTGACTAAGCACTAGCTGCTCAAGGCGAATCCTTTAAAATACCTCGCCCAAGTTCAGCGACAGACCCCGCGAGCCGTCGAGCCCAAAGCCATAGTCAATAGCCAAGTTGGTACGGGAAACTTTGTTGAGGCTAATACGCAGGCCGCCACCCACGGCGGGCACAACCTTCTGGAAGGTGCCGTTTCCCACGCGGCCTTTCACCACGGTTAGCTCCGTCACGGTTTGGGCATTGGTGAAGACTACGCCGCCCAGCAGGCGGTTGCGGGTAATGCCGAAGCGGTACTCAGCCTCGCCATACAGCAGGTTTTTGCCCCGAAACCGTCCCTGGATAAAGCCGCGCCCGGTATTGCCGTACATATCCCAGCCGGTGGCCGGCAGGTCGAGAAAAGGCGGATTTCCACTGAGAGTGAGCGCATTGTACGACCATAACGCTAGAATATTAGCCGAGCCCGGCACGGGGTGGAGGTACAGGCGGCCTTCGAGCAGCAGCGATTGGTAATTGGTGCTGCTACCCAGAGCCGTGAGGTTGGGGCGGTACTGCGCGTTGAGGAAATAACCGCCCTGCGGGTTGATGGCGTTGCCGCGATTGTCGTGCAGCAAGCTAATGACCGGCCCCGACGAGGTAGAGCGGCCCGCCACCCCGTAGGTATAGCGCGAAATAGCCGTGACTTCGCGGCGACTGTTGCGGCTCACGATGCCCCAGTGGTTGTCGAGCTGGTAGCCCAGCCCCACGTACCAGGCTGCTGTGAGGCGCCGCAGCACGGTTTGATAAAAGCGTAGGTACTCGTAGTCCATCGATACCACATCGCTGCTGGTAGAGGTATACATACCCAGGCCATAAGTGCTTTGTGGATAGTGCATTATTCGCCAGTCGCCTACAAAATCCCAGGTGTTATCAGCCGACCACAGCGACGAGGAGAGCGTAAGAATGGCCTGGTGGTGGAGGGTGTATTGCGCCGCGCCCACCACCGTCGATACATTGGCGGCGGGGCGCTGAAAGGCCATGTTGAGTGCTACCTCAGCCACGCCGCCCGTTTGCTGCGAGTAGCCCACCACCGGTACTAGCAGCAGCATTTTGTGGCCGTGCTGCAAGCTAGCCGAGTCGTGGGCCGGAATGCGGGGGTAGAGGTGGTGTGCTACGTCGGCCACATCGAGCGGGGCTGGCGCTGACTTTTTTAGTTGGCTGAGCGGCGCGCCAGGCTGCGCGCGCCCCACCAAAAAAGTCAGTACCAGCCCCAAAAAAAGGCCGCTACGGCGTAGCCAGAATAAAGGAAGGATTGCCAAGGAGAACAGTTGTAAATGGCCGCCAGCAGGCGTTAGCCGGCCGCCGCCTACCTCACCCGGCTAAAGTAATATCCGGTAACGTCAAAGATTCAACACTAAGGTGTAAAGAAGATGGATAAGCTGCAATCGGCTTAGCTTCCCGACGAGCTTACTTTTCTTACGGTAGTTTTCAGGTTGCTGGCTGGAGAACGCACCCGCACGCTTTCTGTCAATTTGAGAACCGCTCTAGGAAGAGGTTTTATTAGTTGCCAGATGTCTTGCGGATGGCGCTGAGCCGCGGGGCTACTGGCCCGGCTCGGCAATGCCCAGCGCTTGTAGCTGCGCCGCGTATTTGCGGTAGATGACGCGCAGGTCGGCGTTGTGCTTGGCGGCATCCACGCCCTGGCTGGTATTCTTCGAGTGGAAGCGATGCAGGTGGCTGATGTGCGGGCATACCACTGGCAAGTGCCCGGCCAGCAGGAAGCGCACGTAAAGGTCAAGGTCTTCGGCCATCGGCAGCTCGGGGTCGTAGCCGCCTACCTCGTCGAGCAGCGCTTTGGTGTAGCACACGTTGCCCTGAATAAAATGCTCGGCCCGAAAAATGGCCTGGAGCATGGCCGAGGGCGAATCGAATTTCCAGGCATAGTAATCCTCACTAGGCAGGTAGCGGGCGTGCTCATCGACGCGCAGGAAGTCGGCCACCAGCCAGGGGCGGTCGGGATTAGCCTCAATCTGGGCGCCGTAGTGGTAGAGCGTACGCTGAAGCAGCAGGTCGTCGTCGTCGAGGGGCAGAATCCAGGCCTCGGCGGGCGCTTGCTTGCTTAGCTCATTGCGGGCGAAGCCGGGCCGGCGCCGGCTGGGGTCTTGCCAGTAGCGCAGCGGCGGGTAGGGTTGAGTAGCCGCCTCGGCCAGGTACTCGGCCGTGCCATCGTCCGAGCCGTTGTCGTAGAGCAGGTGTTCAAACGAAAAGTCGAGCGGGGCGCTGATATTGGCGCGCACGCTAGCCACGGTTTCGGGTAGCAGGTCGCGGCGCTTGTGAGTGGGGGTGATAACGGTAAAATGCATGGCCTGCTTTCGGGCAAAAGCTCGGAAAAGTTGCGTCGGCGCCATTCTTAGCCAGTCAACAGTATGGCTGTTAGCCCACTAGCGCCGGCTCCTTGCGCTCGCCAATCTGCTGGCGCCACATGGCATAGTACAGCCCTTTTTGGGCCAGCAGCTCGTCGTGGCGACCGGCCTCGGCCACCTGCCCGCGCTCCAGCACGAAGATGCGGTCGGCGTGCAAAATGGTGCTCAGGCGGTGAGCGATGAGCACGGTGATGTGCTGGCGCGAGCCCGAAAGCTCGCGCACCGTGCGGCCGATTTCTTCCTCCGTGAGCGAGTCGAGGGCCGAAGTAGCCTCGTCGAATACGAGCAGGGTGGGGTGGCGCAATAGGGCGCGGGCGATGCTGAGCCGCTGTTTTTCGCCGCCGCTCACTTTCACGCCGCCTTCGCCGAGCACGGTGTCGAGGCCCTTAGGCGCGCGGGCCAGCAGCCCATCGGCGGCCGCCTGGTGCAGGGCGCGCAAGCATTCGGCATCGGTGGCCTGCGGGGCCACGAAGCGCAGGTTTTCGCGAATGGTGCCGGCAAACAGCTGCGTATCCTGCGTTACAAAGCCGATTTGCTCGCGCAGCTGGTCGAGGTCCACATTTTTGCTCGAAATGCCATTGTAGAGAATTTCGCCCGCGAGTGGTGGGTAGAGGCCCACCAGGAGCTTTACGAGCGTGGTTTTGCCCGAGCCGCTGGGGCCAACGAAGGCAATGGTTTCGCCCAGCTTGGCCCCGAACGAGATGCCGGCCAATGCCGGCGCTGGCGCAGTGAGGTGCTTGAACGTTACCTCCTCAAAAGCCAGCGTTTCGATGCGCTCCACTAGCTGCGGGTGGGCCGGCTTCACATCGCGCGGCGTGTCGAGGATCGTCTGGAAATTGCCCAGCGAAATCTCGGTTTCGCGGTAGGTGCCGATGATGGCGCCCAGTTCCTGCAACGGCCCAAAGATGGAAAACGAGTAGATAAAGAACGAGAAAAACTCGCCCAGGCTGATGTAGTTCTGCACCCGCAAGTACAAGAGCATCAAGATGATGATGTTGCGCAGCAAGTTGACAAACGTACCCTGCACAAAGCTCAGCGAGCGCAGATAGCGCACCTTGCGCAGCTCCAGCTTCAGGATTTTATCGGTAATGCCGTTCAGGCGCTCGGTTTCCTGCTGGGCCAGCCCCAGGCTTTTGATGAGCT
>CAZERY010000200.1:0-6189 GCA_964514915.1 uncultured Hymenobacter sp.
TCCCCGGCGACGACGCCCGCGAGTTCTGGGTGCGCGCCGAGCACCGCAACCGCGAAACGGCCCAGCAGTACGACCGGCTCGGCATGGCCAACTACGAGGCGATGGAAGCCTTCGTGCGGTGGCGGTTTTAGGTGTGCCCATCGCTTCAAATCTTTGCCTAACCACTTGATTAATATAAAATTAACAATGAGTAATTAAAAATCTGACTATTAAATTTTTAATTCCTCATTATTAATTTTTAATTCTCTTCTCCCGCATGACCAGTAGCAAGTACCTAGGCGTAGATATTGGCGGAACGAAGGTTCACGTCGGCGTCGTGCAAGATGGCGAGCTACTCCGGGAAGTTAAATTTGAAACCTCGGCCACCGCGTCGAAGGAGCAGATTCTGGCTGAATTGACGCAAAACCTGGCCCCGCTGGTCGATGATCAGGTGGTGGGCATCGGCATCGGCGTACCGGGGCTGGTAGACGAGGCCAACGGCATTGTGCACAACGTGCAAAATATTCCTTCCTGGCGGGAGGTGCATCTGAAGCAGCACTTAGCCAGCTACTTCGACAAGCCGGTGCACCTCACCAACGACGCCAATGCCTTTGCCGTGGGCGAAAAAATGTACGGCCAGGGCAAGCCCTACGCCAACCTGGTGGGCCTGGCGCTCGGCACGGGGCTGGGAGCAGGCATCATCATCAATCACCAGCTGTATTCGGGCACGCTGTCCAGCGCCGGCGAGTTTGGGGGCATTCCTTACCTCGATAAAACCATTGAGGACTATTGCAGCGGCAAGTTTTTTGGGCAGCGCACAGGCCGGCCGGGCACCGAGTGGCACGCGCTGGCCCAGCGCGGCGATGCGGCGGCGCTGGGCCTCTACACCGAGTTTGGCCGGCACCTCGGCAGCGCCCTCCAGTTTATCCTGTACGCCCTCTCGCCCGAGGCCATTTTTCTGGGCGGCTCAGTTAGCCAAGGCTTCGACTACTTCCGCAGTGGCTTGTACGAAAGCCTCCAAACGTTTCCGTTCAAGCTCGTGACGGAACGGCTGGTCATTGCGCCTTCCACCATCGGCAACGCCGCCGTGCTCGGGGCCGCGGCCCTCTGCCACATGAAGCAGCAACCCATTTCCCACCCGCATAACGCCCTCGCTCTATGAACAGGAAATTCGTGTTGTCGCTGGCGGCTGCGCTCAGCTTGAGCAGTCTGCTAGCCCCGGCTTATGGCCAGCAGGCGCCTGTCAGCCAAGCCAGTATCTCGATCATTCCGCAGCCCGTGCGGCTCACGCCGGGCACCGGTAGCTTCACTATTACCCCCGACACCAAGATTTGCGTCGGCCCCAAGAACGACGAGCTGCGGCGCATCGGGCAGTCGTTGAGCCAGGAAATCCAGCGCGCTACCGGCGTGCAGCCGCCCGTAGTGCCGGCCGCGCCGGGCAAGCAGCGGGCTGGTGCTATTTACCTTACGCTGGCCCCGCCCACCGATTCGCTCGGGGCGGAGGGCTACGTGCTCAGCGTGCAGCCTACGCACGTGACCCTGGCCGCCAGCCAGCCGCAGGGCTTATTTTGGGGCACCCAGACGATCAGGCAGCTGCTACCCGTGCAGCGCGGGGCGGCCACGCGCCTGCCGGCTATGGAAGTGGTCGATAAGCCGCGCTACAGCTGGCGCGGCATGCACCTGGATGTAAGCCGCCATTTCTTCTCGACCGAGTTTGTGAAGAAGTACATCGACTACCTGGCGATGCACAAGATGAACACCTTCCACTGGCACCTCACCGATGACCAGGGCTGGCGCATCGAAATCAAGAAATACCCTAAGCTGACTACGGTGGGCGGCTATCGCGAGGGCACGCTCATCGGCCACTACGGCGAGCAGGTGCCGCGCTACGACAATGTGCGCTACGGCGGCTTCTACACCCAGGAGCAAGTAAAAGAGCTAGTTAAGTACGCGCAGGACCGCTACATCACGGTGGTGCCCGAAATCGAGATGCCCGGCCACGCCCTGGCGGCGCTCACGGCCTACCCAGAGCTGTCGTGCACCGGCGGCCCCTTCAAGGTGGGCCAAACCTGGGGCGTTTACGACGATATTTTTTGCGCCGGCAACGAGCAGACGTTCGCGTTTTTGCAGGATGTGCTGACGGAAGTACTGCCGCTGTTCCCGAGCAAAATCGTGCATATCGGGGGCGATGAAGCGCCCAAAACCCGCTGGCACGCCTGCCCCAAGTGCCAGGCCCGCATCAAGGCCGAGCACCTCAAGGACGAGCACGAGCTGCAAAGCTATTTTGTGCAGCGCATGGAGAAATTCTTGAACGCCAAGGGCAAAACCATCATCGGCTGGGATGAAATTCTGGAGGGTGGCCTCGCCCCCAATGCCGCCGTGATGTCGTGGCGCGGCATGGAAGGCGGCACCGCCGCCGCCAAGCAGCACCACCAGGTGGTGATGACGCCCGGCGAATTTGTGTACTTCGACCACGCCCAGGGCGACCCCAGCCTGGAGCCGCTGAGCATTGGCGGCTACCTGCCGCTGGAGAAGGTCTATTCTTTCGAGCCCACGCCCCAAGAGCTAACCGCCGCCGAGCAGAAATACATCCTGGGCGCGCAGGCCAACTTGTGGACCGAGTACATCCCCACCGAGCAGCAGGTCGAGTACATGGTGCTGCCCCGCATGTCGGCGCTGGCCGAAGTGCTTTGGACGCCGGCCAGCCAAAAAAACTGGGAGAGCTTCAAGGTGCGTATGCAGCCGCAGTACCAGCGCTTCGCCGCCCTGGGGGCCAACTACGCCAAGAGCGCCTTCAACGTGCGGCAGCAGGTGGTGCCCGACACTACCAAGGCGGCCGACGTGGTGACGCTGCAAGTGGATGCTGCGGGGCTGCAGCTCGTGTACACCCTCGATGGCTCGGCGCCAACTACCTCTGCTACTGCCTATAAAGGTCCGTTTGCCGTGAGCAGCTCGGCCGTGGTGAAAGCCGCCTCTTTTGAGCAGGGCCAGCTCATGGGGAAGGTGACGAGCACGGCGATCGTGACGCACAAGGCCTTTGCCGTGCCCGTTAAGCTCGCCAGCCAGCCCCACAAAAACTATCAGGGCACTGGCCCGCTCACGCTGGTCGATGGCCTGCAAGGCTCCCTTAGCCACACCGATGGGCACTGGCTCGGGTTTGCCAACGCCGACCTGGTGGCGACGCTGGACTTGAAAAACCCCGTGGAAATCAGCTCGGTGCGCGGCACTTTCTTGCAGAAACCGGAGGATAAAATCTTACTGCCGACCACGCTGGAAGTTGCCGTATCGAAAGATGGCCGCACCTACAAAACGGTGTATTCGGCGCCCGTTGCGGGGCCGGCCCAGCCCGGCACCAGCATCGGTGAGGTGAAGGCCGATTGGCAGAAAACCAAGGCGCGCTTCGTCCGGGTTACGGCGAAAAACGCGCGGCCCGCTACGGCGGGCCCGGGCCCCCAAGGATCCGAAACCTGGTTGTTTGCCGATGAGCTGGTCGTGCACTAATGCGGCGTACCTGCCGGCTTCTTCCCACTCCTCCCCTAGCCTCTTTTTAACTCGAACAGCATGCCCAAAGTAGCTCCCCTGGCCAGTGCGGTCGCGCTCCCGGCCACCAGCCAGCAAAACCGGTCGATTGTCATTATCGGGTCGTTGTTCTTCATTTTCGGCTTCGTCACCTGGCTCAACTCGGTGCTGATCCCGTACCTGCGGATTGCGTGCGAGCTGACCAATTTTGAGGCGTATCTGGTCACGTTTGCCTTCTACATCTCCTATTTGGTGATGGCCATTCCGTCGGCCTGGGTGCTCAAAGCCACCGGGTTTAAGAAGGGCATGTCGGCCGGGCTGTTCGTAATGGCGGTGGGCGCGCTGCTGTTCATTCCGGCGGCGCTGACGCGCACCTACGGGCTGTTTCTGCTGGGCTTATTCGTGCAAGGCACGGGCCTGGCCGTGTTGCAGACGGCGGCCAATCCGTACATCACCATCCTGGGCCCGCGCGAAAGTGCCGCCAAGCGCATCAGCATCATGGGCATCTGCAACAAGGTGGCCGGGGCGCTGGCTCCAATTGCGCTGGGTGCCGTAGCCCTGAAAGATGCCGATGCCCTCGTAAAGCGCCTGGGTAGCCTCGGGGCGGCCGCCAAAGCCGCCGAGCTGGATGCTTTAGCCGCCCGCGTAGTAACGCCCTACGTGCTCATGCTGGGCGTACTGGTGCTACTAGGGGTACTGATTTATTTTTCTTCGCTGCCCGAAATCGACACCGACCACGAAGACGAAGCAGTGGCGGCGGCCAACACCAACAAGTCGAGCGTCTTTCACTTTCCGCACCTGATGCTCGGGGCGCTGGCCATGTTTTTCTACGTGGGCGTGGAAGTGATCGCCGGCGATACCATCATCAGCTACGGCGCCTCGCAGGGCATTGCCTTGGCAACCGCTAAGTTCTTTACCACCTGCACGTTGTTTGCCATGATTGTGGGCTACGGCATCGGCATTGTGGCCATCCCCCGGTATATCTCGCAGGAGAAAGCGTTGCAGGTTTCGGCCATTACGGGGGTGCTTTTTGCCTTGGGAGCGCTCGCTACCCGCGGCTATCCTTCGGTGCTGTTCATCTCACTGCTGGGGCTGGCCAACTCGCTCATTTTCCCGGCTATCTGGCCGCTGGCCATTGCGGGGCTGGGGCGTTTTACGAAGCTGGGCTCTTCGCTGCTCATCATGGCTATTGCGGGGGGCGCGGTACTGCCGCCGCTCTACGGGCTGCTGGCCGACTACTCCACGCCGCAACGTGCTTACTGGCTGGTCATTCCCTGCTATTTGTTCTTGCTGTTCTACGGCGTGGCCGGGCACAAAGCCCGGCGCTAGAATCCTGCTGTTTGCTTGTGCTTTAGCCAGCTATCCGCTCAATCCCTTTATTCCGGCATTCTCTCCGAATGACAAATTTTCGATTCCTGCTTCTGCTGTTAGCGCTGGCTAGCGCTTACCCCTTGGCGGCGCAGCAGCGCTACGAGCTGAACTCCGGCTGGCAGGCCCTGCCCATTGCCAAGGTAACGGCCACCGGGCCGCAGCTTTCGCGGCCGACTTATGCCCTCACGGGCTGGCAGCCGGCCGTGGTGCCGGGCACGGTGCTCACCACCCAGCTCGCCAATAAGCAGGTGCCCGACCCTTTCTTCGGGATGAACAACGAGCGCATCCCGGACATCTACAAGACCGGCCGCGACTACTATACCTACTGGTTTGTCAAGGATTTTCAGGAGGCGCCGGCCGCGGGGGCGGGGCAGGTGTGGCTGCATTTCCGGGGCGTGAACTACAGCTGCGAGGTGTTTTTGAATGGGCAGAAGCTCAACCAGCAGACCCACCACGGCATGTTTCTGCGCCAGACGTATAACATCACGCCCTACCTGGCCAAGGACGGCCACAACCGCCTGGCCGTGGTAGTGTACCCGCCCGACCCCGTGGGCAACCCCAACGGCGGCCAGGGCGGCGACGGTACCATTGCCCGCAACGTATCGACGCAGTACACCGCGGGCTGGGACTGGATTCGGCCCATCCGCGACCGCAATACGGGCATCTGGGACAAGGTGACCATCGAGAAAACCAAGCAGATTGACCTCAAAAACCCGCACGTCATCACCCGCGTGCCCGGCATGCGCCGGCCTGATGGCCCTCAGCAGCCCGCTACCCTTGCCGTCACGACCGAGCTGGAAAACCCTACTTCCCACTCTGTTGCGGGGGTGGTGCAGTATACCATTGCGGGCCAGCAGGTGCGGCAGGCGGTGAGCCTGCCGGCGCACACTACCCGGCAAGTGAGCCTGCCCCTACTCACGCTCAAAAACCCCAAGCTGTGGTGGCCGAATGGCTACGGCCCGCAAAACCTCTACCCGCTGAAGCTGCAATTTTTGGTGGGCGGCCAGACCGTATCGGATGAGGAAAACGTGCAGGTGGGCGTGCGCGAAGTGGGGCACGTGTGGAACGACAAAACCCAGAGCATGCAGGTACTGCTCAATGGCCAGCAGCTTTTCATCAAGGGTGGCAACTGGATTATCTCGGATGCCATGCTGCGCTTCACCAAGGCGCGCTACGACGCCGAAATCCGGTTTCACCGCGATATGAACCTGAATCTCATTCGCATCTGGGGCGGCGCGCTGGTCGAGCGGCCCGAGTTTTACGAAGCCTGCGACAAGTACGGCCTGCTGGTGATGCAGGACTTCTGGGTGTCGGGCGACG
>CAZERY010000201.1:0-6161 GCA_964514915.1 uncultured Hymenobacter sp.
AGTGCTGGCGCAGACGCAGGCGCAGGGTTTTGA
The DNA here is from genome assembly GCA_964514915.1 of uncultured Hymenobacter sp. Lineage (GTDB taxonomy): Bacteria > Bacteroidota > Bacteroidia > Cytophagales > Hymenobacteraceae > Hymenobacter. Next base: position 34 of record CAZERY010000201.1, read on the forward strand.
GGCCGCGCACGGCTAGCCAGCTATCCAGCGGCGCCAGCATCAGGCCTAAGTTGGTGGCCACCTGGCGCAGCCGCTTGCCGATGGCCGGGTTGCGGGCCACCACCACGCCGGCCGTCACGTCGGAGTGGCCGGCCAGGTACTTGGTGGCCGAGTGCCACACCATATCGGCGCCCCAGCTCAGGGGCCGGGTGAGCATGGGCGACGTGAATGAGCTGTCAATCAGCAATAAAATGCCTTGCTCCTGACAGGCGTGGGCCAAGCGTGGGCCATCGAGCACGGTCAGCAACGGGTTACTCAGTACCTCGGCCAGCACCAGCTTGGTAGTGGGCCGGCGGTGGCGGGCTATGTCGTAAAGGTCGGCGAGCGGCACGTAGCTGGTTTCGATGCCGAGCCGGCTCAGCTCCTGCGAGAGCAGCACCACCGAGCCGCCGTAGAGCTCGGCGGGGCACAAGATGTGGTCGCCGGCCTGGCAGGTGGCCAGCACGGCGGCTAGCAGGCCCGCTAGCCCGGCCCCGGTAGCCACTCCGCCGCCCTCGGCGCCTTCAAGCTGGGCTACTTCAGCCACTAGCTCGTCGGAGTTGGGGTGCTCGGAGCGGGAGTAGCCATACCTGCCCCCCCGGCCCGGCGCAGTATAGTACTCTTCGAGCTCGGCTAGGGAGCCAAATTTAAAAACCGAGGTTTGGTAAATCGGGGTGATTTTGGGGTGAATCGGGTTCAAGTCCATAGGAAAGCGAAGGTAGGGAGACAGCGGGCACTACGGGGAGCCAGCCGAGGATAATTGGGAATAGCCTGGGGCCCGGCCCCATTCCTGAGTGGCCGCCCAGTGGCTTAGTAATCAGCAGCATCAGATAACTACTATAAATTCATTTATTAAGTAATCCCAACTAAAAATTACGATTACATTTGCAAACACCCTTTATTTATTTTTATGAAACCAGCTTTAGCTATTTTGGGGCTGTGCGCCGTAGTCATCGGTGCCCGAGGCTAACAACTGGATCTACCAACCAAGCTGCATCGCTCCACGGGCACCACTGCCTGGCCAGCCCTGCCAGTCTATACCCTGGCCAAGTCGCGCATTAGTAGCGACTTGCGGCAGGTGTACCGCTACGCCACCAGCCCAGCCGCCGCTACTGGCAGCAAAGGCACCGCTGCCCCGGCTACCTTGCGCGCCGCCTTTCCGATGCTGGTAATGCCCAGCAGTGCGAGCGCCTCGTCGGTATTGGTGCGCATTACGGCCCAGGACGTAGCAGCCCTGCGCCCCGTCCTGGAGGCCCGCGGCTTCGTGACGATGGCCGAGAAAGCTAGCCTGCATTTTATGGAGGGGCAGCTGCCCATCAGCCAGTTGGCACCCGGCCCGGCCGGTATCGAGGCGCTGGCGCCACGGGGACTACTCGGGGTACGGGCCGTGTAGCGGCCCATTACCAGTGCGGGGCGGGTGCAAAACCAGGCCGACTACCTGCTCGAATCGTACCGGGTGCGGGGCGCCCAAGCCGACTACAGCGGTAAGAACCAGCGCGTGGGAGTGCTGAGCGATTCGTATAACTCTCTGGGCGGCGCCGCGGCGGGGGTAAGTTCCGGCGACCTGCCAGCCAATGTGCAGGTGCTGCAAGACCTTACCGCCGCGTAGGGAGGCAGCGACGAAGGCCGCGCCATGCTGGAGCTAATCCACGACATTGCTCCCGATGCGGGCCTGGCCTTCAGCTCGGTGTACAATGGGGAAGCCAATTTTGCCGACCAGCTGCTGAAGTTGGCCGACCCGACGCTGGGCAACTGCAAGGTCATTGTCGATGATATTTCGTACTTCGACGAGCCCATGTTTCAGGACGGGGTAGTGGCGCAGGCGGTGAACGAAGCCGCCAGCCGGCTGGGCGTGTCTTACTTCAGCTCGGCGGGTAATGACGCTGATTATTCGTGCGAATACGCGGCCCCAGTTTTCAAGGCTCTGGCCACTCCTACCGGCAGTGCCGACCTGGACTTCGGCGCTAGCTTTAGCCCCGGGGGCGCCTCCGACACCCGCCAGCACTACTCCATTCCGAAGGGTTCTCCCTTGCTTATTGAGCTGCAATGGAGCGACCCTTTCTATACCAGCGCCGGCGTCAAAACCGACTTAGATATATTGCTGGTTAAGACCCGCGCCAATGGCTTGGTGCAGCCGGGCGATACTGTGGCAGTGAGCAATAGCGATAACATCAGCAGCCAAACGCCAACCGAGCTGCTTTACTACATTAATAATAACGACACCGACACCGAGTTCGACCTGGTTATCAGCTGCTACCGAGGCACGGCCAACCCGACGCGGGTGAAATACATTGATTTTGGCGATGGCGCGAATGTGATGCCCGCTGAGTACTTCACGCACAGCGGCACCGTAGTAGGCCACCACGCGGCTACTGGCGCCATGGCGGGGGCAGCAGCGCCGTCGTACAACCGGCTGGCGCCAGAGCATTTTTCCTCTAAAGGCCAGCCTACTTACCTCTTTGCGGCCGATGGCACGGCCCTCGCCACGCCGACCGTGCGTCTCAAGCCCGACTTTACGTCGATAGATGGAACGAGCACGACCTTCTTTGGCTCGGCAACCCCCGATCCTAAGGACGGTTACCTGTTTTTTGGCACCTCGGCGGCCGCTCCCAATGCAGCAGGAGTTGCCGCCTTGCTATTGCAAGCCCAGCCCGCCCTCACTCCTGCCCAGGTAAGCAGCCGCCTGCAAAGCACGGCGCTTGATATCGGCGACACCGGCTTCGATACCCTCACCGGGGCCGGGTTGATCAATGCCTACCGAGCCATTTACGGGTCGGTGACGGCCGCCCCCGCACCCTTCGTCGAAACCTTCGACGCGGCGGGCCTTAGCTCGGCCTGGGACATTCAGGGCCGGGGGCCGGTCCGGGCTATTGTGCGGAGCGACTATGGCCCCGCCTCCACACCGGGCCACCTCGTGCTGGATGGCTTTTTTCCGTACTACAATTTCTATGATTATACTGATGCCTGCGTGGCTGAGGCTACGCTACACCTCAACTTGAGCACGACCGCCACGGGCGGCTACGTCCTTTCTTTCCGCCACAAGAAGTTTACCGGGAAGGTCGATAATGCCATGCCGCTCACGTTCTCCAACACTAGCACTGGCAGCGCCTCCGACGGAGTAGCCCTGAGCGCGGATGGGGGTGCTACCTGGTACCGGATTGCCGACCTCACGGGTGCCAGCGCCACTACCGATTATCAGCTGGTGAGCGTAAACCTCAATACCCTAGCCACGGCCAACAACCTGACGCTGGGCAGCGACGTGCTTATCCGCTGTCAACGCAGCGGCTCGGGCCAGGCAGATAGCTACGCGGCGACGCGACGCGGCGGCCGGGCCTTCGACGATGTTACGGTGACCGGGGCCGCCGTAACGTCGGCCCCGGTGGCCCAATTTAATACCACGGCTACGGCGCCTATTTGCCCCGGCAGCAGCGTGCAGTTTCGGGATGCTTCGCTTTTTGCCCCTACCAGCTACTTCTGGAGCTTTCCGGGCGGCACCCCGGCTACCAGCACCGCTGCCAACCCGACCGTCACCTACGCTACCGCTGGCACCTACAATGCTACGCTGACCGTGCCCAACGCCGCTGGTACTTCCAGCCGCACCCTCACGGGAATAGTCACCGTATCGAGCGCCGCGCCGGTGGCGAGCTTCACCAACCGCCAAACCCCCATTTGCCCGGGTGGTAAAATCGTCTTTACCAATACTTCGACGCAGTGCGTGAGCAGTATTAGCTGGGCTTTCCCGGCGGCTCGCCCGCTACCAGCACGGCCCAGAGCCCCGTCGTGACTTACGCCACGGCTGGCACGTACACAGCCACCCTCACGGCTACCAATGCTAATGGCAGCAGCACCCAGACATTTGTGGTAACTGTGCAGGGCGTGGCTTTGGCTATCCCGTACACCGAAACCCTGGCGAGCGGCATCCCCGCTACGTAGCGCGTCATCAACCCCGACAATGGTATTACGTGGGTCAGCACCAGCAACATCCTGCGCAAAGATGGCACCCGAGGCGCCGTAGCCGACATGAATTTTTACAACTACGCTACTCTTAGCCAGCGCGATACCCTCCAAACGCCCTCGTTTGACTTGCGTAACCAGTCGCTGGCTTTCCTGCGTTTCGACCTGGCGTACGCCCCGGTAGCCGCCGTGCCTACGGCCAACAACGATTCGCTGGCCGTCGACGTGTACACCGCCTGCACCAACACTCGCCTGGGCCGCGTGTACCTCAAATCGGCCCTCACCGGCCTGGGTACTACGCTGTTTCGCGACGCAGCCTATACGCCTTCGTCGGTGAGCCAGTGGCGCACCGAGATTATTGACCTCTCGGCCTACCTCAACCAACAGGTGTACCTGCGCTTCGTGGCTTTCAACCAAAACGGTAACCACCTCTACCTTTCCAATGTCCAGGTGGCCAACACGGTACTGGCTACGAAAGCCGCCCTGGCCGAGTCGCCCTCCTTGCAAGCCTACCCCAACCCAGTGGCGGGCGGCCAAAGCCTGACTCTAACGCTGCCCACCGCGGCGGGCACGGCGGCACTGCGCGTAGTTGATGCTTTGGGCCGCAACATCTGGCAGGGCAGCTTGGTCCTGAACGCGGGCGCTGCTACGCACTATACGCTCGCGGCGCCGCTCGCGGCGGGCCTCTACACCGTGCTGTGCCAAACGGCCGACGGCCTGCTCCACTCCCGCCACGTAGCCGTGGAGTAAAAAGCGGCTAGCTATCAGTAAGCCGCTCGTTGCCCCTAACTGAGCAAGCTGCTCACCGAAAATTAGTCAGAAAAAATGCCCGTTATATGTTCTAGCGGGCATTTTTTCTGGCTAAGTAATATTTTTTATATATTCAGTCTAATTCCGATTTCCCGCTGACCTTATTGCTAAAAATCGTGGGCTCTGGAGAGTGACTATAAAGTATAGCCACTTACTTGTTTCATTCGAAGTTCACTTTATATTTGTTAGTCCTCCTTTAATTCTTTTCCTATTGAAAAACCTATTTACTATACTAGGTATCTGCGCAGCGTCTACCTACGGGCTAGCTCAAACTGAGCTGCCCACTCAGCTACACCGGGCAGTAGTGAAGCCTACACCGACCACGGTGGCCGGCCGCGTTGACCCTAGCTCACGCATTGGGGGCAACCTCCAGCTGCTTTACCAGCAAGCACACACCAAGGTGGCGGCGGGAAAAAAAGCCCAGCTACAAGCCACCTTCCCCGACCTCTTGCTCGATGATGCCAGCCAGCTCGTGACGGTGCGCATCACGGCCAAAGACGTGGCCGCCCTGCGCCCGCTGCTCGAAGCCCGCGGCTTTGTAGTAGTATCCGATAAAAGTAAGTTTCACTTTATCGAGGGGCAGCTTCCCATCGAGCAGCTAGCCCCGGGCGCGGCGGGCATTAGCTCGCTGGCCACCAATGGCTTACTGGGCGTGCTGCCCGTAGAAGCGCCGATTACCAATTCGGGCCGCATTCAGAACCAGGCTGATTTTGTGCTCGAAGCCGCCCGTGTGCGCGGCGCTGCTAATGGCTACGATGGTACCGGCGTCCGCATCGGGGTGATGAGCGACTCGTACAATGCCCTCAAAGGCGCCGCGGCGGGCATTGCTTCGGGCGACTTGCCGGCCAACGTGCAGGTGCTGCAAGACCCTGCCACGGGTACCGACGAGGGCCGCGCCATGATTGAGTTGATTCACGACCTGGCACCCGGCGCGGGCAAGGCGTTCAGCGGCATCTACCAGGGAGAAGCCAACTTTGCCGACCAGATTTATGGCTTGTCGGACCCGACGCTGGGCAACTGCAAAATCCTGGTTGATGATATCAGCTACCTCAACGAGCCGATGTTTCAGGACGGCGTTATCGCGCAGGCGGTAGAAGAAGTGGTGGCGACCCACGGCGTAGCCTATTACTCTTCGGCCGGCAACTACGCCGATAAGTCTTCAGAATACGTGAGCCCGACCTTTACTGCCACGACTGGCGGCGCAGCCGACCTGAACTTTGGGATCTCGACCGGCGCGGCCACCGATACGCGCCAGCCCTTCACGATTCCGGCGGCAGGCGCGTTTCGGCTTGCTATTCAGTGGAGCGACCCGTTTTATACTGCCAATGGGGTGAAGACTGACCTCG
>CAZERY010000202.1:0-6141 GCA_964514915.1 uncultured Hymenobacter sp.
TTATACACATCGCGAAGAGAATTGCGAAAATTAAGGTAAACTTGCCGCATGACGATTCAGCTTACCGAGCACGAGCGGCAAACGTTGCGGGAGGTGCAGTGCCGTGTGGCGGAGCGCAGCGTATACGTCAAGGTCACGACCGTACTGATGCTGAGTAGCGGGCGCAGTCCGGCCAGCGTGGCCGACGATTTAGGCATTGACCTGGCCACGGTCTACCGCTACGCCCAGGCCTTCGCCGACCAGGGCCTGGCCGGCTATCTGCAGACGCACTACACGGGCTATTGGGGTGCCTTGAGCGCGAGCCAGCTCAGCGGCTTGCGGCAGGAGCTGAATCGCACGCTGCACACGGACTGCAAAAGCATTCAGGCCTGGCTGCGCTTTACCTACGGCGTGCACTACTCGCTTTCTGGGTTGACGGACCTGCTGCACCGGCTAGGCTACTCCTACAAGCAGACCGTGGCCCTGCCCTGTGAAGCGGACGCTGACCAGCAGCAGGCATTTCTTACTGAGCAACTTACCCCGCTGCTGGCCGCCGCCGAGGCGGGGCAGGCGGTGGTCTATTTCGCCGACGCGGCCCATCCCACCCACAATACCCGCGCGACCCATGCCTGGAGCGAGGTGGGGGTACCCCGGCCGCTGCTCACCCTCAGCGGTCGGGACCGGGTGAACCTAAATGCGGCGCTTAACGCGCACTGCCCCAGTCAGGTACACCTGCACGAAAGCGACACCGTGAACGCGGCCAGCACCCAGGCCCTTTACCAGAAGCTGCTGGCGGCCCATCCCGACCAGGGACCGATTTATGTCATCTGCGACAATGCCCGCTATTATCGCAACAATGCCCTGCGCGCCTGGCTGGCTGACAAGCCCTTGGTACAGGTGTTTTTGCCGCCCTATTCGCCCAATCTGAACCTGATTGAGCGGCTGTGGAAGTTCTTGCGCAAGAAAGTCATCAATACCGTTTTTTACCGAACCAAAGAAGCGTTTCGCGCCGCCATCCTGCGCTTCTTCGACAACCTAGGCGACTTTCGGCACGAGTTAACGTCACTGCTGACGTGCCAATTCCGTGTGCTCGATGCGCAATCCAATTCGTGATGTGTATAAAAGCAGTGGTAACCGACCCCGCCTATTTTGTGCGCGAAAACTGTGCGGCCGCGCTGGCTAGAGTAGCCCGGCCAGTTGCCTACGCCGCGCTGGTGAAAGCGGCGGCAACTGACCCGGACCATCGGGTGCGCATCGCGGCAATGCGAGCACTACCTGCTCAATTCTCGGTCGAGGGTGCGCAGGTAGTAGAGTCAAGCCTGCTGGGCGCGCTCCCCCAAGAGTCCTTGACGGCGGCCGAGTGGCTACTGAAACTCCCAGCCGACAGTAGCCGCGCTAAAGGAAATCTGTTGCCGTTAGCGCGCCGCGTGCGTCACTGGCGGGCCCGCGCAGTGGTGCTGCAAGCTGCATTACGCCAGGCAAACACTACCCAGCGCCCAGCCCTGGCCGATACCATCCGCCGCCGCTATGGGCACACCGTTAACCACTACGAAAAAGCGGCCTTGCTCACGGCCCTCAGTGAAGACCCGGCCCAGTTCGATTTCCTGGCCCAGGCAGCAGCTGGCTCCGCTGCGCCCATTGTGCCGGGCACGGCGCTGATCGCCCTGGTGAGCATGCACGGCAACAAAAACTTTCCTGTTTCGCGCCAGGCTGACTTTATGGCCGTGTTGCGCCGGGCGCTGGCGGGCGGCGATGTAGCGCAGCTTAGCACGGCTGCCGAGGCGCTGGCCAGCCTTGCCCTACCTACTTCGCAGCCCGAAGACCTAATCGCCCTGCGCCAAGCCCAAGCGAAACTGGCGCTACCCCGCGAAATTGAAGCCTGGCTAGCCTTGCAGCAGGCCCTGGATAAGCTCACCAAAGTCTCGCAGCCTACGCCCGCGCCGGTGGGCCCAGCTAGCCAGCACCCCATCGACTGGGCGCTGGTGCAGTCCATTCCGGTAGGCCAGCGGGTGCGCTTTACCACTTCTAAAGGGGTGATAGTACTGGAGCTAAAAGTGGTAGCAGCCCCTGGCTCGGTGGCGAGCTTTGTGAGCTTGGTGCGGTAGCATTTTTACGATGGGCTGTATTTTCACCGAGTAGTGCCCGATTTTGTGGCGCAGGGTGGCGACCCGCGCGGCGACGGTTCGGGCAGCACGCCCTACACCCTGCGCTCCGAGCTGGCCCAGCTTCAGTACGGCGCCGGGGCAGTGGGGCTGGCCTCGGCCGGCAAGGATACCGAGAGCTGCCAGTTCTTCTTTACTCACCAGCCCACGCCGCACCTCGACGGCCGCTACACCATCTTTGCCCAGGTCGTGAGTGGAATGGATGTGGTGCAGCGCCTCGAAATCGGCGATAAAATGCTGCGAGTAGCGCTGGTTGGAACCACCAGGTAGCTTACCCGTAAATTCACGTTTTGCTACTCGGCGCCCGCCTCAACGTGGTGCCGGCAATCAGTTTTTCGTATGTCTTTGCTCGTCATTATCTCGGTAAGCCAGTTCGATCTTTTCCTTGAGCGGCTCCAAACTATTGCCATTACCTATCTGCCCAAAATAGTTACGGCCGTGTTGCTGCTAGTCGTTGGCTGGCGAGCTATCGGGTGGGCTAGCCGGCTGGTGGGAGTGGCTACCAGCCGGCTCGATGTGTCGCTTAGCTCCTTCTTAGCCAGCATGTTCAGCATCGCCCTCAAGGTGATGCTGCTTATTACGGTAGCCGGCACGGTAGGCTTTCCCACCACGTCGTTTGTTGCGGTTATCGGCGCAGCAGGGTTGGCGGTGGGCCTGGCGTTGCAAGGCACGCTAGCCAACTTTGCGGGCGGGGTATTGATCCTGATCTTTAAGCCCTTTACGGTGGGCGACGTCATCGAGAGCCAAGGCAAAAGCGGTACGGTACAGGCCATTCAAATATTTAATACGCTGCTGCTTACGTCGCAGGGTGACACCATTATTTTGCCCAATGGCGCTACTTCTAACGGAGTCATCGTCAATAAGTCGCACCCCAAGCAGGCGGTGGCCGAAGTGCAGCTGGAGCTGGACAGCACTACCGATGTAGAAGCGCTCCGTCGCCAGGCGCTGCCCCTTATGCAATGCTTGTCGCAAGTACTGACAACGCCTGCTCCGCAAGTCAATGTCTTGTCTTTCAAGCCTCAGGCTAGCATGATGGTAGCGTTCCGGGTCTATACGCTGGCGGGTGAAGAAGATGCCGTGCGCAATCACCTTATTGAGGCGTTGCAACAGCTATACGCCCAGCCAGTGGACAAAGCAGCCAGCTAGGCTATGCTGGCACGACGACGACCTTTTTAGTATCAAAAAACTCCTCGTCGTAAAAGTCTTTTAAGTCAATCACTTTCGCCACCAGGCCACTTTCGGCAATCTCCTCCGCTAGCTCACCACCTTTGAGGTAGTAGAGGCCCGCGCCGCGCGCTGGCTTGGCCTTATAGCGGTGGGCTATCCACGGGTGAAAGGTGGCTAGCCGGGCCACGGCGCGGCTCACCACAAAGTCAAATTTTTCGGGCACTTGCTCAGCGCGGGTCTGGGTGGCCGTTACGTTGGTCAGGCCCAAGTCGGCAGCCATAAACTGCACGGCCCGAATCTTCTTGCCAATACTATCGACGAGGTGAAACTTCACTTCGGGAAACATAATGGCTAGTGGCAAGCCCGGCAGGCCGCCGCCCGTGCCCACGTCGAGCACCGCGCTACCGGCTGGAAACTGGACCACTTTCGCAATACCCAATGAATGCAAAATGTGCCGCTCCAATAGGTTGTCGGTATCGGTGCGGGCTACCAGGTTTATTTGCGCGTTCCAGGCTTTAAACTCAGTTTCGAGGCGCGCAAACTGGGCGAGCTGCTGCTTGGTAAGCTGGGGAAAGTAATCAGTGAGAAGCGACATAAAAGGCAATGGGGCAGGCGAAAGCAAAAAATCGAAACGTCATGCTGAACAAAGTGAAGCATCTCACTCGCGTCGTTTGGTTGATAACCTAGCGGCGCCGGCAAGATGCTTCACTTTGTTCAGCATGACGTTCGGCTAGTCAAGCTGTTGGCTAATCAATTAGATAAACTCTTTCTTGTCTTTCACCATGTCGAAGAGGAGCTCGCGGGCGCGGTGCAGCTGGGCTTTGACGGTGCCGAGCGGGGCTTTGAGCTCGGTGGCGATTTCTTCGTAGCTCAGCTCGTCGAAGTAGCGCAGGCTCACGAGGCGCTGGTACTTATCGGGCAGGCGCGACACGACGTGGCGCATGATTTCGATTTTCTGGTTCTTAATCGTCGTGTCGGCCGGGTTGAGGTCGTTGTCGCGAAATTCCAGCTGAATCTCGTCGCCATCGCCCATTTTCACGGCCGAGTCGATGCTCATGGTCTTGATTTTATTCTTGCGAATAAAGTCAATACAGTTGTTGGTGGCAATACGAAACAGCCACGTGCTAAAGGCAAATTCGGGATTGAATTTGTGCAGGTTTTTGAAGGCCTTGGCAAAGGCTTCAATGGTCAAGTCTTCAGCATCGTCGGGGTTGCGCACCATCTTGAGCACGACGTGAAACACCGGCTTTTTGTAGATGTGCATCAGCTCAGCGTAAGCTTTTTCGTCGCCGTGGTCTACGGCCGCCCGAATAAGCTTGAAATCATGCTTAGCCTTTGACGAAAACTGCTTCTGAATATCAGCGGGGTTTATTTCCATTGGAGCGGGCGCCGCAAGAGCAGGGAAATGCCCCAGGCGCAATAAAGAACGAAATACAGAAAATCAAGGAGAGGAACAGCTGTGGCGGGCAGCCGCTGACCCAAGCGGCGTGCTAGTGGTAGATAAGCGGCAAGGAGCCACAATGTTCGGACTAACCAGATCAGTCCCAAAGATAATAAGTTTTTGGGGGTGGGTGCTGCGGCTAGTAAGACAGGGCTTAAAAGATAAAAAAAGACATTGCTGGTCAAGAAGTTGGCTAGCCGAAGGCGGTCGGCGGCGCGGTAGTGCCCACCGGCCGAAAGGTGGCGCCGCTTTTGGTGCCACCAAGCTCCCCATGTGGTGGCGGGCTGGCTCAGGGTTTGGGCAGCTGGGTCGGCCACTACGGCCACGCGGGCGCCGAGAGCCACCGCATCCTGCACCAGCAGGTCATCATCGCCGCTGAGGCGCCTGATGTGGCTAGCAAACCCTTTGGTACCTGCAAAGATAGCACGCGTATAGCCGAGGTTACGCCCTACGCCCATGTAAGGCTTGCCGCCCCAGGCCAAACCCAGGTACTGTGCCGCGGTGAGCAGCGTTTCGTAGCGGATAAGCTGGTTGAGCAGGCCCGGGCTTTCGGCGTAGCCGGAGAAGCCCAGCACCATATCGGCAGCTCCGTTGTGCTGGGCAAAGCCGCGCTGCATCAGCCGGAGCCAGTCGGGGCTGGCGGGGCGGCAATCGGCATCGGTAAAGAGCATCCGCTGGTAGCGCGCCGCCTTGATGCCGAGGGTGAGGGCGTATTTTTTGGGAGAAAAGCCCGCGGGCGTGTGCGTTACCGACACAAACCGAAAGTGCCCTGGGTAATATTGGGCGAGCTGCTGGGCGTAGAGCTCGGTAGCATCGTGGCTGCGGTCGTTGATGAGTACTAGCTCGAAGCCCGCCGGGTAGTCTTGGCGCAGCAGCAGCGGCACTAGCTCGCGCAGGTTTTCGAGCTCATTGTGGGCGCAGAGGATGAGCGATACGGGCTCGCTATCGGGGCCGGGCGCGTCGGCCGGGGCTTCGAGCGGCCGGCGCGTGAAAGGCCGGAAATAACGGCCCCAAAACCACAGCTGCACGAGCAGCAATGGCAATAACAACAGCGTAGGTGGTAGTGAAAGGAGAGCTGGTAACAACACGGGGCTAGCCCACAAAGGTAAGGCCGGGGGTAGAGCCGACTCTCATCGGCAGCCAAAAAAGCGGCTCGGCTAGCCGGAGTACCTTTGCACTACTGCTGGGCCGCGGCTTGGAGTAAGGGCTGCCAGCGGCTCGCTGCCCCGCCATTTGCCCCGCCAAAGCTCGCTACTACTTTCGGATGACTTTTGACTTACAAGCCCGCGATGCGGGCACCAAAGCCCGCGCCGGCCGCCTGGCCACCGCGCACGGCGCCATCGAAACGCCCATTTTTATGCCCGTCGGCACGGCCGGCACCGTGAAGGCCGT
>CAZERY010000203.1:0-6121 GCA_964514915.1 uncultured Hymenobacter sp.
ATTTTTTAAATAGTTTATAAACTGAAACTCCAGCATTACATTTTCTGGTCTACCCTAATTTTTAATGAAAAGAAATGCACGTTCTGCTCACCGCTGGCCCCACCTACGAGCCCCTCGACCCGGTGCGGTTTTTGGGCAACCGCTCGACGGGCAAAATGGGTTATGCCTTGGCCGCGGCCTTTGCGGAGGCGCAGGTAAAAGTGACGCTCATTAGTGGGCCGGTGCATTTGCCGCCGCCGGCTAGTCCCTTGGTGCGTACCGTGCTCGTCGAAACGGCCCAGCAGATGTACGCCGCGGCCGCGGCCGTCGCCCCACTCACCGATGGCTGGGTATTTGCCGCCGCGGTAGCCGATTACCGCCCGGCCACGGTGGCTGCCGAAAAGCTTAAGAAAGAAGGCGATACCCTCACGTTGGAGCTGGTGAAGAACGTGGATATCGCCGCTACGCTGGGCCAAACCAAGCGGGCTGAACAATTTGCGGTCGGTTTTGCGTTGGAGACTACGAATGAGCTGGCGCACGCCCAAGCCAAGCTGCATCGTAAAAAATTGGACCTGGTAGTCCTCAATTCCTTGCGCGATGCGGGCGCTGGCTTTGGCCACGATACCAATAAAGTATCGGTGCTCGACCGCGCCGGCCGGGTGCTTGATTTCGAGTTGCAGGCCAAAACTGAGCTGGCCCGAGTACTGGTCCGCCTTATTCTAACTCGTTTTTCTGCTGCGTATGCGTAAGATAGCCGCTACTCTTTTCTTGCTGCTTGGGCTGCTGGCTGGCCGCGCTAGCTGGGCCAACGAGTTGAACGCCCAGGTGACCATCACGACGGAAAACGTGACGATTACGGATCCCAGCCTGGTGCAATCCATGCAGTCGGCTATGGTAAACTTCCTGAATGATCGCACCTGGACCCGCCAAACTTACCGCGTTGGGGGCGGGGTTGATGAGCGTATTAATCTGCGCATGTTTGTCGGCATCACAGCCATCCCGCAAAATGGCACTTACCAGGCTACGATGCGCCTCGTAGCTACCCGGCCAATCTACGGCACTGCCTACGAAACCAACGTGCTGAGCATCAGTGACCGCAACTTCAATTTTAATTATACCCCTACCACGCCGTTCGACTTTTCGGCCAACAGCTTCGTGGGTAATTTAGCGTCGTTGCTGGGCTTTTACGCCTACTTAGTTATTGCCACCGATCAGGATACCTTTTCGCGGCTCGGCGGCTCGATTTATTACGACCAAGCGCGGATTATTTTGCAGTATTCAGCCAATCAATCCATCACGAATGAAAGTGACCCCGGCTGGACTGATGCCACATCGAGCAACCGCTATTGGTTGCTCAGCAATTTGACCGACCCGCAGCTGGAAGCTTTTCGCACTAGCCTCTACACTTATTACCGGCAGGGCATGGACATCTTTATTGAAAAGCCGGCGGATGCCCGGACCTCAATTTTGGCCGCCCTTAGTTCCATTCAAAAGGCCAATGCGGCCCGACCAAATACGCTGTTTGTACGAGATTTTTTTAATGCGAAGGCCGACGAAATTACTAATATATTCCGCACTGGTACCCAAGAGCAGAAGCAAAAGCTCGTGACGATGCTCAGCGATACTGACCCTGATAACCTGGCGAAATACCAGACTTTGATTAAACCTTAATTGCTAGCCTGTATTCCGCTGCTGGGGAGATGAATGCTCTTCCCGCTGGGCAGCGGTTAGCCATGGATAGTTACTCGTATGTTAGTCGATTTACGGATTCAGAATTACGCCCTTATCGAGCAGTTAGAGCTTCGGCCATCGCCGCTGCTCAATATTATTACTGGGGAAACTGGGGCGGGTAAGTCCATTATGCTGGGCGCCATTGGGCTGCTGCTGGGCAACCGGGCCGACTCGCGAATGCTGTTCAATACCGAGCGTAAGTGCGTGATTGAGGGGCAGTTCGATATCAAAAACTACCAGCTCCAGGACATCTTCGAATCGGAAGACCTGGACTACGACACGCAGTGCATCCTGCGGCGCGAAATCAGTCCTTCGGGCAAGTCGCGGGCGTTCGTCAACGATACGCCGGTGACGCTGGAAGCCCTGCGTAAGATTGGCGCCAACCTGATGGATATCCACTCGCAGCACGATACGCTGCTGCTGGGCGATGCCGTATTTCAGCTCAATCTGCTCGATCTTTATGCCAACCTCGTGCCCACGCGCACGCAGTACGGCAACGCCTACCGCCAGTATCGCAAGCTCGAAACTGACCTCAGGGCGCTCGAAGATCAGTCGGCCCAGGCCAGTAAAGAGTTGGATTACAATAGCTTCTTGCTGAGCGAGCTCGAAGAGGCCAGCCTCGATAAGGAAGACCAGGACGCCCTGGAACAGGAAGTAAAGCAGCTTGAGCACGCCGAGGAAATCAAGTATAAGCTGAGCCAGGCGCTGCACGGCCTGCGCGATAGCGAAAGCTGCGCCACCGGCACCATGAAGGAGGCCTCGACGCTGCTGGGCCAGGTGAGCGGCTACTCGGAGACGTTCCGCGACTTGCGTCAGCGCCTCGAAAGCTGCTTAATTGAGCTGCACGACATTGCCGACGAAGTCGAAACGGCCGAACGCCGCACGGAGGGCGACCCCGCGCGGGCCGAGGAGCTGCAAGCCCGCCTCACGGTGCTCTACAATTTGCAGCGTAAACACCAACGCCGCGACGTGGCCGGTCTGCTCGAAACCCGCGAAACTTTGCGCCAAAAAGTGGGGTCAGTCCTGAATCTGGATAAGGAAATCACGCGGTTTCGCAAAGACTCGGAGGCCGCGCTGAAGCAGGCCACCACGCAGGCCGCCAAACTCTCGGAAAGCCGCCGCAAGGCTTTTCCCAAGTTTGAGAAGGAGCTGAGCGCCTTGCTGGCCGACCTCGGCATGCCCCACGCGCGCATCGTGGTGGAGCACAAAGTCGGACCGCTTTCGGCCAGCGGCTCCGACGTGGTAAGCATTCTGTTTACGGCCAATAAAGGCGCGCAGCCCCAAACGCTAAGCAAGGCGGCTTCGGGCGGGGAGTTCTCGCGCTTGATGCTGTGCATCAAGTATATGCTGGCCGACAAAACGGCGCTGCCCACCATCGTTTTCGACGAAATCGATACGGGGATCAGCGGCGAAATAGCAGTGAAGGTGGGCCGCATGATGCAGCAAATGGCACACAAGCACCAGTTGGTGGCCATTTCGCACTTGCCGCAAATGGCGGCGGCCGGCGACACGCACTATTTCGTGTACAAGGAAGACCGCGCCGACCGCACGGTGAGCCGCATCCGGCAGCTTTCGGCCGAGGACCGCATCAAGGAAATCGCGCACATGATCGCGGGCGCCAAGCCCAGCGAGAACGCCCTGCAAAGCGCCCGCGAGCTGCTGGCGCTGCGCGGCGAGGTAGTAGCGGGGTGAAGCTATGCTAAGCAATTGGATTTCAAAGCCATGATGCAAGTGTCTGATTGGGGTGAGGTTGGCAATTCTATCCTCGGCCAGCGGCTTACTGCGGTACGCCGGGTAAAGCATGACGGGCTAATGTACTTTTGTGGGCTAACCTGACTATTCCTCATGTCCAGTAACCTTCTCGCCGGCAAAGTCGGCATCATCTCCGGTGCGCTCAATTCGCAATCCATTGCCTGGAAAGTGGCTCAGAAAGCCCACGAACAGGGCGCCCGCATCGTGCTCACCAACGCGCCGCTAGCCATGCGCATGGGCGAAATCAAGGCGCTGGCCGCCGAGATTGATGCCCCCATTATTCCGGCCGACGCTACGTCGATGGAGGAGCTGGGCACGCTGTTTACGGAGTCGCAAAACCACTTCGGCGGCAAAATCGACTTCCTGCTGCACTCGATTGGGATGAGCGCCAACATTCGCAAAAACAAGAGCTACGGCGACCTCGATTACAAATTCTTCCAGCAGACGCTGGACGTGTCGGCCCTTTCGCTGCACAAAATGCTCGCCGTGGCCGAAAAGCAGGATGCTTTTAACGAGTGGGGTAGCGTGGTGGCCCTCAGCTACATCGCGGCCCAGCGTGCCTTCCTCGACTACACCGATATGGCGCAGGCCAAGGCGGTGCTCGAAAGCATTGCCCGCAGCTACGGCCAGCGCCTGGGGCACCTCAAGAAAGTGCGCGTGAATACCATCTCGCAGTCGCCCACCAAAACCACTGCCGGCGCGGGCATCAGCGGCTTCAACGCATTTTACGAGTACGCCCAGAAGATGTCGCCGCTCGGCAACGCCCCGGCCGAAGCGTGCGCCGACTACTGCGTATCGCTCTTCTCGGACCTGACGCGCTACGTAACCATGCAAAACCTGATGCACGACGGCGGCTTCAGCAGCACGGGCATCTCGCAAGAGTTGGCCGACCTGATGGAGAAGGCGAGCGAATAAGCATCTTCTATCAAAAAAACAAAAGCTTGGCTATTGTAGCCAAGCTTTTGTTTTTAATAGCCACTGATAATCAGTAGGCTAAATAATCACTTCGTGCCCGGTACGGAGAGTATCTCGCCCAGGGGCAGTGGGTCGCCAAAGACGGGTGCGCCATCGGCGGCGAAGGTGAAGGGCTGCATGCGCGGGCTGCGTTCACGGCCGCAGCCCTGGCCCGGCTCGGCATTGGCGTGGTAGAGAATCCAGTGCTGCTTGCCGTTGGGCGAATCGAAAAAGCTGTTGTGGCCGGCTGCGTAGGTGCCTTTCACGTTCTGGGCCCGGAACACGGGCTGGGGTTCCTTGTGCCAGGAGGCGGGGTTGAGCAAGTCAGCCCCTGGCTCGGCCCACACTAGGCCCAGGGTATAAAAATCGGTCCAGCAGCCACTGGCAGAGTATACTACGTTCACCCGGCCGTTGGGGCTAGCCAGAAACTGCGGGCCTTCATTGACCAGCACTACGGCCGGCTCGCCGGGCGCAAAGCGAGGCAGTAGCCCGTGCTGCTCCCAGCCAAAGCGCGGGTCAGAGATGCGCACGCGCGGGCCGCTGATGGTCCAGGGGTTGCTCAGGCGGGCCAGGTAGATGTCCTGGCGGCCGTTGTCATCGCCCTCCCAGCCCGACCAAATAGCGTAGAGCTGGCCCTGGTTTTCGAATACCGACCCATCGATGGCCCATTTATCGCCGGGAGTTTTCAATTCACCTTTCAGCGTCCACTTGCCGGTAGTGGGATCAGGCGCGGGATTTTCGAGCACGTAAAGGCGGTGGTCATTATTGCTGCCCCCGTCGGCAGCGAAGTACACGTACCACTTACCCGCCAAAAAGTGCAGCTCGGGCGCCCAAATATCCTTGGAGTACGGGCCGGTGGCGGGGGGCGTCCAGATGGTCACTTTTTCGGCCTTATCAAGCTGCGCAAGGTTGGCAGTTTTCCGGATGCTCAGGTCGCGCCCGGTAGTATGCATATAATAATAACTGCCCGCGTGGTAAATGGTCCATGGGTCGGCCCCAGCGGGCAGCAACGGGTTGGTAAAGGTGGCCTGACCCCAAGCTGAGCTGGTGGCCACAAGTAGTGTCAATAGCAAGCGTAGAAAGCGCATGAGTGAAGAGAAGGGATGGGAGGATAATGTTCTCAAAACTAATAGAAACGAGTAAGCCAGGTCGTGAAACCTGGCTTACTCGTTTCCAACTTCTATCTTCTAGGCCGGTACTGGTGCACCGGCTGAGGGAGCGTCACCTTCGGGACTAGGGCTGCCGTGCTCCTCGTCGGGCTTGTAGTTTTTTTCTAACTCAGCCAGCTTTTCCTTGCCGTAGGCAAAGCGCGTGATGATGACGTAAAGCACTGGCACGATGAAAATACCCAGGCCCGTGGCCGCCAGCATGCCGCCGAGTACTGTCCAGCCCAGCGTTTGGCGGCTTTGGGCGCCGGCGCCGGAGGCAAACACCAGCGGCAGGATACCCAGGATGAAGGCCAGCGACGTCATGATAATGGGGCGCAGGCGCTGGCGCACGGCGTCGAGCGTGGCCTCGACCAGCGGCATCCCCTTATCTACCCGCTCCTTGGCAAACTCGACAATCAGAATGGCGTTTTTGGCCGATAAACCGATGAGCGTAATCATCCCGATTTGGGCGTACACGTTGTTGGTAAGCTTGGGCAGGAAAAACAGCGCCAGAATGGCCCCGAAGATGCCCACCGGCACGGCCAGCAGCACCGAGA
>CAZERY010000204.1:0-6096 GCA_964514915.1 uncultured Hymenobacter sp.
GACCCGTAAATTTCATATTATCGACGCGCAACTTACTTCGTGACGAGTATAACTTCGAAACGCTCTAGCCGCAACACCATAACAAAAAAGGCATCGTTCCCAGTGGGGCGATGCCTTTTCTAGCTTCAAATCATCCGCGTTACTTCTCTGCTACGTCCTCAAAAGTGTACGCTCGCCCCACGTTTTCCAGGGGCTGGCCATCGGCCTCAGCGTAGGGATACACGAAGTAATTGAGCGGCGCGCCAGCTTGCTTGGGCACCAGCGTGAGGTCGCGGCCGCGGGTAAACTCAACGCGATTTTCGTCGTGCGCCCCAAAAAAGTAAGCGCGGCGGCTAGGGTCTTTAGCAGCTTCGGAAGCATCGACGGGCACCCAGCCGGTTTCTTTGGTAAAGAATTCGGCCCAGCAGTGATAGCCTTTTACTTCGCCCTTTCCCCGCTGGGCGGGCAGCGGCAGCCCGATGCTAAAGCGCGCCGGAATGCCCAACGCCCGGCAATACCCGATAACGATGGCGTGAAAATCGGTGCAGTTACCGCGGCGGGCATCGCAGGCGTAGTAGATGTCGCCGCGGCCCCAGCCCTGGCCGGTTTTGTCATAGCTGACGGTGCTTACCACGTGCTCGTAGATGGCGCGGGCCTGGGCTAGTGGCGTGGTAGCGTGGGCTTTATCAACCACTTCCTGCGCCTGCGCCTTGATTTTGGCGTCGAGCGGCACGAGGCGGTCGGGGGCTAGCCAGCGGGCCAGGTTAGGGTCTTTGGCTTCGGTTTCGGCGGGGGCGTGGTCGTCGGTAGCGCGCAGGTTGAGGTGCTCGCGGCGCGTGACGCGGGCCGTGAGTGTGACGGTGAGCGGCGCGGTGGGTACCGTGGCGGGGCGCAGGTGCACTATTTTATTGCCGTACGCGTCGGTTTCGATGGTGTAGGGAGCACCGGCTTCGATGTTGAGGTCGCGCACGTCCTGGTTTTTGTCGCCGTGCGGCACGGGCATCCAGAGGTCGAGGGTGTGGGTGCCCGCGGCCGGCACCGGCACCGTGGCCTGGCACTGAAGCAAAAAGGTGCGGCTACGCGGCGCGACCGTGGTCGAGGCGGGCGCGGCAGCGGTGAGCAGCAGCGCGGTGGCGGCGAGCAGCAGGTGCTTCATTGTAAGGAAGATTTGAAAAAGAGTGCTGACAAAATTACGCGCCGTTGCGGCTGGGAGCTTGGGTTACCTTGGGCCCTGCTGCTTATCTCGCCCAAATCTTGCTGCGTATAAGCGCTATGGCTACTGCTCCGAAAGCGCTTCTGTTTGATGTATTTGGTACTTGCGTCGATTGGCGCGCCAGCATTGCCCGGGCGGGCGAGGCGCTGGGCCAGCGGCTGCTCCTGCCGCCCACCAATTGGCTGGCCGTGGCCGATGCCTGGCGCGCCCACTACCAGCCGCAGCTCGAGAGCGTGCGCAGCGGCCACCGCCCCTGGACGCGCCTGGAAGCGCTCAACCGCGAGTCGCTCGACGAAGTACTGCGCGACTTTGGCCTCGAGGCCGTGCCCGCCACCGAGCGCGCTGCCTTTAACCTGGCGTGGCGGCAGCTGGCGCCGTGGTCTGATACCGTGCCGGGCCTCACGCGCCTGAAAACCAAGCATATCATTGCCCCGTGCTCCAACGCCGACATTGCCCTTTCGGTCGGCCTGGCCAAGTATGCGCAGTTGACTTGGGACACTATTTTGGGGGCCGAAATTTCGCACACCTTTAAGCCGCAACCCGCTACGTACCTACTGGCTGCGGCCGCGCTGGCCCTGCCGCCGGCCGAGGTACTCATGGTAGCCGCGCACAACGAAGACCTGGCCGCTGCCAGCAAGCTGGGGCTACAAACCGCCTTTATTCCGCGCCCATTGGAGCACGGGCCGGGCCAAACCAGCGACCTCCGGCCCGAGTACCCCTTTACTTTCGTGGCCACCGACTTGGTTGATTTGGCAACGCAGCTTGGCTGCTGAGGTAGCACAGCTTGGCATTTCTATGGCAATAACTGCGGGCGCGTCGCTGAGCAGTTCACCGCTGGCATCGCGCTAACGCTTTTATCGTATGCTATAGCGCTCGGCAAATAAGAACAGCCGGCTTCTTGAGTACATACTACATATGAGCAAGCAACAACAAACAACGCGCCCGCGCATCCTGGTCACGGGCGGGGCCGGCAAACTGGGAAAGGTCTGCGTAGCCGACCTTTTGGCCCACAATTACGACGTATTCGTGGTGGATACGGTACCCGTTAAGGAGGTGCCCTGCATCGTCGCCGACCTCGCCGATTTCGGGCAAACGCTCGACGCCTTGTCGTCAGTTGGCAAAGAAATTTATGCTGGGGTAGCCCCGCAGGCGTTCGACGCCATTGTGCACCTGGCGGCCTTCCCCACGCCGCGCCAATACCCTGATGCCTACCTGTTTCAGAACAACATCATGGGCACTTATAATGTCTTTGAAGCGGCGCGGCGGCTGGGCATTCACAACGTCATCTGGGCCAGCAGCGAAACTACGCTGGGCGAGCCCTTCGAGAGCGATGCGCCCTACGCTCCGGTAGACGAGGACTACCCGCTGCGCGCCAAAAGCGCCTACGCCCTGGCGAAGGTCTTGATGGAAGAAATGGCCCGCCAGTTTAGCTACCAGACGCCCGATATGAAGCTCGTCGGCCTGCGCTTCTCGAACGTGATGGAGCCGCAGGACTACGCCAAGTTTCCGGCTTATGACGACGACCCCGAGGAACGCAAGTGGAACATGTGGGCGTACATCGATGCCCGCGACGGCGCCCAGGCCATCCGCAAGGCTATTGAGTGGCAGGCCACCGGCATGCACGCCTTCATCATTGCGAATGCCGATACAGTAATGTCGAAGTCTTCGACTGAGCTGATGCAGAACTTCTTGCCCGAGGTGCCGGTGAAGAAAACGCTCGGCGAGCACGAAACGCTGCTCTCCATCGACAAGGCCCGCCGCGTGCTGGGTTACGAGCCCGAGTTCAGCTGGCGCGAAGCGAAGTCGCGGTAAGCTAACCCTCACTGCCACAAAAAGCCCTTCATTGGGAAAAGCTGCTAGCGACTGGTAGCGGCTTCTCCCAATGAAGGGCTTTTTGTAACCTATTGCTTAAGCGCTTAGTACGAAGCTTACGCGGTGATCGTCACGCTATCCAGGCCTTTTTGCACGGCCGTGTCTTGCACGCCGGGGATGGCGAGACCTTCGGCGCGTACCACGGTTACGTCCGTCATGCCCAGGAAGCCCAGCACGGCTTTCAGATACGGAGCTACGAAGTCGTAGCCAGCCGATGGGCCTTCCGAATAGATGCCGCCGCTGGCCATGGCCACGTACACTTTCTTGCCGGTTATCAGGCCTTCGGGGCCGTTGGCGGTGTAGTGGAACGTGATGCCGGCCCGGGCGATGTGGTCAACCCACGCCTTCAGCGTCGAGGGAATGCCGAAATTGTAAAGGGGCGCGCCGATAATGATAACGTCGGCGTCCTTAATCTCCTGAATGGCGTCGTCGGAGTGCTTAGCGGCTTCGTGCTGCTCGGGCGTGCGGCTTTCGGCGGGCGTAAAGAACGACTGGAGCTTCGCCTCTTCCAGGTGCGGGAAGGGGTGGGTGGCCAGGTCGTGTACCTTCACCGTGCTGCTAGGGTAAGCAGCTTGCAGCTTTTCGATGATGCCGTTGGCAAGCTGGATGCTGGCCGAAGCCCCCTTGCGCGGGCTGGAGATAATGTTCAGGATATTCATGGAAAGTGGGTGGCCCGGGGGCCGGTAAGGGAAGAAGTAGCTTTCAGGAATCAAATGTACATACATTTTATGTACCAACATTATTTTGAGGGGGTTGCTAATCGGTAGGTTACGAGTTTTAGTCTGGCGGGCAAAAGCAGAAATCACAGTAAGATCAGAATATTGCCTCTCCTTATACAGCAAAAGGCCAAACACGTTAGGGCTTTTGAGGCTTTGCTTTATCCGCCATTGCTTACTCTACCTTTGCCTCCTATACTTTAGCCGAAATGACTTCCTACGACCTGATAGAGCTACTACGCAAGCTGCTAGCTATGCCTGCTGAATCAGAGCTAGTCGAGTTCAAAGAAGCAAGCAATAGCTTTGATTTCAATGAATTAGGTAAATATTTTAGTGCTCTAAGCAATGAAGCCAATTTAAAGGAAGCCGGAGAAGCTTGGCTAGTTTTCGGCGTTAATAATGCTCAGCAAGTAGTAGGAACAGCCTTTCGCACTGACCCAGTGAAACTACAGAGCTTGAATAAAGAAATCGCTGACCAGTGCAACAACCGACTCACTTTTCGAGGTATTCACGAAGTAGTATACGAAGAAAAGCGTGTAGTTCTCTTTGAGATTCCACCCGCCACGATAGGTCAGCCTACTACTTGGAAGGGCCACTTTTATGGGCGTGATGGGGAAAGCCTAGGACCCCTCAATACTGATGAACGGCATCGCATTGAGCGACAGCTACACCAGTATAGTTTTGAAAAAAGCATTGCCTTTCCAAACGCAAGCGTTTCGCACGTACTGAGCTTACTGGATTACAAAAGCTTCTTTGAATTATTTGGGCAACCTATCCCACTAGATTCACAAGGAGTTATTGCCCGTTTCGCGAAAGACAAGCTTATTGTAAGAGACAAGGAGCTTTTTCATATAACCAACCTAGGGGCTATACTATTTGCCCGCGATTTGCGTGATTTTGACCACTTAGCTTATAAAGGTGTCCGAGTCATTTTCTATGAAGGAAGCGGGCGTACCGTGGGTAAGCGAGAGCAGGAAGGCCAGAAAGGCTATGCGCTGGGATTTAACGGAATGCTCAGCTATCTGAATGACCGACTACCTGTCAACGAAGAAATTCAAAAAGTGCGCCGAGAGCAGATACCAATGTATCCGGTAAAAGCTGTGCGTGAATTAGTTGCTAATGCGTTGATTCACCAGGATTTTACCACCAACGGGGCCGCGCCAATGGTCGAGGTTTTCGATAACCGCATTGAGAT
This sequence comes from uncultured Hymenobacter sp., assembly GCA_964514915.1. Classification (GTDB taxonomy): domain Bacteria; phylum Bacteroidota; class Bacteroidia; order Cytophagales; family Hymenobacteraceae; genus Hymenobacter. The sequence goes on from CAZERY010000204.1 coordinate 4,976, forward strand.
AACTAATCCGGGCCGCCCGCTGATTGATGTTCTGCAATTTATTAATCATACACCACAGAGCCGCAATGAGTCTTTGGCAGCAATGATGCACCAGCTTACTTTTTGCGAGCGACGAGGGAGTGGTATCGACCGAGTAGTAGAAGAGTGTGAGAAGCACCAGTTACCGGCTCCAAACTTTATTGTAGGCGACAACTTCACGCGGACTATTCTATATGCGCCCCGGCCTTTAAGGTTGATGGACCGCCGCGATAAAATACGTGCTTGCTACCAGCATGCGTGCTTAAAATATGATCTGGGTGAATTTTTAACGAATCAATCGTTTCGAGAACGGATGGGTATCGCCGAGCAGAATTATTCCATTGCTTCGCGCATCATTGCCGACACCATTGAAGAAGGTCTTATTAAGCCTTATGACCCGGAAAATAAATCCAAGAAGCTGACAAAGTATGTTCCTTACTGGACATGACTCTTATGTGATGGCTATGTGATTTACGCTTCAAAAACGCTTTCAATTCGCTCAGAATGGCTATTTTTTATGTGATGGCCATGTGATTCGTTCTTTTTATGCCCGATACCGCTGCCCCCCTTCCCTACCTCGTCTTCGACTTCGACTCGACCTTCACGCAGGTGGAGGGGCTTGATGAGCTAGCCGCCATTGCCCTACAAGGCCAACCCGACCAAGCCACCCGCGTGGCCGCCATCAAGGCCCTCACCGACCGCGGCATGGCCGGCGAAATCGGCTTCCAGGAGTCGCTGGCCAAGCGGCTGGCGCTGCTGGGGGCCCACCGGCGGCACCTGGCCCCGCTGGTGGCGCACCTGCAAACCAAGGTGAGCGCGAGCATCCGGCGCAACGCCGAGTTTTTTCGGCAGCACGCCGCGCGCATCTACGTGGTGAGCAGCGGCTTCCGCGAGTTTATCGAGCCGGTGGTAGCCGAGTTCGGCATTGGGGCCAGCCACGTGCTGGCCAATACGTTCGCGTTTGACGCCGAGGGCAACATCACCGGCTGCGACCCGGCCAACGTGCTGAGCCGCGACGGCGGCAAAATCCGGCAGCTTGTGCTGCTCAACCTCGACGGGCCGGTGTACGTGCTCGGCGATGGCTACACCGACTACCAGATTCG
>CAZERY010000205.1:0-6037 GCA_964514915.1 uncultured Hymenobacter sp.
CCGCCCGCAAGGCCAAGGACATGGTGCAGCGCAAAAACGTGCTGGGCTCCAACTCCTTGCCAGGTAAGCTGGCCGACTGCTCCGACTCGGATCCCAAAGTGTGCGAGCTGTACCTCGTCGAAGGTGACTCGGCTGGTGGCACCGCCAAGCAGGGCCGCAACCGGGCATTTCAGGCCATCTTGCCGCTACGGGGTAAAATCCTGAACGTAGAGAAAGCCCAGGAGCACAAGATCCTGGAGAATGAGGAAATCAAGAACATGATTACTGCGCTCGGCGTCACGTTCAATGAGCGCAAGTCGCTGGCCTTCGGCACCGACGACGAGGGCAATGAGACTGGTCCGCTGAACTTTGATAAGCTGCGCTACCACAAAGTCATCATCATGACCGATGCTGATATTGACGGCTCGCACATCCGCACGCTGATTTTGACGTTCTTCTTCCGCTACATGCGCGAGCTGGTCGATCAGGGCTACATCTACATCGCCCTGCCGCCGCTCTACCTCGTGAAGCGTGGCAAAGAAGAGCGCTACTGCTGGACCGAAGACGACCGCGCCGTCGCCACCGAAGAGCTCGGCCGCGGCCGCCCCGAAACCGTGAACGTACAGCGCTACAAAGGCCTCGGCGAAATGAACGCCGAGCAGCTCTGGACCACCACGATGCAGCCCGAAACCCGCACCCTAAAGCAAGTAACTGTAGACTCGGCCGCCGAGGCCGACCACCTTTTCTCGATGCTAATGGGCGATGAAGTAGCGCCCCGTCGCGACTTTATCGAGCAGAATGCCAAGTATGCCAAGCTGGACGTCTAACCGCAGATTCGACGGATTTATCGGATTTTACACACACAAGAAAGGCCACCCAATTGGGTGGCCTTTCTTGTGTGTATTGAGCTAAAAAGCTAATATACAGCCAAAAGATAACCTAGAGCAGTTCCCAAGTCAGGCTACACGTTTGTGGTTTACCTTTCCGTCATGAAAGCTTATTCGCTTGATTTACGCGAGCGTGTCGTGGCGGCCTGCCAGGCCGGGGGAAAGCAACAGGCGGTGGCCGACCAGTTTAGCGTTTCGCTTTCTTTCGTAGCCAAGCTCTTGCGCCGCCACCGCACGTGCGGCCGCGCAGCAGCCTTGCCGCCGGGCCAGGGGCCAGCTTCGCGCCTGGCTGGCCCGGCCTTGGCCCAGCTGCGCGCCTGCTTGCGCCAAACCCCAGATGCTACCTTGGACGAGTTACGTGTTTGGCTGGCAGCAGTGGGCGGGCCGGCCAGAGCCAGTCCGCGCTGGGGCGGGCCGTGCAGGCGCTGGAGTGGCGGCGGAAAAAAAAAGCTTCCATGCCGCTGAGCGCGACACCGAACGGGTGAAAACGCTGCGCAGGACCTTTGCCGAAGCGGTTCAGCAGGAGGATTTTACGCGTTTTAAGTTTGTGGACGAAACTAGTACCAACCTCACCTATTGCCGCCGCTACGCCCGCGCCGAAGGCGGGCAGCGCGTGGGGCAAGGGGTGCCGCTGCACGGCGGGCCGAACGTGACGTTGATCGCTCCCTGACCCCGAACGGGTTGCCAGCGGCCATGCCGGTGAGTGGGGCCGTCAACGGCGACGTCTTCGCCGCCTATCTCCACCACGTGCTCGGCCCCACCCTGGTGCCGGGCGACGTGGTCGTGCTCGACAATCTGCCCGCCCACAAAGTGGCTGGCTTGGCCGAAATCGTCGCGGCACAGGGCGCCCGCTTGCTGTATCTGCCGCCCTATTCGCCCGATTTTACTCCCCTCGAACTCGCCTTCAGTAAACTCAAAACCTGGCTGCGCACGGCCCAGGCCCGCACCCGGGAGGCCCTAGAAACGACCATCCGGGCCGCCACCGACTGGATAACCCAACAAGATGCCAAAAATTGGTTTGACCATTGTGGGTATCATGTGCAGTGACTTGGGAACCGCTCTAATATAAATGTCAGCACCAAAATCCGACGAATCCACGGTTCCGATAATCAATACTGGGTGCGGCCTTCCTGATTGACCCAGGCCTGGAAAGCCACCTGCGCTTCGTCGCGCAAGAGCTGCTGCATGGGCAGCTGGCGCTCGGCGAGGGGCTTCTCTATTTCGTCGTAGATAAACTGGTCGTCGAAGCCGACTGCCGCCGCATCGGCTTTGGTATTAGCGTAGAAAACCCTGGCCGGGCGCGCCCAGTAGATGGCGCCCAGGCACATGGGGCAGGGCTCGCAGGAGGTATAGAGGTCGCAGCCATCGAGTTGAAACGTGCCGAGCACTTGGCAAGCTTTGCGGATGGCATCGACCTCGGCGTGGCAGGTGGGGTCGTGGGTACTCGTGACTTGGTTAAACCCGCGGGCAATAATTTGCCCATCCTTGACGACGACCGCGCCGAAAGGGCCGCCGAAGCCAGCTTGCATTTTCTCGAGCGAGAGCCGAATAGCTTCGCGCATAAAATCAGGGTTGGCCTTAGAAGAGTCTAAAAGCATATTGATGGTTTTTCGACTTTGTAAATCAGATTGTTGTAAAGAAAAGATGTTTGTTTTGAGAAAATCGCGGAATTTTTTACCGCTAGCCTTGTTAGTATCCCCGTGAAAGAATAGTTTTTTAAGGTGTTTTGGTTGGATTGCCCTTGCGCTATGCGTAGGGGCAATTTTCATTTACATGACACTCAGTAAATTGGGCGAGTGAGTGGTTGGGGTGTCGGGCGACGCTTGTCCGTATAACCCCATTTCGCGGACAACTGCTAGGCTCAAAGGTAGCGGGCAGACTAAACGCGTTTGGCTAGGTCGTCGGTTTTAGGCCTTTGTGGGCTTGTCTCTACTCCCTCATCTAGCGGAAGTGCCCGACTTTCGCCAGCCCGGTCACAACTTTTGCCATCCGTTGCTCTCTATTCTCGTTATCAGCGTATTAGCTATCCTATGCGGAGCGGACGACTGCGAAGATATCGCCGATTTCGGCTAGCAAAAACAGGCGGTGCTGGCCCGCCACCTGGCCCTACCCCACGGCATCGCCTCCGCCGATACGTTTCGGCGCGTCTTTCAGCAACTCGATGCCCAGGCCTTCAACCAGGCATTTCTGGGTTGGGTGCGCCCGTCGCGGAGCTGGGCTGCGTGGACGGGCAGCCGCTACGGGGCTGCGGCCCCCGGCCCGGCCCGTGGTCTCGGCCCTGGCCCGCACCGAAGGCCTATGCCTGGCCCAGGCTACGGCGGGCAAAGGGCAGGAAGTGGCCGCCATCCCCGACCTACTGGCTGTGCTCGATTTGTCGGGCGGGGCCTTGGTCAGCCTCGACCCACTGGGCTGCCAGCCCACCATCGCCGCCCAGATTGTGGACCAGGATGGCCACTACTTGCTGGCCCTCAAGCAGAACCAGCGCACCCTGTACGCCCAGGCCGAGGGGCCCGGCCCCAGGACGAGGCCACGGGCTGGGCCAGCCATACCACGCCAGTGCGCTGGCAAGAGCCGTGCAGACCGACCTGCGCTGGGTCGACGAAGATGGCCGCTGGCCGCAGCTAGCGGCCCTAGTGCGGGTGGAAACGGTGCGCTACCCGGCCGATAGCCCACCGCCGCCGCAGGCCCCACGCTACTACCTCCGCAGCCAGCCCGACCTCACGGCGAGCCACGCCCTAACGGCCGTACGCGGGCACTGGGCCGTAGAAAACCAGCTGCACTGGCAGTTGGATGTCACCCTGCGGCAGGACGCGCACCGCCTGCGCGATGAACGGGCCGCCCAAAACCTGGCCCTAGTGCGCAAAATGGCGCTGAATCTACTCCCGGCAGATACTTCGTCCGGCAGTTTGAAAGTCAAACGCAAGCGCTTAGGCTGGAGCAACACCCACTTGGAAACCCTGTTAGCTCAGATTGCTAAATGCGTTTAGTCTGAAGTAGCGGCGTCTTTTGGATTCTGTTGGGTTGGGCATATATTACGGGTATCGTTTCACCTCAACGTCAACGCGCATGGATGAGCCTGCCATCAGCATTTACACGGTGCCAATGCAGCAAATAGCGACAAAGGATAGTACGGGACTCGAAGCCAGCCACACGCCTGACGCACAGCTAGGCTATATTGAACGTGAACCACTCCACGCCTACGCGGTAACGATAGCGGGTAAGAAACATTCCTGCACGTTCTTTACCCAAACAGCCCACGAAAGCCGGCAATGCGTTGAGAGGCTAAATGAGGCGATGTCGAACAAAACCAGTGTGGTTATGAAACCCGACGCTACGGTAAACAGGGTGAAGAGAACGGGGTAGGGGCTTTCACTCGATTATCGGATCCTATCGACATGGTGCGGGCACTGGCTACTGGTAGTAGCGGCGGGGTTACTGGAACCAACTCCACGCTTGCCCCAACGTGGACGTGACCGACATGGCCTGCATGACCTCGACCCAAAACCCCTCCCTTGCCTACATGGCGCTCACTACCCGCGCCGTGAATCACGCCGTAGGCGAACTGAAAAAGCAGAACGTCTAAAGCGTTGAATGTTAGCATTTATCTTGCCGGGCCAAACTGCTGGCGCTGGCTAGCTTATCTGCCGAATATTACTTGCTTCCTCCCTCTTTCATACCTTTCCCGACCATGACCCACCGCCGAGACTTTATAAAACAAGTTGGCTTGCTAGCCGCCATTTCTTGCGTGCAGCCCGAACTGCTGCTCGCCGCGCCCGTGGCGTACAAGGCTGGTTTGCAATTGTATACCCTGCGCGACTATATCGGCCAGGATGCAAAAGGCGTGCTGGCCAAAGTAGCGAAAGCCGGCTACCAGGAGGTCGAAACTTACGGCTACAGCCCCGACAAGCACTTCTGGGGCTTGAAGCCAACCGAGTTTAACGCCGTGCTCGCCGCCAATGGCCTTACTACCCCCAGCGGGCACTACGACCTGGGCGGCTACCTGCGCGATGGCGACGAGGCGCTGCTCAGCCCCGCCATTGAGGCCGCCAAAGCTTGCGGCCAGCAGTACCTCATCGTGCCGTATCTGGATGAGAAGCTGCGCGCCACGCCCGCCGACTTTCGGGCCATTGCGGCCAAGCTTAACAAGGCTGGCGCCCGGTGTAAAGCCGCGGGTTTGCGCCTGGGCTACCACAACCACGATTTCGAGTTTAAGCCCATCGACGGCACCATGCTCTACGACGTGCTGCTGAAGGAAACTGACCCGGCCCTCGTTGATTTTGAGATGGATATCTACTGGGTAGTGCGCGCCGGGCAAGACCCCATTAAGCTGATGCAGGCCCACCCTAAGCGCTTCCCACTCTGGCATATCAAGGACATGGATAAGGCCAAGCCCGACCTGAATACCGAAGTGGGCAGCGGCTCGATCGACTACCGCAAAATAATGCCCTACGCCAGCACGGCGGGGCTCAAGCACGCGATAATGGAGCAGGAAAATTTCGCGATGGATGCTTACCAGAGCATTGCGCAAAGCGCTGCTTACCTGCGCCAAAACCTACTCGGCGCGATGAAGAAAGCCTAGCGCGACGGCTGGCTAGCCCGGCCAGGGCTAGCCAGCTAGGGCTGAGGCCCTAACTTGCAGCTGGGTCGGCTCTTGCCTGGCAGGAGGGTAAACGGCCCGTTATTTTAAATGCGCAACTTGTTGATATTGCTAGCCGGCTTGGCCGCGGGCGAGGCTAGCGCCCAAGCATTTACGCCGGCCGAGGTGGTGCGCTGGCGGCAGCAGGCCCAGCGCGTGACCATCGTGCGTGATACCTGGGGCGTACCCCACGTGACGGGTAAATCGGACGCTGATGCAGTATTTGGCCTGCTCTATGCGCAGTGTGAGGATGACTTTGCGCGGGTCGAGGATAACTACATCACCGCGCTGGGCCGGGCGGCTGAGGTAGAGGGCGAGGCCGCGCTCTACCAGGATTTGCGCCAGCGCTTATTCATGGACTCGACCCGCGCTGTGGCGACGTATGCTCGCAGCCCGCGCTGGATGAAGGACTTGCTCAATGCCTTTGCCGACGGCACCAACTACTACCTGGCTAGCCACCCCACGGTGCGGCCGCGGCTCCTGCACCGCTTCCAGCCCTGGATGCCGCTGCTCTTCAGCGAAGGCAGCATCGGCG
>CAZERY010000206.1:0-5928 GCA_964514915.1 uncultured Hymenobacter sp.
CCCGACTTCACATTGCGGCTCACCATTTCCTCCAGGCCCGGCTCGTAAATGGGCAGAATTCCTTGGTGGAGATTATCGATTTTTTTCTGGTCGATGTCGATGCAAGTGACATCGATGCCTACTTCGGCAAAACACGTTCCCGTAACCAGCCCGACGTAGCCGGTGCCTACTACTGCTATTTTCATGTAGTAATTAAATGGTATGGATCAAGGTATAGAGTAAAGCATAACTGCTCATGAAACTATTTACAGCGCAGCTTAGGATCTAAAAGTAGGCGCTTTCGTGGGTTCAGCCATGTAGTGCTTCCACCAGTATTGAAAAACGATGAGTGCCCAGATGCGGGCGTGGGCATCACCAGGATTATTAGAAAATAATTGCTTCTTCAACTTTTGCACCGCTTCCACGTCAAACAACTCTTGCTCGGCTACAAAGTCGTCGGCCAGCAGGTCTTGCTCAATAAGCGGCCGCAATTCGCCTCGCATCCACTTGAGCAGCGGCACCTCGAAGCCGTGCTTGGGACGGTCGTAGAGTTCGGGCGGCAGCATCGAGCGGAAAGCATCCTGCACAATTTTCTTTTTCATCGTGCCGTCGACCTTGCTGCTGACGGGTAGTGAAAAAGCAAAGTCAACCACCTTGTAATCCAGAAATGGTGTTCTGACTTCCAGCGAGTTAGCCATGCTCATCAAGTCAACCTTGGTGAGCATATCGTAGGGCAGTACCAGCAGCGTATCGGTGAGCAGCACCTCGTTGAGGTCGCCATCGGCGTGGATATTTTCGAGAATATCCTTGCGGCGCTTAGCGGCCAGCTTCTTGCCGACTTTGCGACGGCTGGCGGCGCTCAGCAGGCCATTGGCATCTTTTTCGGAAGCAAAAGTAGCCCAGTCCCAATATCGATCCTTGGGACCGCTGAGCATACCGCGTGAGAAGCGCTGGAACTGCCGGATTTTATTGCCGAAATACGAGTTGCGCGATTTGGGCAGGATGTCCCAAAGCAGATTCAGGCCAGTGACCGCCTCAGCCTTGAAGCCGCCTTGCCGCACCCGAAAATCGCCCAGGTGCTTATTATAGCCCCCAAAAATCTCGTCGGCTCCATCGCCGCTCAGCGCTACCGTTACGTGCTGCCGGGTGCGCTGGCTAAGCACGTGCACAGCCAGGGCCGAAGAGTCGGCAAAAGGCTCATCGAAATAATCGAGCATCTGGAAAAGATGCTCATACAAGTCATTGTTGCTCAGCGAAAACACCGTATGGTTGGTGTTGTGCATCTTCGCTACCAGGTTGGCATACTTGGTTTCGTCAAAGAATGGCTCGTCACGAAAGCCGATGCTAAATGTGTTGAGGTGCGGCGTGTGGCGGGTAGCCAGCGCGGTCACTACGCTCGAATCGATGCCACCGCTGAGAAAGGAGCCGAGCGGCACATCCGAAATGAGGCGGCGCTCCACTGCCTCGTCCATCAGCGTCACGAGCTTCTTTTGCTGCTCATCATACGTGAGCTTATTTTTAGCGACCTTTTTGGGGTCGTAAGGCACTTTGTACCAGCGCTTACGCACCACCTTATCGCCCTGAATAAACAGGTAGTGGCCTGGCAACAGCTTCTTGATACCCTTGAAAATAGTGGCTGGCCCCGGGATATAGTTGAGCTGCAAATACTGGCTGAGGGCCACGTAATCGAGCTTGCGCGGCACGCCCAAGGCTAGCAGCGACTTCAGCTCGGACCCAAACAGGAGTTGGTCTTCGTCGCGGTACACGTGCAGCGGCTTCACGCCGTAGCGGTCGCGGGCGATGAAAAGAGAATTTTCTTCCTTATCGTAAATCGCGAAACCAAAAAAGCCGTTGAGCTTTTTTATAAAGCTCCGGCCTTCGCTGATGTACAAGTTAAGAATAACTTCGGTATCGGTCTGTGAGTGAAAGCGGTAGCCTTTGCGAACCAGCTTTTCGCGCAGCTCGCGGAAATTGAAAATTTCCCCATTAAACACGATAGTGTAGCGGCCCGACTCGTCGGTCATGGGCTGGTTGCCATCGGCCGAAAGGTCGAGAATGGCTAACCGGCGAAAGCCCAGGCCCACACTGTCATACACAAAATGCCCCTGCGAATCGGGCCCCCGACGCACGATAGCATCGGTGGCCGCTTGCAGGCGGGTCAGGGCCAAGCGGCCGGAATCGGAGAAGGCGTAGGCGCCGGTTATTCCACACATAGCTAGATGGCAAAGATACGCGGCTAGCTAGCTTAGCTGCCAGCCATGGGCTAAACAGGTAAGCAAAACTTCATTTTAGCACTGGCGCAACCTGCACCGCATTGGGGTAGTACACTTAGGGCTGGCCTATTCGGCGGCGAATTTTGGTTTTTCCTCTCCCCACCCCATGGATTTACAACAGCAATTTGAAGCTGCCGTGCAGCAGGTCAATAATTTATCGGATGCCGAAGCTGCGCACCACATGACGGAGCTATATGGCCTTTACAAGCAGGCCACTGATGGCGATGTTAACATGAAAACCGGCGAAGTCGATGCCGATGAGGCTGACCAGCCCAATGGACCCGCCGGGCTTTCGCAGGCGCAGTGGGAATCGTGGGATAAGTATAAGGGCACGTCGGAAGAAGATGCCAAGCGTGAGTACGTGGCCAAAGTAGCCGCCATTACGGGCGGTGGGGCTAGCGGGACCGAAGCTGGTACTGTCCCGACCGACGCCCTTACCAACGCGCCGATGGCACCCGATGCACCGTTACCCACCGGAAAAGAAAACGATACCACCGCTCCCCAGCCCGGATTTGGGCCCGGCCAAAGCACCGGTGGCCTGCGAGGTGACATTACCGCCGGCGCACCTTACGGCGGCGAAGACCAGCTCAAAGGTGACCAATAAGCTACTAGCCACTTTGCGTCTACGAAACTAGCCTACTGTTTCCGTTTACTAGTGGCAACTTCCGAATAAGCTATAAAATAGAGAGCCGCAAGCTTAGTAGCTCGCGGCTCTCTATTTTGTGTTTGTCGCAGCCAGCACACACTATAAATACTTGCGACAGAGCGCATAGAGAATGCGCCGGTCATTATCAGTGAGAATTGGGCTGACGTCAGTTTGCACAAAGTGACGCTTGAAGGCCACGATGGCGGCTGGCAGATCTTGCGTGTCGTAACCAATAATGCGTAACGCCTCGCGGGGCGTGAGGCCCGGTAGCGGCTGCCCCAGCGAATCGGCAGCAAAGGGCGCAGCGGTGGTGTCGGTGAGTACGGCTGCATCGTACCATAGGCCGTAGCCGCGCGCCGCCAACCGCGGCCAGGGAAATAAAGCGCTCGGGTCATTTTTGCGCGTTGGGGCGATGTCTCCGTGGCCGATAAAGTTGGCTGCTGGGATGTTGTAGGTGCGCTTCAGACTAGCCAGTACTTTCAATAGGCTAGCCAGTTGGGCTTCCTGAAATGGCTCGGTGCCGTCGTTATCCAACTCAATACCAACCGATACCGAATTGACGTCGCTGATGCTACCCCAGCGCGCCACTCCGGCGTGCCAGGCCCGCAGGTAGTCGTTGAGCAGGTGGTAAGTTTGCCCGTCGCGCCCAATCACGTAGTGCGCGCTCACCTGCGGCTTAACCGCAGCGAACGTCTTGAGCGTCTGCTCGGTACTGTGCTGCGCTGTGTGATGGATGATGACGTAGTTGGGCTTGCGCAAATTAAAATTGACGGTGCCTACCCAGTAAGGTGGGGGCGGCAGGCTATCGGCCAGCGTGGTGGGCTGGGCGCGCAGCTGGCTAGCCAGCTGCTTGGCTTGCTGCCGATACACGCGGTTGGTGGCGGCATAAGGATTGCGCACGCACGAAGCGCTAGCCAGCGCGCCGAGCAGGACGAAGAAAGCAGCACTAAGTTTACTCATGTGAAAACTCTGAGGCAGCGGGTTTTATAGCGAATTAAAAAGAACGTCATGCAGAGCCTGTGAAGCATCTTGCTCGCGTCGCTGGATTCTTATCCTCACGGCGCAAAGCAAGATGCTTCACAGGCTCTGCATGACGTTCTTTTGCTATGCGACAAAGACGCTACTTGGCGTAAGCCACCGAACGCATCTCCCGAATAACAGTCACTTTAATTTGACCAGGATATTGCATCTCCTTCTCGATTTTTTGCGAAATCTCGAAGCTGAGCTCGCCAGCGCGCTCGTCGCTCACGTTTTCGGCATCGACTATCACCCTTAGCTCGCGACCAGCTTGGATGGCGTACGTCTGGTTTACTCCTTTAAAAGCCCCAGCCGTTTCCTCTAGCTGCCGCAGGCGCTTGATGTAGCTTTCCATCATTTCGCGCCGGGCGCCGGGGCGCGAGCCCGAAATAGCATCGCACGCCTGCACAATGGGCGAAATGAGAGCCGTCATTTCCATCTCATCGTGGTGGGCGCCAATAGCGTTCACTACATCGGGGTGTTCCTTATACTTCTTGGCCATCTCCATACCCAAAATGGCGTGGGGCAGCTCGGGTTCTTCGGTACTCACCTTGCCGATGTCGTGCAGCAGCCCGGCGCGGCGAGCGTGCTTCACGTTGAGGCCCAGCTCAGCAGCCATAGTAGCGCACAGGTTGGCCACTTCACGGCTGTGTTGCAGTAAGTTTTGGCCGTAAGACGAGCGGAAACGCATGCGGCCGACCATCCGAATCAGTTCGGGGTGCAGGCCGTGAATGCCAAGGTCGATAACCGTACGCTCACCGATTTCAATAATTTCTTCCTCGATTTTTTTGGTCGTCTTGGCCACTATTTCCTCCACCCGGGCCGGGTGAATGCGGCCGTCTTTTACCAGCAAGTGCAGCGAGAGGCGAGCGATTTCGCGGCGTACCGGGTCAAAACCGGAGATAATAATGGCTTCCGGCGTATCGTCCACGATGACTTCGACGCCCGTCGCGGCTTCCAGCGCCCGGATGTTACGGCCTTCGCGACCGATAATCTTGCCCTTCACATCGTCGCTTTCAATGTTGAATACCGACACACAGTTTTCAATCGCGTGCTCCGAAGCGGTGCGCTGGATGGTTTCGAGCACTACTTTCTTGGCATCCTTAGTAGCCGTGAGCTTGGCTTGCGCCACGGTATCCTTGATATAGGAGCTGGCTTGTAGCTGCGCCTCATTGCGCAGGCTTTCAACTAGTTGCTCGCGGGCTTCGGCGGCGGTGAGGCCAGCTACTTTTTCGAGCTGGCTCTGCACTTGATGCAGCTGCTCTTCGGCTTCGTGCTGCTTGGCTTGCAGCTCGGCCAGGGTCGTTTCGTGCTTGTGCTGGCGCTTTTCTTCCTGCTGCTCGAAACGGGTGCGCTGCTGCTCAGCGTCGGCGTGCAGCTTTTCGCGGGTGCCTTCCAGCTCTTTTTCTTTGTGCTGAAGCTGTTCGAGCTGCTTCTGCGTGGTGTCGGTCAGGTGCTTGATACTCTGCTCCTGGGCCAGTACGCCCTGGCGGCGCTCGGTTAGTTCCTGGTCGAGGGCAGCCTTGAGGCGCTGGCTTTCCTGCTCAAATTCGCGCCGCTGACGCTTCTGCTCCTGCTCGTACTCGTTCTTCAGGTTGCGAAACTTATCCTTCGACTGCTGAATGCGCTCGTCGCGGGTGCGAGTGGCCTGGGTCTCGGCTTCGTCGAGGATTGCCTGGGCCTGGGCTTTCGCCTGGCCCTCAAGGTCTTGCCGGGCTTTGCCGGCAAGCTGGCGCCCTACCAACACGCCCACTACAAGGGCGATGATGGCGGCTAGCGCACAATATAAAAATATGGATGACATGGAGTTATGGAAATGAAGTGAATCACGACCATAGCCACGACAAAAACCCGAGCCGAAACGCCGAAGGCCAATTGCCTTCTCCGCGCCCGGCCGGGCCAACGAAACGGGTTGGTGCGCGGGGGCCGCTAGGCCGTTAGCACCACGCCAGCCAGCAACTCATCGAGGCGCGCTAGGCGCTCGGTAAGGGCTGCATCGGTTCCATCCTTTTC
>CAZERY010000207.1:0-5921 GCA_964514915.1 uncultured Hymenobacter sp.
ACTGACCCGTAAGTTTCATATTATCGACGCGCAACTTACTTCGTGACGAGTATAATCACGATAACCCCTGCACCCAAAAAATAGTAAGAAAGACACTCCACTCTCACTTCTCCTAATTTTATGAACCGACTTCAGAATAAAGTAGCCATCGTGACTGGTGGTGGTGCCGGCATCGGCGAGGCCATTGCCAAGAAATTTGCCCAAGAAGGCGCGGCCGTTGTCGTCGCTGGCTTCCCACAAGACCCCGTGCAGGCCGTGGTAGACGAAATCAAAGCGGCGGGTGGGCGAGCCACCGGCTTTGAAGGTGACCTGTCGAGCCAGGCCGTAGCCGAAGCCTGCGTGCAGACTGCCGTGGGAGAATTTGGTCAGCTTGATATCCTAGTGAATAACGCGGGGACCTTTCCGGCTGCGAGCGAGCTGGATGAATATCCGGTGGAAGCCTTCGAGTATATGGTGAAGAATAATATTTACACCACCTTCCACATGAGCCGGGCCGCGCTGCCCGAATTGCAGAAAACCCACGGCAACATCGTAACGGCTGGTTCGGAGGCTGGCCACATGGGCGAGCCAATGAATACTCCTTACGGCGGCACCAAAGGTTTTAACCATGCCTTCACCAAAGGTATTGCCGCGGAACAGGCCAAGCACGGTGTGCGCGCCAATTGCGTAGGCCCTGGCCCCATTGATACGGCCTGGACCCACAAAGAAACCGGCCCGATGACGGCTGAAATGGAAAAGCAAACTACCGAGGGCGTGCCGATGGGCCGCCGTGGCACTACCGAGGAGGTAGCCAACGTGTACTTATTCTTGGCTTCCGACGAGGCCAGCTACGTAACCGGTGCTATCTACTATGTAGACGGTGGCACTACCATTTCCAAAAGCAGCGCGGGTGCCCAAGTGCCCGCTGACCTCAAAAAGGAGCCGACGGGCAAATTGGACATTCAGCACAAATTGGACGGCAACACTGAAGTACGCCCCGAAAACGCTGGCCACATGCTGCACAAAGCTGACTGAACAGTAGATGCGGTGCCGGGTGTGCCGGCCCGTCCTACTACTAGCCCCTGCTACGCCCGTAGCTTGTCCTTACCCAAAACTCAAACGCCCTTCCGGCCATGTGGCTGGAAGGGCGTTTTCGCACGCACGCCTATCTGATTTGCCGCTTTTAAAGCGGGGTCAGCCAGCAAAAAAGGGCCTTGGCGTTATTTCGGGAAAGGCAGAAAAAGATTTGGGTAAGGACAAGCTACGCCCGTAGCGGGGGCTTTTTTACATCCCAGTAGCAGCGTAATCGGCAGTCAGTATACGAGCAACGGATTACCGACGCGGGTGGCTTGCCCAGTTTTAATCGGCCGGGCAACCCTTATGACAATGCCCAAGCGGAAGCAGACTAGAGCACCCTCAAAGCGGAGTTACTGCTACTACGAGAGCCGTTTGCCTCGCACGAGGAGGCCCGCTTAAGTACCTTACTACCTAGAGCAGTTTTCAGGTTGGTGTATATGGCTGCCCTCCTTGCGGTACCCCACCCCCGGCCCCTCTCCTTCGGGAGAGAGGCCGGGGGTGGGGTACCGTGCACCAGCTTGAGAACCGTTCTATACACCTACTTCAACCTCAACTGCCGGCGCTGTGGGTCGTTTGAAGTACTACCAGCTTTGTTCCCCAAACCATCTCCCTTAAACAAAAAAAGCCCCTGGCGCAATGCCAGAGGCTTTTTTAGCAGAGAGGATGGGATTCGAACCCACGATAACCTTTTGGGCTATACACACTTTCCAGGCGTGCTCCTTCGACCACTCGGACACCTCTCTGAGTGGGCTGCAAAGATAGGGAGATAATGGCTAATGATAACCCTCGGGGAGCGCGTTTATCGGCAATAGCAACGCCGCCGGGGTGAGGGAGGGCTAGCTCCGGTTGATTTCACCGCGCAAATCCTGAGCGAGCAGACGGCGCGTGGCGGCCTCCTCCAGTTCCAACCCGAGCACAAACATGAGCTTGGTAATGGCGGCTTCGGTCGTGATGTCGTCGCCGCCAATCACGCCGAGGTCGGTGAGGCGGGCGCTCGTTTCGTAGTGGCCCTGCACCACGCGACCTTCTTCGCACTGGCTCACGTTGAGGATGCTCACCTGGCGCTGCTGGGCCCGTTTGAGGCAAGCCAAAAACCAGGGCGCGGTGGGCGCATTGCCCGAGCCATAGGTTTCGAGCACGCAGCCGCGCAGGCCCGGCACGCTGAGCACGGCCTCGACCACGGCCGCCGTGATGCCCGGAAAAAGCCGCAGCACGGCTACTTTCTCCTCAAGCCGGGTGTGGATTTTGAGTGGGGCGGCGGGCAGCAGGCGAATACTTTTGTCGTCGAAGTCGAGGTTGATGCCCGCGCGAACCAGCGGCGGGTAGTTTTCACTTTTGAAGGCGGCAAACTGCTGGCTTTCGACCTTTTTGGCGCGCGTACCCCGAATGAGCACGTCGTTGAAAAACACCCCTACTTCGGGCAGCCGCATGGTATAAGCCTGCGGATGGCGGGCCGCGGCTATCTCCAGGGCCGTGAGCAAGTTGCGGGTAGCGTCGGAGCGCGTGCGCCCCACCGGCACCTGCGCCCCGGTAAACACGACAGGCTTGCCCAGGTGTTCGAGCAGAAAGCTGAGCGCCGCCGCCGAATAGGCCATCGTGTCGGTGCCGTGCAAGATCACAAAGCCATCAAAATCGGCGTAGTGCCGCCCAATGAGCTGGGTCAGCTGGATCCAGTCGGCGGGCACAATGTTGCTGCTGTCGATGGGCTCGGTAAAGGCGAGCAGCTCAAGGTGATACGGGAGCTGACGCAGTTCGGGCATCACCTGGTCGAGCTTGTCGAAGTGCATCGGCACCAGCTCCTGCTGGCGATTGACGGCCATGCCCACCGTGCCGCCCGTGTACAAAATGAGCAAGCGCGGTGCCATCGCATCGGTGGCCGCGACAGCGGTAGGCAAGGCTAGCAGCGGCAACTCGGGGACAATAACGGTGGGCATAGAGGGCAAAGAACGCGGTGATAAGGCAAAACCTACTCCGGAAGCCGGAACAGTTGCTGCGCGGTGCGCGTGGTAGCCTCGGCCACTGCTTGGGGCGCCTGGCCCAGCAGCGCGGCCAGGCGGTGCAGCACCAGCGGCAGGTAGGCCGGCTCGTTGCGCTTGCCCCGGTAAGGCACTGGCGCGAGGTAGGGGCAATCAGTTTCGAGCACCAAATGCTCCAGGCCGATGTGGGGCAGCACCTTGTCGAGGCCGCCATTTTTGAAGGTAGCTACGCCGCCAATGCCCATCTTAAAGCCCAAACCAATAATGCGCTCGGCCTCGGCCAGCCCATCGGAAAAGCAGTGAAATACGCCGCGCAGGGTGCCATCCTGGGCTTCGGCAACTAGTTGATAAGCTTCCTCAAAGGCACTGCGGGTGTGCAGCACAATCGGCAAGTCGTACTGCTTGGCCAGGCGCAGCTGCCTGCGCAACGCCTCTTGCTGCTGTGGCAGATAGGCTTTATCCCAGTAGAGGTCAATGCCGCACTCTCCGATGGCCACGAAGGGCCGCCGGGCCAGCCAGTCTTCGAGCAGCTGAAGCTCTTTCTCGAACGTCGGGCCCACGGAGCAGGGGTGCAGGCCCATCATGGCGTAGCAGGTAGTGGGAGCCGCGGCTTCCAGCTCGAGCATGGCGTCGATGCTGGTGTGGTCGATGTTGGGCAGCAGGATGGTGCCGACTCCGGCCGCTACGGCGCGGTGCAGCGCCTCGGCCCGGTCGGCCTTAAACTGCTCGGAGTACAGGTGGGCGTGAGTTTCTATTAATTTCACTGTCAATTACTTATTTATAACAAAGAACGCTGAAGGCGCAGGTAGGAAAGCTCGCCTTTGTAGAAAACGGCGCTCTCGGGGGCGAGCCCAAAGCGCTGGTAAAACGGCAGGGCAGTTTGGCGGGCATCGCACCAGATCGCCGGGGCGCCCTGGGCCCGCGCCACCTCAATCACGTGGGCCAGCAGTGCCGAGCCGATGCCCCGCCCCTGCCGGCCCACGGCGGTGGCAAACTTGCGAAACCGTGCCAGGCCGTCGGGGGTGATGAACAGCGAAATGACCGCTACCAGCTCTTCCTGCTCGAAGGCACCGAAGTGCTGGCCGGCGTCATCGTCGGGCAGCTGCACGTAGGCGATCGGCCGGCCGGGCCACAGCACGGCGTGGCGCAGGGCGTAGGTTTGGGCAGCGGTAATGGGGCGGATGGTCAGCATAGTTTGTAGCGGCGCCGGGGCCGCAGGATACATAGAAAAAGCGCGGCCGTGGGCGCCTCATTGATACTGGCGGCCTTTCCACTCGACACCCCGGGGGCCCAGCAACCGACTAAGGGCCAAGTTGGTAGTGAGGACCAAAGAGAAAAACTCATAGCCAACCACTAGGTACCAAGCCGGCGCAGGTAAGCCAGCTCGGCGACTAGCAACACACATCAACCAGCCCTGCCAGGCTATTTTCAGCAGCATCGCCCCCAAGGCCCAGCTAGCCGGGCCCAGCAGCAGTACGCCCACCACCGCCAACCAATAGCCACTAAACAATAGCAAGCTCACCTGCACCTGGCGCGGTAGCGCTGCTACGCCGCGCACCCAGCGCAGGCGTTGCCGCAACAGCGCGGCCCAGCTGCCAGCCGGTAGGGAGGCCGCGCGCACGGCCGGCTCAAACAGCTGCCGAAACCCGTAGCCCTGCGCATTTACGGCCTGGAAAAGCGCAAAATCTTCGGTGATGGACAACGGCAAGGCTTCGTAGCCACCGGTGGCCTGGTAGGCGGCGCGGGTCACGAGCATGTTGTTGCCCATGGCCGTCATGGGCTGGCCTGCGTCGGTGGCAACTTGCATCGAGGCCAGCGACACCAGCCAGTCGAGGCCTTGCAACTGCGCCAGCAGGCCGGGGCCCTGCACTACCGTGAGGCCCGTGACGGTGCCCACCTGCGGGGCGGCGTGGGCCAGCAGGCCCGCCACCCAGGTCGTAGGCAGGGCAATATCGGCATCGGTCAGCAGCAGGTAGTCGGTCGTGGCGTGGTGGGCCAGGTGGGCGAGCACGTTGGCTTTGCCGCGGGCCGAGCCCATAGTTTCGGTAATGGAAACTACCCGGAAGCAGCCCGCAAAACCCGGCATCGCCGCTTCGGCCACGGCGCGGGTGCGGTCGGTGCTGGCATCGTCGCCCACCAGCACTTCGAGCAGGTGCGCCGGATAAGCCAGGGCTCGCACGCTGGCCAGGCACCGCGGCAGGGCAGCTTCTTCGTTGCGGGCCGCGATAAGAATGCTGACGCGCGGCAGCGGCGTGGGCAGCGGCGCGGGCGCCCCGGCCCGGCTGGCCAGCCGCCAGATGATGTAGCTTAGCCAAGCTAGCCACAGGCCGCAATACGCAACGCAGATAATCAGCATATTAAGTCGGCCCGCTGGTTATAAAGCTGCAAATTCATACCCCTGCTCGCCGTAGTGCGCCAGCAGCCGCGGCAGCAGAAAGCGCAGCGAGCGGCTAGCCTTGCGTGAGTCGTGCAGCACGATGATGTCGCCGGGGCGGGTAGCGGCCAGCGCGAGGCGCAACGCACGCTCGGGAGGCAGGTTGGCGTCGTAGTCGCGGGTGAGCAGCGACCACATAATAACCCGATACTGGGGGCGCAGCTGCCGCAGCAAGGGCCAGGTGAGGCGGCCGTAGGGCGGGCGGAACAGCGGCTTTTGAGTAGCCATTTGATTAGCTATTAGCTGATAGCTACTAGCTGTTAGCTGTTTATTTTTCTCTAAAATATTACCTGTTACCTCTTTATCTTCTCCTGAAGAGCTCATAGCTAGCAGCTCATAGCTAGCAGCTACATACTGCTGGCACTCGGCCACCCCGGCCAGGTAGGTGGCGCGGGGCGTATTCCAGGCGCTGCGGTGGTGCTGGGTGTGGTTGCCGAGGCGGTGGCCGGCGGCCA
>CAZERY010000208.1:0-5893 GCA_964514915.1 uncultured Hymenobacter sp.
TGCGGCTACTACCGCGACGTGGCGTTTCCGTGCAACAAGCGGGTGCCCGGCTCGGGCTGCCCCGCCCAGGATGGCGACAACCGCAACCTGGCCATCTTCGGCACCAGCCCAAACTGCATTGCTACCAATGCTTCCGACCTGGCCGTAGCCCTGGTGGCCCTCGAAGCCAAGGTGACGTTGGAAAACGCCAAAGGCCAGACGCGCACCTTGCCGCTAACTGATTTCTACAAGGTGCCCGGCAGCACGCCACACATCGAAACGCACATGCAGCCCGGCGAGATTATCACGGCCATCACGGTGCCATCGGCGGCGCACGCCCGTAAGTCGCACTACCTCAAGGTGCGCGACCGGGCTTCGTACGCCTACGCGCTGGTGTCGGCCGCCGTGGGCCTCGATGTGCAGGGCGGCACCATCCGCTCGGCGCGGGTGGCGCTCGGGGGCGTGGGCACGGTGCCCTGGCGCGTGCCGGCCGTAGAGAAAGCCCTCGTGGGCAAAGCGCCGACGGAAGACAACTTCCGCGCCGCGGCGGCGCTGGCCGTGCGCGATGCTGCCCCGCGCGAGCACAACAAATTCAAGGTCGAGCTGGCGCAACGCACCCTGGTGCGTGCCTTGCTGGAACTGACCGCGTAAGTCAATCATCAGTTATCAATGAGCAATTATCACTTGCTTATAAAGGATACTTTTCGTTGTCCCTGGTTTATTGATAGCTGCTAATTGATAATTGATAACTGTTAATTGATAATTGAAAATGGAACCGCAATTCACTGACCAGCCTGACGGCGCGGTGGGCAAGCCCCTCGTTCGCATCGATGGCCGCGACAAGGTAACCGGCAAGGCGAAGTACTCGGCCGAGTTTCCGCTGCCGGGGCTTACGTACGGGGTGTTCGCCACCAGCCCCATTGCCAAGGGCAAAATTCAAAGCATCGACACCACGGCCGCGGCTCGCGAGCTGGGCGTTATCGCGGTGCTTACGCACCAGAATATGCCCAAGCTGGCCAAAACGCCTGACACGCCCGAAGGCAAAAAAGCCACGAGCGCACCGATGGGCTTTATGCCGCTCACCAGCGACGAGATTTTCTACTCCAACCAGCCCGTAGCAATGGTCGTGGCCGATACTCTGGAGCACGCCATGCACGCCGCTACCCTGGTAAAGGTGACGTATCAGAGTGGTGGCCAGCCCATTGCTACCTTCCACGACCCCAAGGCGCAGCTGTATAACCCTGAGAAGGTGCAGGATGGCAAAACCGACGGTCACACCCGGCGCGGCGACGCCCAGGGGGCTTTCAACAGCTCGCCCATCCAGCTGACGGCCACCTACTACCACCCGGTGCACAACCACAACCCGATGGAGCCCGGCTCGACTACAGCTTACTGGGAAGGTGACAGCAAGCTGACGGTGTACGAATCGACCCAGGGCGTGACGCGTACCCAAACCACGTTGTCGGCCATGACGGGCCTGCCCCGCGAGCAGATTCGCGTGATTACCAAGTACCTCGGTGGCGGCTTTGGCTGCAAGGGCTCGTGCTGGCCGCATACCGTGCTCACGGTGCAGGCCGCCAAGGCGGTAGGCCGCCCGGTGAAGCTGATGCTGACCCGCCCCCAGATGTTTACGAGCATGGGCCACCGCGAAGACCAAGAGCAGATAGTGAAGCTCGGGGCCACGGCCGACGGCAAGCTTACCTCCTTGATTCACACCAAGGTATCGACTACTTCACCCTGGGATAACTACGCCGAGCCCAACTCCAAGATTGTGGACATGCTCTACGCGACGCCCACGTTTGAGTCGAGCTACGAGCTGGCGCGGGCCAACTTTATGACGCCTACTTTCATGCGGGCGCCGGGCGAGGGGCCGGGCTCATTTGCGATTGAGTGCTCGATGGACGACCTAGCCGCCCGGCTCGGGGTAGACCCCATCGAAATCCGGCTGCGCAACTACGCCGAGCACGACTACAGCACCGGTCAGCCGTGGAGCAGCAAGAGTCTCAAGCAGTGCTACGCCCGGGGCGCTGAGCTGTTTGGCTGGAGCAAGCGCAACCCCAAGGCCGGCGCCACCCGCGATGGTCGCTACTTCGTGGGCATGGGCATGGCTACCGCCAGCTACCCCGTGCACAGCTCGCAGGGCACCGCCCGCGCTCGCCTCTACGCCGACGGCCACGCCGTGGTGCAGAGCGGCGCTACCGACCTGGGCACCGGCACCTACACCGTGATGACGCAGGTAGCCGCCGACTCGCTGGGTTTGCCCGTGGAGAAAATCCGCTTCGAACTGGGCGACACCAACATGCCCACGGCCCCCAACTCGGGCGGCTCGACGGCAGCCGGCACCGTGTCGTCGTCCATCTTTTTGGCAGCCGACGACTTGTGGCAGAAGCTTATCAAGATTGCCGTTATGGACAAGAAATCGCCGCTCTTCAAAGCTAAGCCCGAAGACGTGACGGTGGAGAAAGGCCGCTTATTCCTGAAAAAGACGCCGGCTAAAGGTGAGAGCTACGCTGACCTGATGAAGCGCGCCGATCTTACCGACATTGAGGGCTTTGCCCGCGGCAAATACGGCGCGGGCTACGAATCGGGCCGCGCTGGCAGCCCCGCCGACACCGGCAACCAAGGCAGCAAGCAGCCCGAGTCGGAGCACTCCATGCACTCGTTTGGGGCACACTTTTGCGAGGTGCGCGTCGATAGCGAGCTAGGCACGATACACGTATCGAAGTGGGTGAGCGTGATTGGCGCGGGCCGCATCCTCAATGCCCAGACCGCTCGCAGCCAGATTATTGGTGGAGCCATTATGGGCATCGGTTCGGCCCTGATGGAAGCCACTGAGCGCGACACGCGCTTTGCCCGCTACACCAACGCCGACCTGGCCAACTACCACGTGCCGGTAAGTGCCGATATCCCCGACATGACTGTGGAGTTTGTGGAGGAGCACGACCCTCACATCAACGCGATGGGCGTGAAGGGCATCGGGGAAATTGCCTTCGTAGGCACGGCCGCCGCCGTCGCCAATGCCGTGTACCACGCCACCGGCAAGCGCCTGCGTTCCCTACCCATGACCCCCGATACCGTGATGATGTCCGGCCTGCCGAGCTAGTCCGGTGGAGGTAATTTAAGTTAAGATCAAAAAAGGTAGAACGTCATGCTGAGCTTTGCAAAGCATCTCTACTGCGCCGCTGAGTTATTGGCTCAACGACGCAGGCAAGATGCTTCGACAAGCGCAGTATGACGTTCTTTTGTGTTTACTAAACACCCGCTGGCTACCTCTCTCATGCACAACGACTCTACCGCCATCGTTGGCTTGCTGCTACTCGCCGCCGGCTCGTCTTCCCGCCTCGCTCGCCCCAAGCAGCTGCTGCCCTACCAAGGCCAGACGCTGCTGCGCCACGCCGCCGAAGTAGCCGCCGCCAGCTCCTGCCGCCCGCTCGTGCTCGTGACCGGTGCCCTGCACGACGAGCTGCTGCCCGAAATCGATGGCCTGCCCTTCCACGTAGTGCGCAACGATAGCTGGGCCGATGGCATGGGCGGCAGCATTGCCGCCGGCCTCGCCAAGCTCGAAACCGCCGCCGAAGGCCCTAAAGTGGACGCCATCGTGGTGATGCTCTGTGACCAGCCACTGCTCACCGAAGAGATAATCGGCCAGCTCATCGTGCAGTTTCAGGCCACTGGCCAGGCCGTAGTCGCTTCCGCCTACGCGGGTACTCAAGGCGTGCCGGCGCTCTTCAGCCGCGAGATCTTCTCGCAGCTGCTGGAGCTGCGTGGCGCGGCCGGCGCCCGCGAGCTGTTGCAGCAGTACGCTCACTTGCCCACCGTAGGCTTTCCCGGCGGCGCTACCGACGTCGATACCGAGGCGCAGTACGCGGCCCTGGCGCAGTAAACCCGTCCACAAGCTTTGTATGACTCAGACCCGCCGCAACCCGGCGGGTCTGTTACTTTTGGGGCACTCCGCTCCGTTTATTTATCCTTCGTGATGGCTACCAAACCTACCCCGCCGCCCCCTGCTTACTTCCTCTCGTTGAGCCTGGAAAACGTGCGCAGCTTCGGGGAGAAGCAGACGATTTCCTTTGCCCGGAAGGATGGGAGGCCGGCGCAGTGGACGATTATTCTGGGGGATAATGGGGTGGGGAAGACGACGGTGTTGAAGGCATTGGCGGCAGTTGGAGTATCACCAACTAAGGAGTTATTTCCTGATGGAGAGTTTCTAGACCCCAACTTTGATTATGATTGGCAAACAAAGTGGTGGCCAACAAGAAATAAAAGCGAACACACAACTCTGATAAATTACAGTGCTCATATTGGTGATTTGCACCTTGTGAAAGCACCTACGCACGATTCAGAATATGCAATTCAGATACTAGGTAAGCATGATGAAATAACGAGTAAGTATCACTTGCGTGTGGAATCTATTCCTAAGACACTAGAGGGGCTTTTTTGCTACGGTTACGGAGCAAGCCGAACCGTCAGTGATTCATCTCTCAGCGAAACAAATGAAGTAGGGGACACCTGCGCTAGCCTCTTCAACGACCGCGCCGACCTACTGAACCCCGAAGAGTGGTTTCTAAATATCGACTACGGCAGCAAGCTAGCTGGTGAGAAAAACAAACAATTAGCTGATGCCCGCGACCGGGTAGAGAAGATGCTGATAGACGTGCTACCCGGCGTCACTAAACTGCAAATTGTCGCTGCCGGCACTCCCCAAAAGCCTCAAATAAGCCTGCAATTTCTACTGCATGATGCTTGGGTACGTTTGCGGGATATGAGCTTAGGCTACCAAACGCTGGTGGTCTGGCTTACTGATTTAGCCAGCAAGCTGTACATCCGCTATCCTGAAAGTGACAATCCCTTGGCCGAGTCCGCCATTGTCCTGATTGATGAAATCGACTTGCATTTGCATCCGAAGTGGCAGCGAGAGCTGCTCAGCATCCTGAGCAAAATCTTCCCCGAAACCCAGTTCATCGCCACCGCGCACAGCCCCTTGGTAGTGTTGGCCGCTGGCGACGAACAAGCCAATGTGATACTGCTACGCCGCGACGGCAACCAAACCAAGGTGTATGCCAACCCGGTAGATGTGCGCGGCTGGCGCGTGGACCAGATTCTAACCAGTGTTTTCTTCAACCTCGAAACCGCCCGCTCGCTCGACACCGAGAAGAAGCTAGTCCGTCAGGTTACCTTACTCAACAAGGAAAAACTGACGGTTAAACAGCGCCGTGAGCTAGACGACCTGACATTGGAGCTAGAAGGCCAACCAATGGGCAGCGTCGGTGGCGAAGCCGAAGAAGCCGAAATCCTGCGCGAGCTAATGGCTCGCCTCAACCAAGCACCCTCTTAGCTCTGGCCCGTATGATTCAGGTGCAAAAGGGTGCCGCGCCGAGTGCGCTACTTACTGCGCTGGGTGGCCCAGCGGCCCGGCTCGTCCTCGAAGCCTATTTTGATAGTGACCCTGCTGCCTGTCGCGTAGCGGGCAATAAGCGCCTGCACGTAGCTGCTTCCATCTACAATGACCAAGCGGTGAAAGCCCTGCTCATAGCTGAGCAACATGAAAAGTGCTGCTACTGTGAACGCTACTTTCTGGATAATAACCCCGGCGATGTCGAGCACTTCCGGCCTAAAAACGGCTACAAGCAGCGCAAAGCTGATAAGCAGCTATCCAAGCCCGGTTACTACTGGCTGGCCTACGACTGGGCTAACCTCTTTTTCGCTTGCAATACCTGTAACCGCAGCTTTAAGCGCAATTACTTCCCATTAAGTACCCGTCGCTAATTACTTTATGGTAAAAATGGCGCGTCATGCTGAGCTTGCCGAAGCATCTCTACTGCGTAACTAACTCTAAGCGTTAAGATTACTTGCGCGGTAGAGATGCTTCGCTGGGCTCAGCATGAACTGTGTTTACGAAGCAAGTAAAAGATGA
>CAZERY010000209.1:0-5842 GCA_964514915.1 uncultured Hymenobacter sp.
CCAACGGCTACGTGGGCCTGAACAAAAGCTGGGGCTACTCGCACCTCACCTTCAGTACCTTCAACCAAAACCTGGGCCTCGTCGAGGGCGGCCGCGACAGCCTCACCGGGCGCTTTGTGCGCGACGTGGCGGTGGGCGGGCAGGTCGAGTCGCAGGTCGTGACCGACAACCACTCGGGCTATGCCTTGCAGGTGCCGCGCCAACGCGTTAACCACCTGCGCTTTGGTACCGATAACAACTTCATTATCGGCGATAAAGGGGGGCGACTCACGCTGCAAGTCAATTACCAGCAGAACCTGCGCCGCGAGTTTGGCGACGCCCTTAATCCCGACGAGCCGCAGCTTTATTTCCAGCTGCGCACCGTGGACTACGCCGTGCGCTACTTCCTGCCCGAACTGAGCGGCTGGAACCTGGCCGTGGGCACCACCGGTCTGCACCAGCAAAACCGCAACTTGGGGAGTGAATTTCTTATTCCGGCGTATAATATGAGCGAAGGCGGCGGGTTTGGGGTGCTCAAAAAGTCGTTTGGCGGCCTCGACCTCAGCGGCGGGCTGCGCTACGATGTGCGCCGCATTTCGGCCCAAAGCCTGTACCTCGATGCCAACGAGCGCCCCACGGCTAGCACCACGCCGGGGGCCGAAACCAAGTTTGCGGGCTTCCTGAGCACTTTTCAGAACTACAGCGGTAGCCTGGGCGCAGCTTACAGCCTGAACAACCGCCTGACGGTGAAAACCAATATTTCGCGGGGCTTTCGGGCGCCCAACATTGCTGAGCTGGGGGCCAATGGCGTGCACGAGGGCACTATTCGCTACGAGGTGGGCGCGCCCGATCTCAAGGCCGAAACCAGCCTGCAAATCGATGCCGGCGTAAGCTACGTGACCGACCACGTGCGCTTTAGCATCGATGTCTTTGAGAACAGCATTAACAACTACATTTTCGAGCGCCGGGTGCTGAACCGCGCCGGCTCCGATTCGCTCGTGTCGACGGGGCCCGATATTGGGCTATTTCGCTACGTGCAGGGCCAGGCGCGGCTGCTAGGCGGCGAGATCAGCCTCGACTTTCACCCCCACCCACTCGACTGGCTGCACTTCGAAAACTCGTTTTCGATGGTGCGCGCCCACCAGCTCGACGTGCCTGAAGACCAGAAATTTCTGCCCTTCATCCCGGCCGACCGGCTCCAATCGGAGCTGCGTGGCAATTTCCGCCGCCAGGGCAAGCGCCTGACCAATATGTACGCCCGCTTTCAGCTCGAGCAGACGTTTGCCCAAAATCGCTACTTCGCGGCCTTCGACACCGAAACCGCGACGCCCGCCTACACCTTGTTCAACGCCGGCGTGGGCACCGATGTGGCCAATGGCCAGGGCCACCCGCTGTTTTCGCTGTTTATTACGGCCAATAACCTCTTCGATGTAGCGTACCAAAGCCACTTGAGCCGCCTCAAGTACGCCGACTACAACTACGTCACTGGCCGGCGCGGCGTGTACAACCTCGGCCGCACCGTAAGTGTGAAAGTGGTCGTGCCGCTGGCCTTTAAGTAACTGCTGTTACGCACTACCCACATCAGCTTGCTGGAAATGACCTCCAGGAGAGCAGAAAAAGCCTGTTTCCAGCAAACTGGTTCAGGTGCTGCGTAACATCAGTAAGTAAGTCTTCGCTATATCGCTTGCCAAAGGGTGACTTCTTCCCCGGCCGGATACAGGTCGGGGAAAAGTACTGGCGATAGTCGGATAGGATAAGCCACTTGATAGGGTGCAAAGCGGTTACCGGTCGTGAGCAAGCCCTGCTGCACCAATGCTTCGGCAATGCTCCGGGCAGTATTTTCCGACTTTTGCACTAGCCGGGGCAGTTCGCGGCGCGTTATTTGGCCGCGCAGGAAGACTTCTTCCAGCACGAAACGAGCTTCTTTAGCTAGCCGGTGGCGGGTTGTCAGTAACTCAGCCAAGGCGCGGATGCGATCCAGCATCGCATCAGTAGCGAGCACTTGGCGCATATAGCGCAGTTGGTCGAGGGCGGTTTCCAGAAAGAAAATGCAGAAGGCTCGCAGCGCTTTTTCGGAGAGATTGCCCCGCCCGTCGTAGTCGTTGTAGCGTTGCTGGTCGGCATTGGCCAGCAGCTCCTTATAGCGGCGCTCGTGCTGGGCCAGTCCGCGACCTATCGACCACAGGCCTTCGGCCCCAAGCCCAGCCATTTGCAGGGCAGCGTCGGATAGCAGGCGGCCGACGCGGCCGTTACCGTCCGGAAAAGGGTGCATCCAGGCAAAGCGGTGGTGGGCAGCGGCCACTTGCGTTATTTGGCGCAGGCGGCTGCGATTGCGAGTAGGATCATACTGCGTGGCGAATACTTCGCTAAAAGCAGGCAGCGCAGCGGCAGCCGGGGCTATATGCCGCCCGACGTATACCTCCGTCGTGCGTAGCTCACCAGGTACTACTAGCAGGGCGGGACCTTCTGCTGCCTCAACCTGCTGAAAATCGGCAGGTAGGTGCTCGTAAAACTCCCGGTGCAGCCATTGCCATAGCTCGGCAACGTAGGGATTGGGAAATCTAGCGGGTTCGGCCCGCAACTGCTCGTACAGCCGCGCCTGCGTCAGAATGTGGGCCCGGGCCTCCAATTGCAGGTTGCGATTGCGGTGGTCGGTTGAGAAGTCTTGGGCCAGCGCCCGGGCAATAGCAAGCGGACTAGTGTTATGACCCTCAATTAGATTAGAATAATAGCTATTCATCGGCCGCAAAAACACGGCTACGGCCTGGGCGGTGAGCGGGTGCAGCGTACCAGCTAAGTAGCTGGCGGCGTTGCTGACCTGAAGAGACAGGTTTTCCAGTTCACTATCCAGCTCAGGCGTGAACGGAGCCATCGCGGCCGGGTCGGTGTACAACTTCATACGCGAAGATAAACGCGCTACTTTTTGCGGCAACTTTTGCGGGAATTTTAAGCTATAAATCAATGCATTGGCTAGGTCCGAAAACCAGATGCTGCGGCAACCCTTGCGGTAACTTATTCCCATTGGCACGTTGCTAGCTCGCTACCACTAACTGCCACTTATGAATGCAAGATGGCTAGCTTGCGTTTAGATTCAAATCCCTGGCTTTCCTGGTTATGCCCCACGACCACCACAACCACTCCCACGCCGGCCACGTGCACGCCGCGCCACCGGCTGGCGGCAAGTTTAGCGCGGCCTTCGCCATCGGCATCGGGCTGAACCTGGCGTTCGTCATTGCCGAAACCATCGGCGGGCTCTGGGCCAATTCGGCCGCCCTGCTCTCCGACGCCGGCCACAACCTGAGCGATGTACTCAGCCTGGCCCTGGCCTGGGGTGCCGCCTGGCTAGCCGGCCGGCCGGCCACGGGGCGCTACACGTTTGGCTACCGGGGCGCCACCATTCAGGCGGCCCTGCTCAATGCGGCGCTGCTGTACGGCGCGCTGGGGTTTATTCTTTGGGAAACCATCGACCACCTGCGCCACCCCGAGCCCGTAAAGGGCGGCGCGGTAATGCTGCTGGCCGGCACTGGCATCTTGGTTAACGGACTCACGGCCTGGCTTTTCCGGGCCGGGCAAAAGGATGACGTAAACGTGCGCGGCGCCTACCTGCACATGCTCACCGATGCGCTCGTGAGCCTGGGTGTCGTCATTGGCGGGGCCATCACCTACTTCACCCACTGGACCTGGCTCGATCCGCTCATCAGCCTGGGGCTGCTGGTGGTCATTGCCGTGGGCTCGTGGGGCCTGCTGCGCGATACCATCCGACTGGGCTTGCAGGCCGTACCCGATGGCATCGATTTAGAAAAAGTGCAGGAATTTATGCTCAGCCAGCCCGGGGTGCAGAGCCTGCACGACCTGCACATTTGGAGCATGAGCAGCGATGGCCACGACACGGCCCTCATGGCCCACCTCGTGCGCCCCGGCGGCGCCGACGCGGCCTGGCTGGCGAGCCTATCGGCCGGTTTGCTGCGCGAGTTTCACATTCACCACAGTACCGTGCAGGTCGAAGATGCGCTGCTGCCCGACGGCTGCCACAGCGGCTGCGCGGTGCCAGCCCACGCGGCGCACGCTTAGGCCGGCGGTGGTTTTCGGCGCGTGGCCCTACATTTCGGCCATGCAAACCGTTTCTTCCCCTCCCACCCACGCCAAGCTGCTGTCGGCCATCGTCGTGGTAGCCTCGCTGGGGTATTTTGTCGATATCTACGACCTGATTTTGTTCAGCATCGTGCGGGTCAAAAGCCTCAACGAGCTCGGCATTCTCGACAAAGCCGCCGTCAAAGCTCAGGGTGAATACCTGCTCTCTATGCAGATGGGCGGCATGCTGTTCGGTGGCATCTTATGGGGCATTTTGGGCGATAAGAAGGGCCGGCTCTCGGTGCTCTTCGGCTCCATCCTGCTGTACTCGCTGGCTAACCTCGCCAACGCCTACGTGCACACCCTGGAGCAGTACGCCTGGCTGCGCCTGATCGCTGGCATTGGGCTAGCCGGCGAGCTGGGTGCGGGCATCACCCTCGTGAGCGAAAGCCTGCCCAAGGAGCGCCGCGGCCTGGGCACCATGATAGTAGCCACCGTGGGCGTGAGCGGAGCTATGCTAGGCTACTGGGTGGGCAGCCGCCTCGGCTGGCGCAATGCCTACCTCGTGGGCGGTGGGCTGGGGCTGGCCTTGCTGGTGCTGCGCGTGAGCGTATTCGAGTCGGGCATGTTTCAAAAAACCAAGGAAAGCACCGTGGCCAGGGGCAACTTCCTGGCGCTCTTCACCAACGGGCCGCGGCTGGCGCGCTACCTGCGCTGCCTACTCATTGGGGTGCCGCTGTGGTTTGTGGTGGGCATTCTCATCACCTTCTCGCCCGAGTTTGCCGAGGCGCTGGGCGTGCAGGTACCGGCCGGCGAGGCGCCGGTGTCGGCGGGGCTGGCCGTGTTTTGGTGCTACTTCGGGCTGGTGTTCGGCGATTTTTTCAGCGGCGGCCTCAGTCAACTCCTGAAAAGCCGCAACCAGGCTTTGAAGATTTTTCTGGCTTTTTGCACCACTATGGTGGGCGTCTACTTATTTGGGCTGCGCGGCGCTAGCCCCACGCTCTTCTATGGGGTGTGCTTTGTGGTGGGCATTTCGGTAGGCTTCTGGGCGCTGTTTGTGACGGTGGCAGCCGAGCAGTTTGGCACCAACCTGCGGGCCACCGTAGCCACGACGGCCCCCAACTTTGCCCGCGGGGCAGTGGTGGGGCTGGTGCCGGGTTTCCGGTGGGCCGAGGCGCACCTGGGCGGGCGCATTTCGGGGGCGGCTTGCCTGGGCATCTTTACGCTGGCCGTGGCCTACTGGGCCGTGAGCACACTGCCCGAGAGCTTTGGCAAGGATTTGGACTACAGCGAGCCAACGTAGATTGGCTGTAGCCAACCCTGCCGGGGACTTTGCGTTCAAGGACTTGCAGATACTGACCTGCTTTATTCTCTTGCCTCACATGAAAAAAATCCTCGCCTCCGCTGCTTTTGCTCTGATTAGCCTCGCCGCTACTTCGGCCCACGCGCAGTCTACCATCTCGCCCGTACCAGGTGCTCCTGATAAGCCCCACGAGCCGGCGCCTACTTCGGCTCCCGACCAGCAGATAGTGGGCCAGACCCGCTCCGACAGCCAACTGCTACCCGCCAACGGCTCGCAGTCTAACGGCCAAAACATGAGCGGCAATAATACTTCTGCTAGCAAATCGGCCCGCAAGCAGCATAAAATGAAGAGCAAAACTACTTCGACTGGTACTATGTAGCTCGCTAGCACTAAGGTGCCTAGCTAGTGAGCCAGCACCTCAGTTCTCTTGATTAGTATACTCGTCGTGAAGTCAGTTGCGAACTTACTGCGCAAAAAGTCCTAAACTTG
>CAZERY010000210.1:0-5836 GCA_964514915.1 uncultured Hymenobacter sp.
AGCCAACTACATGAATACCATTGCAATAGTGGGCCGCCCCAACGTGGGCAAGTCTACTCTGTTCAACCGCCTGGTGGGCCGACGCCAAGCCATTATGGACAACCAAAGCGGGGTAACCCGCGACCGTCACTACGGCTACGGCGAC
Organism: uncultured Hymenobacter sp.; assembly: GCA_964514915.1. Classification (GTDB taxonomy): domain Bacteria; phylum Bacteroidota; class Bacteroidia; order Cytophagales; family Hymenobacteraceae; genus Hymenobacter. The sequence continues at coordinate 146 of CAZERY010000210.1, forward strand.
TGGACGGGCCACAACTTTACCGTCATCGATACGGGCGGCTACGTCCACAACTCGGACGATATTTTCGAGAGCGAAATCAACCGGCAGGTGAAGCTGGCCATCGATGAGGCCGACGTTATTCTTTTTATGGTTGATGCCGATGCCGGCTTGCACGGCCTCGACGAAGAATTTGCGCAGGTGTTGCGCCGCTACATTAGCAAGAAGCCGATCTACCTGGTTGCCAATAAGGCTGACACCAACCTGCGGGCCCACGGCTCGGGCGAGTTTTACGCCCTTGGCTTGGGCGAAACCGAAATATTTGCCATCAGCTCGCAAAATGGCTCGGGCACCGGCGAATTGCTCGATGCCATCGTTTCGCACTTCGAGGAAGTGGGCGAGGAAGAGCCTAATTCGGAGCTGCCACGCATTGCCATCATTGGCCGGCCCAACGTGGGTAAGTCGTCGTTCGTCAACCTCTTGCTGGGTGAAGACCGCAGCATCGTAACCGATGTAGCGGGCACCACCCGCGACTCTATTGAGGCCAAGTACAGCGCCTTTGGCCACGAGTTTATGCTGGTCGATACGGCCGGCCTGCGCCGCAAAGCGCGCGTCAACGAGGATATCGAATTCTATTCTAACATGCGCTCGCTGCGCGCCATGGAGGCCGCCGACGTGTGCGTAGTACTGCTCGATGCTAGCCGCGGTATTGAGGCGCAGGACGTAGCCATCATTGCCCTAGCCGATAAAAACCGCAAAGGCATCGTTATTCTGGTGAATAAGTGGGACTTGATAGAAGACAAGGAAACCAATACTGCCCGCGACTTTGAGGCGAAGATTAAGGAGAAAATCGCGCCTATCGCCTACCCGCCCGTCGTGTTTATCTCGGTGCTTAACAAGCAGCGCGTGCACAAGGCGCTCGAAGTCATTATGGAAGTATACGGCAACAAGCGCCGCAAAATTCCAACTTCGCAGCTCAACGACGTGATGCTGAAGGAGATTGAGAAATACCCGCCGCCCATTCAGAAAGGTAAGATGGTGCGCATCAAGTACGCTACCCAGCTACCTACGCACAACCCGGTGTTTGCCTTTTTCTGCAACCTGCCGCAGTACATTCCCGATTCCTACGCCCGTTACCTGGAGAATCGCCTGCGTGAGCATTTTGATTTCACGGGGGTACCGATTGGCTTAGCCTTCCGAAAAAAATAAATTTTAGCTACGGCCGGGTTACCTCGAGGGTTACGTGATATTAAGGGCCGAAAATCTTTAAAACCACTTTCCTCTTTCACCATGAAAAAAGTATTGTTCCTCGCCGTAGCTGCCATGTCTCTCTCCCTCGCTTCGTGCGACAGCAAAAAAGAAGATGCTGCTGAAGCTCAAGGCAACGCTGTAAAGGCAGAGGGTGAAGCCAAAGCTGATGCTATGGAAGCAAAGGCTGACGCAGTACGCGACTCGGCTGACAAAAAAGGCGAAGCTATCGGTGACTCTGCTGACGCTAAAGACCCCAAGTAGTTTCCTGGCGCTAGCCGCCAAGCTGGTAAGAGCTGCAACCAAGAAATTTCTTAGGCTCTCTTCACCATAAAGAAAAGCCTTTTCTTAGCTGTAACTGTCGCCTCGTTCTCCCCCACCTCGTGTGGTGGCGACAAGCAGACCAATACAGTAGCAACTTTGGCTAACGCTGATGCTACTATAATGGAAACGGCGGCTGACTAGACTAATAATCCAGCTACTGAGGCTAAGGCTGACACCGCTAAGAAAATGTAATTCTGCTAGTTAGACGACAACAACATTTGTTGTTTAACTGGCTTCACCTAAAAGCCTCGCTCGTGGAGCGAGGCTTTTTTGCGTTTCATATTATTTCCGATGAACCAGCCAAGTTAGTAGCTGCTGTTACGCACTACCCACGTCAGCTTGCTGGAAATGACCTTCAGGAGAGCAGAAAAAGCCTGTTTCCAGCAAACTGGTTCAGGTGCTGCGTAACATCAGTAAGTAGTTCTGATTTGCTGCGCAACTACTTACGCCTGCTTCATCGTAATAGGCCACCGAATGTAATAGTTACCCAGAGGCGGAAGCATCAAAATTCTTGCTACCACTTGTTGGCATCTATTTTGAGTAACGGGTAAACCAAAATTTATGGTATCAAACCAACTTTTTGCTCTACCTAACTTTCTCACCTGCGTAAGAATCCCTCCCACTTTCTTTGTGCCTTTTTATGAAAAATCTCCTGTTACTTGCTTTATTAGCTGGTGCTACGGTAGTAGAAGCAGCGCCTGCATCTACCGACCACGTTAGCCAAGACCAGCCGCTCAATAAAAAAGAAATAAAGCAACGCCGCAAAGCACGCCGGCAAAACGGTCCTCAAGTATACAAAGGTACCGTGGCTGAGCAGAGCCGCGTCTTGTCAGATGCCCAAGACGCTGACAAAGAGGACCGCGGCAACGCCCGCAGGCAGCGTAAGGCTAGGAAGAATTAATTGTTGCTACGCTCAAAAAAGGACCCGCTAACTAAAGTTAATGGGTCCTTTTTTTGAGCGTAGGGCTGGCTTAGCCCAAGCGACGGCGCAACAGACCTTCGACCGCCTCGGCCAAGCGCCGGGGTTCGTAGGTACGCCAAGGCAGGTCATCAAGCTCACCGCCAAAATTGATATAATTATCGAGATTATACTGGCTCATCTCACGGCGCACATGGTCCTGAAAATTGATACCCGCGATCCAGCCATCCTCAACTTCCTCAAACCATTCTTCATAGTAGCTATCGTCGGAACCGTGAAAATTAAACACATTTTCGCCGATGAGAATGAAGCGCTTGATACCTTCGTGCAATAGCACATCCAAGATGTTACGCTTGAGGTTCATGATGTCGTTTTCAATAGCATCATTCCATTCCCCAATAAACTCCAGAACGGCAATACCGTCATCGTAATCGACCCACAGAATCTTCAAAAACAGCGTATCAGATTCCAAGCTATCCCACTGTGGATGAATATAATAGCCGTAAATAGTATTGGAAAATGTATCCAAGCTATACTCGGCCCCAAAGAGCGGCGAGCGCGGGTCTTCGGCAGCCGAATACTGCTCAATCCAAGTGTAGTGGGGCTCGATCGTGTGCATAGCAAAAAGGCTGCTGAGTGAGGCTAGCCCGCTTGCCAAAACGCCACGGCCACCGAATCGTTCGAGTTAGCCAACTGACGCGTAAGCTATTTATTGATTTTCAAGGAGTAATTAAAATCAAAAGCTGCCGCTATCAGGCGCCCCCTAAACCCGGGCTACCAGCGCCGCCCGCACCGAGCCATACTCGCGGAGCAGCGCGGCGGCTTGGGGCTGGTCGATGCCCAGCTCGTCCATCAGCATCCGTTGGCCTCGTTCTATTAGCTTGTCGTTGCTGAGCTGCATATCGATCATTTTATTGCCGCGCACCCGGCCCAGGCGAATGAACGTAGCCGTGGTCAGCATATTAAGCGCTAGCTTTTGCGCAGTACCCGCCTTGAGGCGGGTGCTACCCGTTATAAACTCCGGGCCGGTCACAATTTCGACGGGCAGCTCGCAGGCCGCGGCTACTGCCGAGCCGGTGTTGCACACAATGCAGCCGGTGGCAAGCCCCGCCGCCCGCGCCGCTTGTAGCCCGCCCACTACGTAGGGCGTGCGGCCCGAGGCAGCCAGGCCCACCAACACGTCCTGGGTATTGACACCAAACTGCAACAAGTCTTGCCAAGCCTGGGTGGCGTTGTCTTCCGCACCTTCCACCGCCTGGCGGATGGCGCCGTCGCCCCCAGCCATAATGCCCACTACTAGCCCAGCGGGCACCCCAAACGTGGGCGGGCACTCCGAGGCATCGACTACGCCCAGCCGGCCACTCGTACCCGCACCGATGTAAAACAGTCGCCCACCGGCTTGCAGCCGGGCCACGGTAGCTTCCACTAGTTTTTCGAGCTGCGGCAAGGCTTGCTGCACGGCGAGCGGCACGGTCTGGTCGAGTTGATTCATGCCGGCTAGCAGCGCAGCAGTAGGGAGCGCTTCGAGGTTATTGTACTCGGAAGAGGTTTCGGTAGTCACTAACTTATCGGAATTAATGGAAGCAGCAATTTAGCTGCTCAAGGCACCAATTATTTTAAACTTATCAAACACTGTGGCCAGGTGCGGGGCATCTTCATCGAGTTCGCGGGTGAGGTCCTGGCCGGCCCAGTGCTCGTAGTGGTTGCCACGCTGCCAGAGGCGCGAGCGGGTGACGTCGTAAATCTGGCCCCGGTAGGCTACCCATATTTCGTCGCGGTCCTGGCCATTGCGCAAGGCTAGCTGACTGCGGGTATACGTAGCGACTGGCTCACTGTCAGATCCTAAACTCATGTCTTTAACCACGTATTTGCTTTCTAGTCCTCTTCTACCCAAGCAAAGCCTGGGTTCGAAACCACCGCTGGGGCAGGTCGCCCTGGGCAGCTTGCAGGTAGTCTTGGTGGGTGCAAGGCACGATGCGCTTGATGGTGCGGTCGGCCATGCTTTCCACTTCCATCCACCATTTGTTGTCGGTATCGAGGCGGCGCGACTTATAGAATACCAGCTCAGCAGGCTCGTCGTGGCCGCTGCTGGGCAGCACCAACGTGTAGGTGAGGAAGCGGTAGGTGCCAAAGCCGGTTTCCGGCTTGCGATGGTAGTAACCCTCAATAAAATACCAGAGCATGGTGGCTAGCGTGGCAGCGGCCAAGCCATGGGCATCGTGGTCGGGGCGGTAGCCGTAGAGGCCAATGGAGGTGAGCTGCTCGTTGTGGCCGGCGTACCAGCACAGTTGCGCCGCATCTTCATTACTTAGGCCGAAGGGGCTAGCCGGGTAGTAGCCCGGCGCATCTTGCCAGCGAATGGCCGCAACGTCGAGGCTCAAGAAGTTAGCTTGGCGCAGAACGGGCTCGGCCAGGCTGCGGTCGGCGCGCATCTCGCCCACGCTCATGGTTTCGAAGTGCAGCTTTTCGAAGGCGGCCAGCACGTCGGGTGGGGTGAGGTATTGCTGGTGGCCGAGGTGCGCGCAGCTAAACACGAAGTTGGGCGTGTGCATCAGCAGCCGGCGCAGGTGGCTGTCTTCGGGCGCGGCGTAGGGAGTGGGCAGCGCCATATCAGGCCGCGAGTCGATGACGGCGAAGTTGATGGCTGGTAGTGCCTCGTGCTGCGGCTCATAAGCCAAAAACTGGGCATAGTCGAGGTCGTGGCCGCCGCCTAGCAAGAGGGGTATCGTGTTGGCTTCCAGCAAGGCTCCCACTATTTCGCGCAGGCGCTGGTACGTATCTTCCAGGCTAAGGCCGGGGCGCAGGTTGCCCAAGTCGACGAGGCGCAACGGGCCAGTACCGCGCTGCAACTGGTAGAAGCGCTCGCGCACGCGGTTGGCGCCGTGCTGGCCGGCGGGCGGTGGGCCAGCCGCTGTGCCGCGCCACTCGTCGAGCCCAATGAGGGCCAGATCGGCCGCCCGCCAGTCGGGAAAATTCTCGGCAAAGCGCGTAACGTAGGCCGCCACGGTAGTCGGAGCAGCGGAGGGGGCGCTCAGCTCGTCGGGCAGCGGATCAAAAAAGAGGGCCAGGTTCACAGGTTCAGCAGCAGGCGCGGCGGGGCGCGGCCAAATTTACGCCTTACTAGGCTCCAAATTGACTTTTCCGCCGTATTGATTGGAGCCTACGGAAAGATTAGACTTGTTAGTGTTTGACTTTAAGAGTTTTAACTTTTTTTGTATTCTATC
>CAZERY010000211.1:0-5827 GCA_964514915.1 uncultured Hymenobacter sp.
CAACATCGCCGAGTTTGTGCCCGAGCGCATCATGCAGTACATCAACACCGGCAACACCCAGCAGAGCGTCAATTTCCCCAATATTCTGCTGCCGGGCCAGCCGGGCCACCGCCTCATCCACATCCACGCCAACGTGCCCGGCGTGCTGGCCAAGATTAACAGCGTGCTGGCCGCGCACCACGTCAATATCCTGGGCCAGTACCTGAAGACCAACGAGTTGGTTGGCTACGTGATTACCGACATCAACAAGCAGTACGACCAGGACGTGATTCAGGCGCTGCGCGAAGTCGAGCATACGATTAAGTTTCGGGTGCTGTACTAAACACCCTTGCGGAGCCAACCGTTGGCTTGCTAGCAAACCCTTCGCCTTATGGCCCAACTCACCATCACCCTCGACGACAACCTCTTGCAAGCTGCCTAGGAGTATGCTCGCCAGCACGGGCAGGAACTGGACGCGCTGGTGGCCCGACTGCTGGCCGATGCTGTGCAGCCTGCAACAGCCGAGGTGTCCCAAAGGTCGGCTGCGTTCGTTGAGCGGCGGCTGGCTATTGTGCAGAAGCTGGCCGGCTCGCTCAAGGCTCCCGCTGATTTCGACTATAAGAAAGAACTGGAAGACGGGTTGGCTGAGAAGTACGGGGTATGAAGCATTACTTCGTGGATACCAACGTGCTGCTCGACTTCGTAACTGTTGCGCAATGGCTTTGGAGCGGTCGCTCAACAGCTCTTCGCAGTTGGTGCCACTGGTCAGGCGATGCTTTATGCCTCAGGCTTATCATTCAGCCACCTGTACCACCCCGTGCGTAAGACTAACTCGGCGGCGGAGCGGCGGCTAGCTTTGTCCGAGTTGGCTGAGTTGGTTGAAATAATTCCTGTCGGCCGCCCCGTTATCGAGGCTGCGCTGGCGCTGGGCTTTGCCGACTTTGAAGACGGCCTGCAATACTACGCCGCCCGCACCGTGCCCGCCATTGAGGCCATCGTAACCCGCGCCCCGAAAGGATTTGCCAACGGAACGCTGCCGGTGCTCACCCCACCGGCAGCGTTGGAGCGGCTGGGCGGCTAATTTTCTTCGCTGGCAGGTGCCGCCGGCTGCTGATCAGTGACCCAAGCGGGGGGCAGGTAGAGTGCCCGCTGGTAGGGTACCTGCCGCAGCTCATCCACCGGAATACCCGTTTTCAAATCGACCAGCAGCTCGCCTAGCAGCTGCATGGCTTGCGGGGCCGCGCACCGAAACTTGCGCGCGATGTAGTTGGTAGCTATACCAATCCATTGGTCGATGCTCTGCTGAATAAACAGCAGGTCGGCATCGGGCGCTTCACGCAAGTGCGGCTGCCGGACTAGGCGGTCTTCTTCTTCCAAGTGCAACCGGACGGCGTTCATAGCCAGTTTGAAAAGCAGATTATCGCGGCGCAGCTGGCGCAGGCGGGGAGCAGCCATAGGAACTCGGGTAAGGTGGTGGGAAAAGCCCCAAAGGTAGAATAGACCATTTATCTCGCTACTTAGATTCAGCCGGCTACCCCAGAAACATCCCGTTGTGGTGTTGCAAATACTGCTTGGTGGGCTGGTCAGCCTGGCTTTTGGGGAGCCTCTTTAGCTGCTCGCCGTGGAAGCAGTAGTACTCTTTGCCGTTTTGAAACTCTTCTTTGATGCGCGAGCTGATGAGCACCGCTTTGTCATCGGCATCAATGGTAATGTAGTGCTTATCAAACAGCTTGTGCCGGTCGGAGCGCAGTAGCAGGCTGTTACCCACCGAATTGGGCCCGGCCTGCGAAAAGGGCTGAATGTGCGCCGCTTCCAGCACGGGCGCCGGGCATCACCATCCGAGACTGGCTGGGCGTGCTGCGCGCCGCCACCACCGCCAACTGCCACTACGCCCAGGACTAACGCCCGGCTCGCCATCGCCAACTACCACCAGTTTGGCCACGCACGCTGCAATTTTTGCCCAAAATGGGCAAGGCCACCGAGCGCAAGGAGCAGGGCTGGCGCACCAAGCTGGACGGCCAGCGCCACGGCCAAAAAAAAAACCGAGCAAACTCTACGCATCGAGCTCGACGAAGACGCCTGGGAGCGGCTCTACGGCTTCCAGGCGCACCCCATTGCCCTCAACGCGGGCAAGCAAGTGGCAGGGCCGCGTCATTAGTCGGTTTGGGGAGGAAAGCATGCGGGTGCTAACGCTGTGAAGGGGTAGTCTTACACACAGGTGCAGGTCGGTATATAGGTACTGTAAATTCTGCGAGTCCGTGCGGGTGAACGCCCGTCTGCTCCAACGCGCGGACTCGCAGAGCCCATGGCACACGGCTACTTACTCTGCAAACCGCGCCAGGCGCCTGCTACAGCCGGTCGCGCACCTCACCCAGCAGGCGCTGCATTTCGTTGCGGGTGGCTTGGTCATCACTCCGTATGTTGTTGTTGAAAAACGTGACGGCCACCAGCCGGCCGCTTTTGCAACGCACAAACCCCGCCAGGTTGCAGGTGTGGGTGAGCGTGCCGGTTTTGCCCCACAGCCACGTCACTTTGGGCGGTCCGGCATCGAAGTACCGCTTGCGAAGGGTGCCTGGGCCGCCGCCCGCAGCCAGCAGGCTGAGCAGGCGCGGCTCGGGCACTTGCTGGTGCAGGCGGCACAGCACCGCGGTGAGGGCGCGGGGCGTGAGCAGGTTGAGCCGCGACAGCCCCGAACCATCGACCCACACGGGGCGGTCGGGCAAGTTTTTTAGCTCATTCTTAAGCAAGTAGCGGATAGCCCGCGCGCTACTCAGCGAGTCGCGGTAGCCCACGCGGCTGCTTGCCATTAGCAGCAGCTGCTCGGCGAGGAAATTGTCGCTCACGCGCAGCATTCGGCGGTAAAGCGAGTCGGCCCGCAGGCCGCGCAACGTGTGCACGCTATCCTGGCCGGGGTGCGGGCGCCACGCCGTGCCCACTATCGCCCGGCGCAGCGTGTCGCCGAGTAGGCGCAGCAGCAGCGTCCGGCTGGTGCGGTAGGGCACTTCGTCGATCCACTTCTTGGCGCTGGGGCGGTAGGTAAAGCGATTGTCGAGGGCGGCGCGGTATACGTGCATCTCCTCGTCCTGGTCGGGCGAGAGGCGGAAATCCGGGCCCGCTGCGGCCGTCAGCGGCGCAAAGCTGCGCGGCAGCACGCGCACCCGCTGCGGCAGCACCTGAGCCACGGCGCCCGGCCGGGGCCGCACCACCAGCGGCGCGGCGGCGTAAAAGCGCACCGTATTGCCGTACACCGGAAAAGCCGTGCGCTCGGGCTGAAAGTAGTAGCCAAAATCATCCCAGGCCCAACTTGGCCCGTAGGCTGGCGAACAAGCGATGTCGCAGTAAGCCAGCATCTTTTCGGGCCGGCCGGCCAGGAAAGCATATGCCCGGCGCGAGGGCACATCGCCGTGCAAAAAGGTAGGGTCGCCAGTGCCCTGAAAGAACAGCGTATCACCCCGCGAGAAGTACCGCAGGCTGGGCAGCGAGTCGGGCAGCAAGGCCAGGCCCGCGGATAAGCTCAGCAGCTTCATGGTGCTGGCCGGGGTAAAATCCTTGCCCTCGTTGTAGCCAAAGAGTGGCGCGCCGGTGGCTGCATCGGCCAGGGCCACGCCTACCTGCTGCCGGCGCAGCACCCGGGAGCTGTCGAGGCGCTGGCGCAGCCACGGCATATCGACTTTGCCGGTGGCCGAGTCGGTGACGATGGCAGCCGGCACGGGCGGCGCGGTGGTCGTTTGGCCGCAGGCAGTAGTAAGCGAGAGCAACGCCAGCGCTAGCTGAGCCGCGTAGCGTCGGGCCAGGTAATCAGGAAAAGATGCGGGAAGAATGGGCACGGGCGCAACTTAAGCAAGAATGGCGCCGCCAGTGGCTAGCAAAGGCGGTGTTCTCAATTTTTTCATTTTGTCTGTCGGGGTCACCACTCCCGCTGTTATTGGCGCTAGCCAGCGCCCTAGCGAAAGCTAGCCCACTATTTTCTCCCTCGCCTGCCCACTGCCTGGCAAGCTGGTTTTCTACTTCATCAACAGAAACTTTTGCTGCATCACCTCTTGCACCGAACGGCCCGAAATTTTGCTTTCAAGCCATGAGATGATGTCGAAGTACAGGAATGGCCGCCGCTCGAAGGGTTGCACCGCAATTTCTTCCAGCTTGGTTTTCAGCCGCACAAACTCCTCGCGCAGCTGGCCGGGGGCCACGTGCCCCACTCGCCTGAGAAAGCGGAACACCTCGACCTGCATAGGCTGCTGGTCATTCATCTTGCCCAAGAATTGGTACACCGAGCGCACCTGGTACTCTAGCTCGGCATCCTGGCCGGCCTCGTAGTGCGCGACCAGGTTGAGGATGCGAGCGAAGCACTGCAAATCTTCGCGCAGGCTCAATTCCTTGTGGTCGATAATTCGATTTAAGTATTTGATTGCCTGTCGGTATTGGCCACTACCGAAGTACAGGCAGGCAATTTTGTAGTAGAAGACCAGCGTCCGGTGCAGGTCGAGCTGCGCCTTGTACTGGCCCAGCTGTTCGAGCAGTTCCGGAATGATCTCTACACCTTCGGTGAAGCGCGCTTCCAGAAAGCACGCGTTGATGCGGTTGGTCCAGATGTACTGAAAAAGCAGGATTTCGGTATTGGGCGTAGCGCGGCGGGTTTGGTTGGCGGCAAAGTCTTCCAGCGTTTGCAGCACCTCCTTAAACTTACTGTAGTATTGCAAGTTGAAGAGCGAGGCCAGCAAGTTGTGCAAGCCTTTGATGTAAAGCATCGTCTGGCTTTCCTGTAGATCGGGCTGCTGGCCGAATAAGTCGACCCACTTCTGCGCGTAGCGGTAGCAGGCCCGAAAATCCTGGTTGATTGTGTGGTACCACACGTGCGCCTGGTAAAAATAGAGCTTCTCCCAAAACCCGCTTTCCCGCCCAATACTAGCCGGCACGTGCACCCGAAAATAATCCGTAAACTGCTCGTGGTCAGCTTGATTGCGGGCGTGCCCGGCTTGCAGATACAGTCCATACAGCCGCAGCGAGGCATTGGACAACGCGTGCTGCTGGCCGAGGTGCGCCGCCGTGGCCGTGGCCTCGGCCGCCAGCGATTCGGCCCGCCCCTGCAAGCTGCGCGTGATGTACTGCGACTCGATAAGCTTCTCAAAATCAATAGCTAGCAGCGCTACGTGCGGCAGCTCGGCCTGCTGGGCAGCGAGCTTCACCCGGGCCAGCATGCGCAGGGCCTGCTGGTAAAATCCTTTGTTGTAGAGCACGCGGGCGTAGTCGAGCTGCTCGTGCAGCTGAATATCCAGGTTTTGGCCGGCGTGGTAGAGGCGCAGGCTAGCCAGCAGCTGCTTGTAGAGATTGGCTTTGAGATTGGCAAGCTGGGCACGCTTGAGGGTGGGCACCTGCACTAGCACGCGCTCTTCATCGGGCTGCTCCTGGGCGTCGAAGGCGTCGAATAGTTGCAAAAACTTCAGCCCTTCCGTGGAGCCTTGACGGTTGGTGAAGAGCCGAAAGTGGCGCTTTTCGGACTGCGTCAACGATTTCAAGAGCTGAAAAACGGGGTCGCTGGGTTTGTTAGGCATCGTATAATAAAAAGCAATAAATAATTTATTTACAATGACTTAACCATCAATTTTCCAAACTTGGAAATCATAGAAATCACTGAAAAATATTTTTGATCCGTGGAAAAGTACCGGTACTTGCAAGCCATTCTACAAGCTGGCCCCGCACCAACGGGTTTTCTACTTCTTATGGCGACGCAAAAAATCCAGATTTTCGATACCACGCTCCGCGACGGCGAACAGGTGCCGGGCTGCAAGCTAAACCAGCAGGAGAAGCTAATCATTGCGCGCCAGCTCGAAGCTTTGGGCGTCGATGTCAT
>CAZERY010000212.1:0-5788 GCA_964514915.1 uncultured Hymenobacter sp.
ATACCGCTGGATAATCGACCCGCTCGACGGCACCACCAACTTCATTCACGGCCTGCCGTGCTTCGCGGTGAGCGTGGCGCTGGCCCGCGGCAACGAGCCCGTGCTGGGCGTAGTCTACGAGATAAGCCGCGACGAGTGCTTCCACGGCGCGCAGGGCCACGGCGCTTTTCTGAATGACCAGCCCATCCGCGTAAGCTCGGCCGAAAGCATTGAGGATACGTTGATTGCCACGGGCTTGCCCTTCTACAAGTTTACGCACATGGATGCCTACCTGGGCATTCTCACCGAATACATGCAGCATTCACGGGGCATTCGGCGCTGGGGCTCGGCTGCTACCGACCTGGCCTACGTGGCCTGCGGCCGCTTCGACAGCTACTTCGAGTTCAATATCAACGCCTATGATGTAGCCGCCGGCATCCTGCTGGTGCGCGAGGCCGGCGGCCGCGTCACGCAGTGGCTCGAAGACGGCGACCCGGTATTCAACCGCGAAACGCTCGCCACCAACGGCCACCTGCACGAGCAAATGCAAGCCCCTATGCGCCAGCATTGGCAGCCTGGGTTTCAGTGGTAGCCCGAGGCGAATTCAGCTACTTTTCAGCGGCATGTTGTTTTCGATCAGCTGGCTATGGCCTAATTAACTCATTGATAATGTGCGCGTATTAGTCGATTTATAAGCGCTCAGCGGCGGCGTAAACTTTCCGTTCGCCACTACAGTTTTAACTGCATCATGGACGTTCAACTGCTCATCATCCTTGCGCTGTTTGCGGCCGCGCTGTTCTATCTGGGCCGGCGGCTGTGGCTAGCCTTCGCGGCCAAGGGCCAGGCGGGCTGCGCCAAAGGCTGCGGCGGCGCGTGCGGCGCGGCGCTCGACGTCGGGGCGCTTCAGCGCACGATTGAGGCGCGCACTACCAGCCGCTAGCCACTCTGCCCAACAAACTGTAGTTTCGATTAACCCACTTCCGCCCTGGCCTCGTATAGCCGGGGCGGCCTGTTTGGCCACTACCCACCCTGAACCCACGAAAACTCTTATCTCTATGCAGGATAAAGAAGAAATGACCTCGCTCGTTACCGTCGAGAAAAAGCTCAACGGCCAAGGCTACACCCACGATTTTACCGTGAAGGACGGCCGCCTGACCACGATGGACGATGCCAGTGCCCGCACCTTCAGCCCCGAGGAAACCACCATCGTCGATTACTTCCGCTTCGAAGGCGAAAGCAACCCCGATGATATGTCCATTCTCTACGCCATCGAAACCACCGATGGTACCAAAGGCACTATTTCCTCGGCCTATGGCACTTACGCCAACGAGGACGTCGACCAATTTATCCTGCAAGTAGAGCGACTCGGCAAAAACTTGGTAAAAGGAACAAAATAACCTCGTGGCCTTATAAAGTAACGCCTCCTTGCCTTCGTGGCAGGGAGGCTTTTTTTAGGTCTAATTGTGATTTAGCTGGCTGATTAGCCCCACACCCTGGTGCCCTCAGTACAGTTGCGGCACATTTCTATCTGATCGCGACCCTTGAGCAATGCCTGGCGAAAGCCTTGGTACTTTGGGCCGTGCCAGAGCGCACGAAAGCTTTCCTGCTGGTTGTCGCCGAGGCGGTAGTCGGCGTCTTTATCAAAGCAGCAAGGTACTACCTTGCCATCCCAGGTGACGACGCAGGAATGCCACATCTTCCAGCAGCCATTTACGAGCTTATTTTTCAGACTGAAGGTGCCGTTACCATTGTTTGCATAGCGCGAATAGTAATCGATAGTTGGAATGAGCGGCGAGCCCTGCTGGTAATCGTAAATCTGGGCGGTCTTAAACCACACGTCATCTACACCCATTGCCTGGGCCAGCGCTTTAGCATCTTCAATCTGGTGCTCGTTGGGGCGCACTACCAAAAACTGGAAGATGATGCGCGGCGTGCTCTTCTTGAGCTCTTTGCGCCACTTTACTACGTTGCGCGTGCCGGCCAGCACCTTTTCCAGCTTGCCGCCAATGCGGTACTGCTGGTACACTTCCTGCGTGGTGCCGTCGAGCGAGATGATGAGGCGATCAAGGCCACTTTCTACCGTGCGGCGAGCGTTCTCATCGGTAAGAAAGTGCGCGTTGGTGCTAGTGGCAGTATAAATTCCCTTCTGGCTGGCGTATTCCACCAGGTCCAAGAATTCTGGATGCAAATAAGGCTCGCCTTGAAAATAAAAAATCAGGTACCAAAGCCGACTAGCCAGCTCATCCATCGTCTTCCTGAAAAGCTCGGCGGGTAGCATACCGGTGGGCCGCGTAAAAGACCGCAGGCCGCTGGGACACTCCGGGCAGCGCAGGTTGCAGCTGGTAGTGGGCTCGAAAGCCAGCGCTACTGGCAGGCCCCACGTGCGAGCGCGGCCCGTGAGGCGGCTTACTATGTAAGAGGCCACTACCTGCAAGCCATTCCCAACGCGGCCGGGCGTGGCTTTACTCAAAAATGAAAGGCCGTCGCGGAGGAGGGAGCGCATAGCAAGCGTAAAAGTCAGGATGCTAAGTGCAATAACAAGCCAGTTGTTTAAAGCCCAACTTGGCCAGCGCAAGGCTTATTTGTTTGGGCTGGACGCCCCCGGCAACTGTGCCACCGCCGAAGTGTAGAGGCCTGCCTTACCAAACGATTGGTTGATTTCATCGACCGCGGCGCGGCTGCTTAGGCGTTTGGGCTTGGCATTGAGGATGGTACCATCTTCACCCAGCAGCATATACGTTGGTACTTCCGCCAGGTGATACGCCTTGGCTACCTCGGAGCGCAGGCCACCCTGGGCGCGTACGTGCACGCCAGGCAGCTTTTTAATGACCACCAACTGCCGCCAGGGCATTTCCAACTCATCGAGCGCAATGTTGATGAAGACGATATTCTTGCCCTCAAAGCGCTTGTTAAGGTCCTGGGCGTAAGGCAAGTCGCGCAAGCACAAGCCATTGGTCGTTTTCCAAAAATTGAGGTACACCAGCTTGCCCCGGTAGTCACTGAGTTTCACCGTGTCGCCGGTGGCCGATAGCAGCTTAAATTCGGGAGCCGGAGCCCCGATAGCGAGAGCTTTGTGCTTGTTAAAGTCAGACTCCAGTGCCGCCAGGTAATACTTTTTCGTGTCGAGCGCCCGAAAATCGGCTAGCATGGCTGCCGACTGCCGCACGTGTCCAAATCGGAAAGACTCTTGCAAAATGCGGCCCAGGGTGAGCAGGCGAGAAGTGCCACTAAGGCGCTTGACAGCTAGCGCGTAGCACACCGGATAGAAGTCGGGGTCGGTACGCTGGTGCTTCTGCTGCGCCGCCAGGTAGTGCACGTAATTCAGCAGGAACTCTTGAAACTGTTCGTTTTGGCTAGCCGTGGGGTCATTCATGAGGCCGGGATCACGCAAAAAGTCGTAGTACGTTGGCGTCATAGTCAGGCGGCCCTCCGTGCTTACTACCTGCTCGCGCAAATCGGGGAAAGTCAGGCGATCGTTGGCATTGGAGTATTTCACCTCTGCCTTGGCATAATTATAGAAATCAATAGTAAAAGACTGGCGAGCCGCCCGGTCTTCCAAAAAGTTTTGTTCGTGTTTTAGGCGGTAGTCGATAAAAGATATAAACGGTGTTTCATAAAGCTGGATATTGTCGGGTAGCACCTGGAAGCCATCATTAGAAACGAACTGCCCATCAAACTCAGCTAGATAAGAATTAGCATTGGCCATTTGCTGGCGGTGGTGCTGCGACTCAGTCAGGTTATTGCCATTGTGCAAGCGGGCACCAAAGCCAGTGGGCACATCATTAGCTTTGAATTTGATAGTGCCCGGCATATCCTCCCCCTTAAAGCGCACGTCCAAGTCGGTACCAGGGTCCAGATAGATGTCGGCCACGGCATCGCCGTACACTAAATCGGCTTTGGTAGAGCCAGTTACCTGAACGCTGAGCTTAAACTCGCCTTTTGAATTCAGGTGCGCGTAGGTGATGCGCTCGCGGGAATCGAACGGGCTATCGTGAATAGAAACGGCGATAGTGTCGATAGTGGGGCTAGTAACTCGGCCAACTAGTAGCGCGGTACCGGCTACCTCTGCTGGTCGGGGCGCAGCAGGCTGCGCCCCGACCAGCAGAGGTAGCAAGCTGCCCACAATCCAAGTCAGTATCCAGGTAAAGCGTAGTGTCATAATAAAGGAAATAGCAGACAAATGTAGCCGAAGTGACTAGATAGAATAGAAAATGTATTTCGGCTAGATTTCGCGGTAAAAGTCAATTACAGACTCGAAGATAAGGCACAATAATCACTCTACTGGTGCAAGACTATGTCAAATTTTTATGCGCTCGCTTAAGGCATAGGTTAGCCAGTCCATTAGCGCTGGGATGGCTGGCTAGCCTTTGTGTACTCTTTTCTATTTATTAGCCGAATAGTCCATTCAGTACTTCATCGAGGCGGCTTACGGGCTGCACTTTTAAACTACTTTGGCCCTGGTTGGCCAGGTTTTTACCGTTAAACTGTGATACATACATTTCGCGAAAACCTAGTTTTTCTGCTTCCGCCAGGCGCTGGTCGAGGCGCGGTACGGCGCGCATCTCGCCGCTAAGGCCTACTTCGGCAGCGAGGCACACGTTGCCCGGGATTGGCAGGTCGTTGAGGCTCGACACCACGGCGGCGCACACGGCCGCATCGAGGGCGGGGTCGTCGAGGCGCAGGCCGCCCGCGATGTTCAGAAATACGTCGTGCTGGCCCAGGCGTAAGCCAGCGCGCTTTTCCAGTACGGCGAGCAGCATTTGCAGGCGCTTGGCATCGAAGCCGGTGCTGCTGCGTTGCGGGGTGCCGTAGGTAGCTGGCGTCACGAGCGCCTGCACCTCTACCAGCAGCGGGCGGTTGCCTTCGAGCGTGGCGCCGATGGCCATGCCACTCAGGCTTTCGGCTCGCTGCGAAAGCAGGATTTCGGACGGGTTCGAAACCTGACGCAGGCCAGTGCCCTGCATCTCATAAATGCCGAGCTCGGAGGTAGAGCCAAAGCGATTTTTGGTGGTGCGCAGGATGCGGTAGCTCAAGTGCCGATCACCCTCAAATTGCAATACCGTATCGACCATGTGCTCCAGAATTTTGGGCCCCGCGATGCTGCCATCCTTGGTGATGTGGCCGATGAGCAGC
This sequence comes from uncultured Hymenobacter sp., assembly GCA_964514915.1. GTDB lineage: Bacteria > Bacteroidota > Bacteroidia > Cytophagales > Hymenobacteraceae > Hymenobacter. The sequence continues at coordinate 5,113 of CAZERY010000212.1, forward strand.
ACCGGCGTACCAGTTTCCTTCGCGTATTTTAGAAACTCGGCGGTGCACTCGCGCACCTGGCTCACCGAGCCCGCCCCGCTTTCTACCAGCGTCGAGTGCATCGTCTGGATAGAGTCGATAACCAGCAAATTAGGCTCTACTTGATCTACCTGCCGGAAAATATTCTGGGTATTCGTCTCCGTGAGAATGTAGCAGTTTTGGTGCTGACCATCGGCTAGCCGCTCGGCGCGCATTTTTATCTGGGCCTCACTTTCCTCACCGCTCACGTAGAGAATGCGCAGCTGCTTCATCATCAGGGCTATCTGGAGCATCAACGTGCTCTTGCCAATGCCGGGCTCCCCGCCGATGAGCACCAGGGAGCCCGGCACGAGGCCCCCGCCGAGCACGCGGTTTAGCTCGCCGTCGGGGGTGATGATACGCGGCTCTTCTTCGTGCCGGATGTCGGCCAGCGGGCGCGACTTGGCAGTCTTGGTGAGGTTGCCGCCGGGCACGGTGCTAGCAGGCTTCCACTGGCCGGTGGTAGTCGCTACGGTTTCCTTTTGCACCACTTCCTCGACGTAGGTATTCCACTCGCCGCACGAAGGGCAACGCCCTATCCACTTGGCGGATTGCGCGCCACAATTCTGACAGAAAAAAACAGTCCTTGCCTTGGCCATCTTACTAAAATAATTCGCAA
>CAZERY010000213.1:0-5742 GCA_964514915.1 uncultured Hymenobacter sp.
TAGTGGTAGCATGACCCAAAACTACTACTCGATTACTTATGCACGAGTACTTAAAGGATGAATTCCTCTTTGTAGTGCCTGACGACCTGGCCCAGGCTCGCCTACTGGTCCAGCAGGCGGTACACCTCTACAACGAAGAACGGCCGCATCTAGCCCTGAACTATTTAACCCCCAACCAAGTCCATCGGCACGCAAAAACCCCCGCCGGAAAATCCGAGCGGGGGCCGTGCCTTATTCCTGTCAACATTTAACCGGACGAGACAAAATTCCAGCGCTGCGGGTTTTGCGCCTGGAAATCAATTTTCTCATACACCTGCGGCATGGTTGGCCCGGCGCTGTTCCAGTTGCGGTAGATGCCAATGCCGCTGACGCTGCTCAGCACGAAGTTGGTTTTCAGCGCCCGCGCCACCCGGGGGCCGTAGGCGAGGTAGGCATTGTGCTGGTCGTGGTACTCGCCGCTGCCGCACGGCACTTCCGACGGGTCGGCCGCCGCCCCGCAGGTAATGCTGTTGCCGATAAACTCGATGAGGGGCACGGTCGGGCTGGGAAGGGCTTTCAACCGCTGGGCCGTTATTTTCTGAATGGCAATTGGCCCCGTGTGGGCTTCCGTAGCTTTGTAGATCCAGACCGTATGCTGGCCCGCGCCGGGGGCCGTGATGACCAGCGGCGCTTTCGAAGCGCCAACGACCTTGAGGCGCTTCTGATACACCCCGTCCAGCTCATACTGCAAGTGGTTGTGGTCCTGCCCATTGGGCAGCGACGCAAAAGTCTGGCAAGCAGTCCCTCCGAAGCTAAACCCAAAATGAACGGCCGAGCTAATCAATTCCAGCTGCTGCTCCTTATTCAGCAAAGACCGGCCGTAGGGCTTCAGCGCGCTTGCCGGTAAGGTAGTGGCCGCTTGAGTAGCCCCGCGAGGCGGCGCAAAGCCCATCGCCAGGCAGCTAAAACCTAGTAGGAAGCAGTTTTTAGAAATGCTCATAGGCAGGGTAAAAATGGATTAGGGCGAACAATCACGCCGCTGATGAAAGCCGCGGGCTAGTACCCGCGGCCACCCACGCTAAACTCATCGGCGTCGAGGAGGGCGGGGAGCCGCTGGCGAAACTCCTGGAGCGCATCTGCCCGCAGGGTGCGGGTGAGCACGGTTTGCATATTGCCGGCCTGGGCCAGGTAGTCGCCGCGCATGTCGAACAGGGCCGACTGGCCCGGGTACTCGTGGCCGTTGCCATCGGTACCCAAGCGGTTGACTCCCGCCGTGTAGGCTACGTTTTCGATAGCCCGGGCCCGGAGCAGCGCCTTCCAAGCATCGATGCGGGGCTGCGGCCAGTTGGCGACGTAGAGCAGCAGGTCGTAGGGCGCGGCGGGGCTGTTGCGGCTCCACACCGGGAAGCGCAGGTCGTAGCAAATAAGCGGCAGGATGCGCCAGCCGCGCCACTCCTCCAGCAGGCGGCTGGTGCCGGCCTGGTACACCTCGTGCTCGCCGGCCATCCGAAATAAATGGCGCTTGTTGTAGTGGCTGAAGGTGCCGTCGGGACGCACCCACAGCAGGCGGTTGTAGTAGTGGCCGCCCTCTTGCAGCAGCATACTGCCCGTGACGACGGCATCGTAGCGGGCGGCCTGCTCGCGCAGCCAGGCCAGGGTGGGGCCATCGGCGGGCTCGGCCTGCGCGGCCGCGGCCATGCTAAAGCCGGTCGTGAACATTTCGGGCAGCACGATGAGGTCGGTGAGGCCAGTGGCGGGCAGCACCGAATTGAGCATGTCGCCCAGTGCCTGCCGGTTGGCCTCGGGGTCGTGCCAGTGCAAATGGCTTTGCACTAGCGAGATTGTGAAATCATTCATGGTAAAAGAGGAAATAAAAAATAAATGAATATTTATAGAGATAACTTACTTAGCTTCGAATCAAATAGCAACCTCCGCCGGCAGCAGCCTACCTTGCGGGCGGCCGCAGCCGGGCCGCGGCCGCCCGCAAGGTAGCAAGCTCCTTGGCAAAGCAAAAGCGCACGAGGCCGGGGTCGTAGCCATCGTGGTAAAAGGCCGACACCGGCACCACCGCCACGCCCCAGTCGCGGGCCAGCTCCTGGGCAAAGGCCAGGTCGCCCTGACCCGAAAAGGCCCCGTAGCCTGCCAGCTGAAAGTAGCCGCCCGGCACGGGCAGCAGCTCCCAGCCCGCGCCAGCCAGCAGGCCCGCAAACTCGTCGCGCTTAGCCTGGTAAAAGCCGGCCAGCCCGCGGGCATGCTGGTCGGTAGAGTCGGCTTCGAGCACGTCGGCGAGGGCGTGCTGGGTGGGCGTGCTCACGGCAAAGGTCACGAACTGGTGCACCCGCCGCAGCTCGGCGCTGAGGGCGGGCGGGGCCAGGCAGTAGCCCACCTTCCAGCCCGTGGCGTGGTAGGTTTTGCCAAACGACGACAGCACGAAGCTGCGCTCGCGCAGCTCGGGGTGCTGGCGGGCGCTGCGCGGCGGCACCCCGTCAAACACCAGGTGCTCGTACACTTCATCGGACAGCACCAGGATGTCGGTGCCCGCTACAAGGCCGGCCAGCGCGGCCCAGTCTGCCTCCCCAAACACCGCCCCGCTCGGGTTGTGCGGCGTGTTGACGATGAGCAGCCGGGTGCGCGCCGACACGGCCGCCCGCACGGCGTCCCAGTTGGGCCGGAAACTCGGCGCGGGCAGGCGCACGTAGCGCGGCACGCCCCCTTGCAGCCGCACGGCCGGGCCGTAGAGGTCGTAGGCCGGCTCCAGGATAATGACCTCATCGCCGGGCCGCACCACGGCGGCCAGCACCGCGTAGAGTGCCTCGGTAGCCCCGGCCGTGATGGTGATTTCCGCGTCGGGGTCAGGCGTCGGCGCATCGGGTTGCAAGCGGGCTACCTGGGCCGCAATGGCCTGGCGCAGGCGCGGCAGCCCCGGCATAGGCGCGTATTGGTGGCTGCCGCTCGCCAGCGCGTGGTGAGCCAGCGCCTCACGCAGCGCCAGCGGCGGGTCGTAGTCCGGAAAGCCCTGGGCCAGGTTGAGCGCGCCGGTTTGCTGCGCTAGCAGCGTCATCTGAGAAAAAATACTGACCCCAACATCGGGCAGCTTGGCTGGCAGCATAGGAAGCATGAAAGAAGGAATACGAATAATCTAAGGCTCAATCAGTACTGAAATTATAGCGTCCAGCTCAGTTGACTTGAACCTCCGTAACGTTGAGAAAAGTAGTGATCCGGTGGTTTTTAACCGTAAATCTTAGTCTATTTATGCCCGCGGTATACCGTACTTCCTTTCTTACTTTAAACCATGAACCAGCCGGCGCCACGCTCGAAACGGAGTGACTGGGGTTCGTCAGCTCGGAGCAGCTGCGCTCGTCTCTGACGGAATCCCTGCGCCTGGCCCGCCAGGCATCAAGGGCTGGATTGCCAATAATACGCCGATCAGGACTGGATAAGCCACGTGTGGTTTCCTGATTTTGCCAGGCTCGGCAGGCAGCACCTGGCCGTCGTTGTTTCATAAGATGGGCTCAACCGCATGGGCGTCGACAATATTTTGCAGCGCGCCACCGAGCATTTGCCGTTCAACACGCGGCATTTTGCCGATGCCCAGGATGCCCGGCGCCGGGCCGCCAGCCCTAGCATCACCGCAGCCCTCATCTAAATTTAAGCTTGCTGCTAACGTTAAACGCCCGCCCTCTAGCGATTGCCAAGAGGGCGGGCGTTCTTGCGAAGTTGCTGGTAGCCAAGTTTTTAGCGGCTGGCCTATAGATTGGGCAAATCAGCCTTCAAGTCCTGCGGAAAGAGCTGGCGCACGTGCGCTACCTTATGCTCCGACACCGTGGCGATGTACGGGTTGTCGGGGTGCAGCCGGTAGTAGCCCTGGTGATAGCCCTCGGCATCCCAAAACTGCTTGAAGGGCACCACCTGCGTCACGATTTTATCGTCGTACTGCTTCGAGGCGTTGACCTTGGTAATAGTTTCATCGATGATTTTCTTTTCCTCCGGCGTGCGGTAAAACACGGCCGAGCGGTACTCAGGGCCCGTGTCATTGCCCTGGCGATTGAGCTGCGTGGGGTCGTGGCTGGCCGTGAAGAAGATGGTAGCCAGCTGCTGGTAGCTCACCACCTTGGGGTCGTAGTAGATGTTGACCGTCTCGGTGTGGCCCGTCTCCTGGCCCGCCACTTGCTCGTAGCTGGGGTGCGCCACGGTGCCGCCAGCGTAGCCGCTTACCACCTGCTTCACGCCTTTTATTTCTTCAAAAGCCTCTTCCTGCGCCCAGAAGCAGCCGCCCGCGAAAGTGGCTTGGGCTAGCCCGGTCAGGTTTTTGGGGGCGAAGCCCGCCGTGGAGGCTGGCGGGTCGCCAGCGGAGGTGGTTTTGGCTTCCGCCGGCTGCTGCGAGCAGCTAGCCGCGAGGGCCAGAAGGCCGAGGCCACCTGCGGCCGAAAAAATCTTATTCATAAGGAGTTAGTAGAAAGACTAGCGGTGCAAACCACTGCGTACTAGCTATACGACAAGTACCCTGCTGGCGGTTTGCTCCTAACACCAGCCAGCGGGTGGCGGTTCAGCAGCTCTCCAGTCGGCTACCCTGGTCCGACGCCAAAGGCGTCCGACCAGCTACCCTTGAACGACTGAGCACGAAAAGCAAAGACCGCACCTACCGCGCCAGCGCCCCCAGCCGGTCGGACGCCTTTGGCGTCGGACCAAGGCACGGTTCCCCAGCTGGGGACCCAAGCTAGGCGCTGGCTAACCCTTTCAGCTCCTGCAATTTTAGCAGGGCCTCAATGGGCGTGAGCGTGTTGATATCCAGGGTCGTCAGCAATTCACGCAGGCGCTCCAGCGCCGGGTCGCCGGGCTCAAACATGCTGAGCTGAAGCTTGGGCGCCGAGGCCACTGCCGTGGTGGCGCGGGGGCGCGGCTGGCTGGCCTTGGGCAGGTCGTCGAGGCCGGCGAGCACCTCGTCAAACTCGGTGGGAGTGCTCGGGTCCACGGCTTCGGCCAGGCCGGTTTGGGTGCGCTCCTGCTCGAGGTGGTGCATGATCTCATTGGCCCGCAGCACCACGGCCGGCGGCATGCCGGCCATGCGCGCCACGTGGATGCCAAACGAGTGCTCGGAGCCGCCCGGCCGCAGCTTGCGCAAGAACAGCACCCGGCCGTCGGCTTCCTGCACGGCTACGTGGTAGTTGCGCACCCGCGGGCAATCGTCGGCCAGCTGGTTGAGCTCGTGGTAGTGGGTGGCAAACAGCGTCTTAGCCCGCGCCCGGGGCGTATTGTGCAGGTGCTCGACGATGGCCCAGGCGATGCTGATGCCGTCGTAGGTACTCGTGCCGCGCCCGATTTCGTCCATCAGCACCAGGCTGCGGTCCGAGAGGTTGTTCAGGATGGACGCCGTTTCGGTCATCTCTACCATGAAAGTGCTTTCGCCTTTGCTAAGGTTGTCGCTGGCGCCCACCCGGGTAAAAATCTTGTCGATAATGCCTATCTCCGCCGCGTCGGCGGGCACAAATGAGCCAATCTGGGCCAGCAGCACGATGAGCGCCGTCTGGCGCAGCAGCGCCGACTTACCGGCCATGTTGGGGCCCGTTATCACCACAATCTGCTGCTCGTCCTGGTTGAGGCAGAGGTCGTTGGGAATGTAGCTTTCGCCCGGCGGCAGCCCGCGCTCGATCACCGGGTGGCGGCCCGCCTTGATGTCGAGCGTGGGGCCGTCGTTCACGGTGGGCCGCACGTAGCGGTACTGCCGCGCCGTGGCCGCAAACGAGCCCAGGCAGTCGAGCACGC
>CAZERY010000214.1:0-5703 GCA_964514915.1 uncultured Hymenobacter sp.
GCTATTCAGTGGAGCGACCCGTTTTATACTGCCAATGGGGTGAAGACTGACCTCGACGCCTACCTGGTTGTCGCCCGTGCCAGCGCCGCCCAGCGCGGCGACACCGTGGCCCGCGCCACCACCAACAACATCGCCAACCAAACGCCCGGCGAAATCATCAGCTTCACCAACGGCAGCACGAGCACCGTCACGGCCTACAACCTGATTCTGAACCGCCGGGCCGGTACCGCCGACCCGGCCCGCGTGAAATACATCGGTTACGGATCCGCCTTCGCACCTACCAAATACTGGACGCACAGCGGTACCGTAACGGGCCACCACGCTTCGCCCAACAGCATGTCTGTGGCGGCTGCCCCGTCGTACAATCGCCTTGCCGTGGAGTCTTACACGTCAAAAGGGCAGCCGACTTATCTGTTTGGCCCACTCGGGGCACTGCTGGCCACCCCGGTAGTGCGCCAGAAGCCCGACTTCACGTCGATCGACTTCGTGAGCACCACGTTCTTCGGTGGCAATGCTACCCCCGACCCAGCCGATGGCTTGTTCTTTGGCGGAACTTCGGCGGCGGCGCCCAATGCGGCGGCCGTAGCGGCGCTGCTCTGGCAGGCCCAGCCTACGCTTACAGCGTCGCGGCTCAATGCCCAGCTAAAGGCCACGGCGACCGATATTCTGACTACCGGCTACGATAATTTGTCGGGCGCCGGCTTGATTAACGCTTACGCGGCTATCTATGGCTTGCCTACACCCGTAGCGGCACCCTTTGTCGAGACGTTTGAAAACACCGGCTTGGCGCGCGCCTGGCAGATCGAAGGTCGGGGAGCTGGCCGCTCGGTAGTACGCACTGACTTTGCGCCGGCTTCGGCACCCGGTCAGCTTGTGCTCGACAACTTTATCCCAACTTATATTATTGGGGTAGGTACCAGCGAAGCTACGTTGCGCCTCAACCTGAGCACCCCAGCCAACAGCTACGTGCTGAGCTTTAAGCACAAGAAGATTTTGGGCGAAGTAGACGAAATCATGCCCGCTACCTTCACTACAACCAGCGCCACCGATGGGGTAGCGTTGAGCGTGGATGGCGGTACTACCTGGTACCGCCTGGCCAACCTGACCGGCGCCAACGCCACGACCGACTACAAAACGGTAACCGTGGACTTGGTCCAGTTTGCCCAGGCCAACAACCTCACGCTAGGCGCCGATACGCGCATCCGTTTCCAGCGCTATGGCGCTAGCCTGCAAGTAGACGCTGCCGTAGCTGCCCGTCGCGGGGGCCGGGCTTTCGACGATGTAACGGTTGATAACGGCACGGCGTCGCCGGTTGCTACGTTTACCCCGTCGGCTACTGCCACAGCCCTGTGCCCTGGCTCTACGGTACAGTTTACCGATGCTTCGCTGCTGGCGCCTACCTCCTGGGCGTGGAGCTTCCCCGGCGGCACGCCGGCCACTAGCACCGCCCAAAACCCCGTAGTAACTTACAACACTGCTGGCATTTACAGCGTGACCCTGACAGTCACAAACGCCAACGGCTCCTCGACCCGCACTACGGCCAACGCGGTGACCGTATCGAGCGCCCTGCCAGTAGCCAACTTCGCCGTGCGCCAAGCGCCCATCTGCCCCGGTGGCCGCATCAGCTTCGCTAACACGTCTACCCAGTGCGTGAGCAGCATTAGCTGGGCTTTCCCTGGCGGCTCGCCCGCTACCAGCACGGCCCAGAGCCCCGTCGTGACCTACGCCACAACTGGCACGTACACAGCCACGCTCACAGCTACCAACGCCAATGGCAGCACTACGAAGACCTTCACCGTGCAAGTGCAGGGCGCGGCTTTGGCCATCCCCTACACCGAGTCGTTCGCCTCGGGCATCCCCACTACCTGGGGCGTGCTCAACCCTGATAATGATATCACCTGGGCTACTGCTAGCAACGTGCTGAAGCGCGATGGCACCCGCGGCACCGTGGTCGATATGAACTTCTTCGACTACGCGACCGTCAACCAACGCGACACGCTGCAAACGCCGGCGTTCGACCTCCGCAATCAGTCGCGCGCTTTCCTGCGTTTCGACCTGGCATACGCTGCTGGCGGGCCAGTAGCCGCTAGCTACAACGACTCGCTGGCAATCGACGTCTACACAGCCTGCTCCAACACCCGCCTGGGCCGCGTGTACCTGAAGTCGGCCGCCGATAGCCTACCTACTACCCTATTTCGCCAGGCGTTTTACACGCCTACTGCCGTAAGCCAGTGGCGCCAGGAGAAGGTAGACCTGTCGGCCTACCACAACCAGCAGGTGTACCTGCGCTTCGTGGCCTTCAACCAGTACGGCAACCACCTCTACCTCTCCAATATACAGGTAACCAACGGTGTATTGGCCACGCAAGCAGCCATCACCGAGTCGTCGTCACTGCAAGCTTACCCCAACCCAGTAGCGGGCGGCCAGAGCCTGACGCTGACGCTGCCCACTGTGCAAGGTGCCGCTACGGTGCGCGTGGTCGACGCGCTAGGCCGCAACGTTTGGCAAGGTTCGCTAGCGCTCAGTGCTGCGGCGGCCACGCGCCACACCCTCGCCGCTCCGGTATCGGCGGGCCTGTACACGGTGCTGTGCCAGACGGCTGATGGCCAGCTTTACTCGCGCCGCGTAGCAGTTGAGTAATTCACCTGGGTTTTATAATCTATAAGAAAGGCCCTCTGGAATATCCAGAGGGCCTTTTTGTTGAGCTATTTCACTCAATCTACTTCGGTACTCACTGCCGAGGCTAGTTAGCCAGAGCTTCGCTATTTTGTCCTGCGGATTTCACCAATCTCACTTGTTTCCCTAATTTTTTCGTCTACTATCCCTTCAGCTTTGCCGATGATCGTAGCTGGCAGCAAGTGGCGCAACGCAACATTTTCGCGGGCAAAAACTTGCATCAGCACGATGAGGTAAGACAACAGCAGCGGCCCCATCACTAGGCCCACAATCCCGAAAATCTGCACGCCCAGCGTGAGGCCCACCAGCGTTACCCAAGGGTGAATGTTGCCCATGTACTTGGCTAGCCAGATGCGCAGCAGGTTATCAATGTTGATAATTATTACTACTCCTACTAGCAGGATGCCAATACCTTGCTCAGTTTGCCCTTGCACAAATTGGTAAATAGCCGCCGGGCCCCACACTAAGGGCGTACCTAAAACCGGAATAAAGGCCATAAAAAAAGCAATGACGGTCCAAAAGGCCGGGCTCGGCACGCCGAATATCCACAGCGTAGCTCCCGTGAGCAAGCCTTGTACCAGGGCCACCAGCGCCTGCCCCAGCACGTTGGCGTTCACATTATTACGCAGCGATTCATTCAGTTCATCCAACGTCTTTTCCTGGAAAGGCAAAAACCGATGCAGCCCCGCCAGAAAAGCTTCTTCCTGCATAAACAGGTAGTACATCGTAAAGAGCATCAGGCCCACAATCACGATAACGTTGAGCACGCTGCTAGCTAGGGTGGGGATCCATTGGCTCACGCGGGCGGCGCCTTGCTGCAATAGCTGGCGTACTTGCGCCTGCTGCGTCACCTGGATGCCGAACTTGCGTTCGACCCGCTGCACCACGGCCAAGATGTCGTCGGTGTGCTGAGTCAGCTCGCGCACCCGGTCGATGAGCAGTGAGGTCAGCGCAAAAAAAGGAATGATGAGTACCACCACCGCAAATAGCAGCAGCATAGTCGTCACCAGGGTTCGGTTCCAGTGTCGCTTATGCACCAGCGCCGTAAACCACGGCCGGAACACTACATACAGAATGCCCGCCCCCAGAAAAGCGGTCAGGTATTCCAAGATGCCAAACAGCGCTAGCAATCCCAACACCACCAGGGTGACGATCAGCAGCACGTACCGCTGACGCGGAGTGTAAATATTAGTTTCGGCAGTAATAGGCATGAAAAAACGGGTTCGGTAAGGAATATGAATAACTGCTGAACGAAAAACAGCCTCAAAAGGCTGTCACCTATCGCAGCTACTGCCTGTTTACCGGCTCCAAGCCCTAACCAGGCACGAGCTAATGAACTCATTCTCCTACTACCCACGCATGAAAACGCCCGCGCCAGCCGAAGCCAACGCGGGCGCTCCCGCAGGTTAAGCTACCGAAAACCTTAAGCCGAAGCTGACTCGGCTAGCACAATCACTTGGTTGTGCAGCACCTCCACGATGCCGCCGCTGATGTGAAACGTACCGCCGCCGGTCCCCGTCACGGTCACATCGCCAGCGCGCAGCGCGGCAATCAGCGGCGCGTGGTTGTTGAGCACCTCAAACGAGCCATCGGTACCCGGAAACCGCACCGATGTGGCTTCGCCTTCGAATACTTTCCGGTCGGGGGTGATGATTTCTAAACGCATATAGTTTCAGCTTACAGCTGTTAGCTAGCGGCTTTTTCTGCTAACACCTTTGAGGAGCTAACGGCTACTGCCTGAAAGCTAACAGCTACTTAATTACTTAGCTTCGGCCATCAGGCGTTCGCCCTTAGCCACGGCATCCTCAATATTACCGACGAGGTTGAAAGCCGACTCGGGCAAGTGGTCGTACTTGCCGTCGATGATTTCATTAAAGCCCTTGATGGTGTCTTTAATGTCAACCAATACGCCTTGCAGGCCCGTGAACTGCTCGGCCACGAAAAAGGGCTGCGACAGGAAGCGCTGCACGCGCCGGGCGCGGTTCACGGTCTGCTTGTCTTCTTCCGACAGCTCGTCCATACCCAGGATGGCGATGATGTCTTGCAGCTCCTTATAGCGCTGCAAAATCTCTTTCACGCGCTGGGCAGTGTTGTAGTGCTCGGCCCCAAGAATGGTAGCGTCAAGAATGCGCGAGGTCGAGTCAAGCGGATCCACGGCCGGGTAGATACCCAGCTCAGCAATCTTACGGCTCAGTACCGTCGTCGCGTCCAAGTGAGCAAAAGTGTTAGCCGGGGCTGGGTCGGTCAAGTCATCGGCCGGCACGTACACGGCCTGCACCGAGGTAATCGAGCCGCGCTTGGTCGAAGTGATCCGCTCCTGCATGGCTCCCATTTCGGTAGCCAGCGTGGGCTGGTAGCCGACGGCCGATGGCATCCGGCCCAAGAGAGCCGACACCTCCGAACCCGCCTGGGTAAAGCGGAAGATGTTGTCGATAAAAAACAGGATATCGCGGCCAGCCCCGGTGCCATCGCCATCGCGGAAGCTCTCAGCGATGGTGAGGCCCGACAAAGCCACGCGAGCACGGGCTCCGGGGGGCTCGTTCATTTGGCCGAACACGAGGGTAGCCTGCGATTTTTCCATCTCAGCCATGTCTACCTTACTCAGGTCCCAGCCGCCTTCTTCCATCGAGTGCTTGAACGCTTCGCCGTAGCGAATAATGTTGGCTTCGATAAATTCGCGCAGCAAGTCATTGCCCTCGCGGGTGCGCTCACCCACGCCAGCAAACACCGACAGACCCGAATAAGCCTTCGCCACGTTGTTTATAAGCTCTTGAATCAGTACGGTTTTGCCCACGCCGGCACCACCAAACAAGCCAATCTTTCCACCCTTCACATACGGAGCGAGCAGGTCGATTACTTTAATGCCCGTGAAGAATACTTCCGACGAAGTAGCCAGGTCCTCAAACGCGGGAGCGTGGCGGTGAATGGGCAAGCCGCCCGTGCTCTTGGGCTGCGGAATACCATCAATGGCTTGGCCGATAACGTTGAACAAGCGGCCTTTCACGCCGTCGCCGGTTGGCATCGTGA
>CAZERY010000215.1:0-5654 GCA_964514915.1 uncultured Hymenobacter sp.
AGAAGCGCCGCCGCTGTTGAGCCGGCTGTTTTCAGAGCGTAGTCTCATTCCCCAGGTCACCCAGGTTTTGGAAAACCAGGTGGCCTGACAACCCATTACCTTCCATCATGGAACCTACAACAGTAGAAAAAGTCATTGACAAAGCCAAAATTCGCTTTGACGAACTCAACCTCTCGGCCGAAGTGCAGCGCGCCATCACCGAGATGGGCTACGAGGAAGCCTCGCCCATTCAGTCGGCCGCCATCCCCGTATTGCTCGCTGGCAAAGACGTAATTGGCCAGGCTCAGACAGGTACCGGCAAAACCGCTGCCTTTTCCATCCCCGCCATTGAGGGCGTAGACGGTGAAAGCCGTGACGTACAAGTAATTGTGCTTTGTCCTACCCGCGAGCTAGCGGTGCAGGTTTCGGGTGAAATCCAGAAGCTGGGTAAGTACAAGAAAGGCCTTGCCGTGGTGCCAATTTACGGTGGCTCGTCGTACGACCGGCAGTTTCGCGCCCTGGAGCGCGGCGTGCAAATCGTCATCGGCACGCCCGGCCGCGTAATGGACCACATCGAGCGCGGCACGCTGAAGCTCGATAAGGCCACTAAAATCATCCTCGACGAAGCCGACGAAATGCTCGACATGGGCTTCCGCGAGGACATTGAGTTTGTGCTCAGTAAGATGCCCGAGAATCGCCAGACAGTGTTCTTCTCGGCCACGATGAGCAAGCCCATTATGGAAATGACCAAGAAATACCAGCGCGACCCGCAGGTAGTGAAGGTCAACCATAAGGAGATGACGGTGTCTAACATCGAGCAGAGCTACTTCGAAGTGCGCGGCCCGCAGAAGAAGGATGTACTGACCCGCATCATGGACATGTACAACCTGAAATCGACCATCATTTTCGCTAACACGAAGCGGATGGTGGACGAAATCGTGGCCGACCTGCAAGCTAAGGGTTACTTTGCCGATGGCCTGCACGGCGACATGAGCCAGGCCCAGCGCCAAAACACGCTCGATAAATTCCGCAAGAACACGCTCGAAATCCTGGTAGCTACCGACGTAGCTGCCCGTGGTATTGATGTCGACAATGTGGAAGCCGTATTTAACTACGACTTGCCCGCCGACGAGGAGTACTACGTGCACCGTATCGGCCGCACGGGCCGCGCCGGCAAGAGTGGTCGCGCCTTCACTTTCGTGAGTGGCCGCGATATTTATAAGCTGCGCGACATCATGCGCTTCACCAAGGCCGACATCAAGTTGGAGCAGGTACCGTCGTTCGCCGACGTATCGGAGGTGAAAACTACGTTGTTCCTCAACCAGATAAAAGAGGTGGTGGAAAAGGGCAACCTAGACAAGTACATCGGCCGCGTGCAGCGCCTGCTCGACCAAAGCGAGGACATTACCTCGCTCGACATCGCTGCTGCCCTGCTCAAGATGACGATGAAAGAGGACAAGCGGACCGAGCAGAGCCTCGACGCTAGCCGCGAGAAGGGCGCTACCCGCGCCGGCTATACGCGCCTATTTATCAGCATGGGTAAAAAGGACCGCCTGCACCCCCGCGATGTAGTGGAGTTGATCGCAGAAGGCACCAACCTGCCCGGCAACAAAGTGGGTGATATTGCCCTTTATGACAAATTCAGCTTCGTAGAAGTACCTGCCGAGTTTGCCGAAGAGATTGTGGGTCAGCTAGGCCGCAGCAGCATTCAGGGCCAGCCGGTTACGTTTAGCATTGCTACGCCGGTGCAGGATGCCGCAGCTAAGGAAGAGGGCTTAAACCGTCCTGAGCGCCGGGGCTTCGAGGGCGGTGAGCGTCGTGGAGGTTTTGGCGGTGGCGACCGCCGCGAAGGTGGCCGCCCAGCCTACGGCAACAACCGTGGTGGCAGCTACGGCGGTGATCGTCGTGAAGGCGGCAGCAGCTACGGCGGCGGCTACAAAGGCAACCGTGACGGTGGTAGCAGCTACGGCGGCGGCAATCGGAGCGCTTTTGGTGGCGACCGGGGCGCTAGCCAAGGCGGTGGTTACCAGCGCGGGGGCTACAAAGGTGGCCAAGGCGGTGGTAGTAGCTACGGCGGCAACAAAGGTGGCTTCGGCGCTAAGCGCGAGAACTTCGATGAGTAATTGTCTGAACGGCGGATTCGTCGGATTTTTCGGATTTTGTTGCCGATTACAATAGATAAAAAAGAAGGCTACCCATTTGGGTAGCCTTCTTTTTTATCTATTGTAGCAATATGTCATAGGCATGAATTCTAAACTGATGACCCAAAAAGAAAAGCTGCTCATTTGAGCAGCTTTTCTTTTGTCTTCTATAATTGGCAACAAAATCCGACTAATCCGAAAAATCCGACGAATCCTCGGTTCAGACAATTACTTAGTCGAATCGCGCAAAGCTTTGATTTCGTTGTGGGCGGCCAAAATACCCTGCGACTGCTTGTCAATAACGGTCTTGAGGGCAGCTGGTAGGTCTTGCGCTTTGCTGGCCTCTTCGTAAGCCTTCTTAGCTACGTCCTCACCGCGCTCGCACTCAGCCAGAATAGCATGGTTGTCTTTGCCCGTGATGGCCGACTTCAAGTCAATCCAAGCGTGGTGGATAGCGCCAGTTACTGACGAGCCTTCGTTGGTATCAGGCTTCAGGTCAAGCTTGAACATCTGATCTTCCAGCTCGGTGATGTAGCTAGCACGCTGGGCAGCGTATTTTTTGAAAAGGTCTTTCAGGTGCGTATCCTCAACATCGGTCATCGCATCGGCGTAGCCTTTCTGGCCATCTTTCAGCGTGGTGATAAGGTCGTTGAGCAGCGATTGAGTGGCTTTGGCTTCCATGAGTGGAAAGGGAATGTAAAGTGAGGAAATGTAGCCGAGTTTACTAGCCCGAGGGCAACAAGGTTACGGTTTACCCCAAGATACCGCAATTTTATGCCGTCGCTTAGCTGGCTATCCTACCAGTTGCCCATGGTGGGCGGCCGTAGCCATTGCGCTACCCGCCAAAAAGCCGGTTGTCCATGCCGCCTGAAAGTTGAATCCTCCCGTAATTCCGTCAATATCAAGAACTTCGCCAGAGAAAAACAGGCCGAGTACCCGGCGGCTTTCCATCGTCTTAAAGTTTACTTCGGCTAGGGGAATGCCACCGCATGTTACAAATTCTTCCTTGTGCGTAGTCTTACCTTGCACTTGAAGCGGCGTCCGCAACAGCAGTTCCAGCAAGCGGTTTTGAGCTTTGGCAGGCACTTCATTCCAACGGGTTTCGGTCCCAATGCCCGCTTGCTCGGCTAGCGTGCGCCACAGCCGGGTGGGCAAGCCAAATTGCGGATGAGCAGCTACTTGCTTCTTACCATTATCAAGGCGAAACTGCTGGGCCCAAGCGCGCAGCGTATCATCGGTGTAGGCTGGTACCCAGTTGACTAAAGCCGTGCTGTGATAGCTGAGCTCGTGCAAGCGTCGTGCGCCCCAAGCCGAAAGCTTGAGCACCGCTGGCCCACTTACTCCCCAATGTGTAACTAGCAGTGGCCCTTCATATTGCAGCTTTTCGCCGGCGATGGTTACGCGGGCGTGCGACACGCTCACGCCCGGCAGCTCGCGTAGGGGAGAAGCAGGTACGTTGAACGTAAATAGTGAAGGTACCGGCTCCGCGATGGTGTGGCCCAAGTCGCGGAGCCAGTCATACGCTGCCGATTTTGGATTGCCGCCCGTAGCAATCAAGAGCTGGCTAGCGATAAGTGACGGCCCCAGGCTAGCACTCCCTGCCCCCTGGAGCAGCAGTCGAAACTCCCCAGTAGGCAGCGGCTCAATGCGCTCGGCAGCGGTACGGGTAAAAATGCGTACGCCCGCCCGGCGAGCTGCCTCCTCCAGCGCCCGGGCGATAGTTTCGCTGCTGTCGGTAGTCGGAAACATGCGTCCGTCGGCCTCTGTTTTGAGCTTTACTCCGCGCTTTTCAAACCACGCGATAGTCTCAGCTACGCCAAATGTTTGGAAGGCCTCTTTCAGCGCTCGCCCCCCACGGGGGTAATGCTGAATTAGTTGCGTGGCCGACTCGCAGGCGTGCGTGACGTTGCAGCGCCCGCCGCCCGAAACGCGCACTTTGCTTAGCAGTTTAGCACTCTTTTCAAGCAGCAATACGGGCCGGCCAGGGTTGAGCTCGGCACACGCGATAGCGCCAAAAAAACCTGCGGCCCCACCGCCCAGCACCACAATGGGACTAGCGGTTGAAGAGGAAGCGTAAGAAAGGCGAGAGGACGCGGCAGCCATTCTCAAAGATAATTCCGCCGCTCTCCTTAGCAGTAGGGGAGGGCGGCTAGCACATCGTCGTGCTGAAACTGATACGGGACCAAGCTTCGCAGGCGGCTACTATCGATAAGCTTACCCCCAGCTAGTTCGGGCCGGAAAGTAGGGGGCTCGAGCCCCAGGTAACGCGCGGCCTCCGGATAAAATTCGCGGCGCGGTGGGTGCGACAGCGCACATACATTGAGCGTGTGCCCCCAGATGTTTTGGTTGATAATGGTACTCAGCACTCCCACCGCATCGGTAAGGTGCAGCAGGTTGACGGGGGCATCGCCCAGGGGTAAGTCGCGGCGGCCGGCCAAAAAACGGCCCGGTGCCCGGTCGGGACCAATGAGCCCACCCAATCGCACGACTGTACTTTGCCACTGGCCATAGCGCGGCACAAAATGCCCCTCAGTACGCAGTACATCCGATGCCACGTCGCGGGTGCTGATGGCATCGGTTTCGTACATCCGGCGGGGCTCTTCGGGATAAACGCCGCTGGTAGAGACGAAGACTACTGCTTGCAGGCGCGCGGCGGCCACCGCCCGGTGCACGGGGCGCAGCAGATGCGGATAGCCTCCCGCCACGGCTGCCCGCGGCGGAACGTTCAAAACCAAGATGTTGGCTTGCCGCAAAAGCTGCATGAGACGGGCTTCATCGGCCGCCGAGAAGTCGGGGCCCAATTGTACTAAATGTGGTTCGATGCCTACGGCCGCCAGCAAGGGAAGCTGCTCAGGCGAGGTGGTAGTGCCCACTACCCGGTAGCCTTGGGCCAGCAAGGCCTTTGCTAAAGGGAGGCCCAGCCAGCCGCAGCCGAGAATGGCTACCGTAGCCACCGGGGCCGGGGCGAGAGGAGAAGACATAAACTGAATATTCGAAATGCTAGCCTGCTATGTTAAAGCGCTGCAAGTTGCGCATAAATTAGGGAAAAGCTTTGTGAACATGCAGATGTTGAAAGCTGACTGCCACTTACCTTCGGGATCTAACTAAGGCCGCACTAGCGCGGTCAACCCATCCAGCATGAATGCGCCCTACACCCAACCCATGCTCCGCGACAACGCCTTAGCCGGTAAAACTATTATTGTCACGGGTGGGGGCACGGGCTTGGGACGAGCCATGACCACGTATTTTCTGCAATTAGGCGCTAACGTAACAATTACGAGCCGCAAACTCGCTGTACTGGAGCAAACGGCTGCCGAACTGCGCCAGCAAACGAGCGGCCAAGTGTTGGCCGTAGCCTGCGACGTACGAAAATACAACGAGGTAGAGGCGATGTTGGACCGTACCTACGCCAAGTTTGGCCGCGTGGATGTACTGCTCAACAACGCTGCCGGCAATTTTATCAGCCCCACCGAGCGCCTTAGCCACAAGGCATTCGACGTGATAGTGGACATCGTGCTGCGCGGCTCCTACAAC
>CAZERY010000216.1:0-5633 GCA_964514915.1 uncultured Hymenobacter sp.
TGCGCCCGGCCATCGCCAACTTTGTACCCAAGCTGGCGGGCGGCTACGGCATTCTGGTTGATGTAGGGGCTAACGCCGACTGCAAGCCCGAGATGCTGGAGCAGTTTGGCGAGCTGGGCTCGCTCTACGCGCAGTACGTGCTGGGCATCGCCCGCCCCAAGGTGGGGCTCATGAGCCTAGGCGAGGAAGAAGGCAAAGGCACCGTCATCACGCAGGCGGCGCACCAGCTGTTTAAGGTAAACCCGCACGTGCACTTTATCGGCAATATTGAGGGGCGCGACTTATTTAATGATAAGGCCGATGTCATCGTGTGTGATGGCTACGTGGGCAACGTGATGTTGAAAATGGCCGAGTCGATGTACGATATCATGGTGGCCCGCAACCTGAACGACGACTTTTTTGAGAAAGTAAATTACGAAACGATTGGCGGCTCGCCTATCCTAGGCATCAACGACAACGCCATTATTGGCCACGGGGTAAGCACGCCGCTAGCCATCTGTAACATGCTGATGCAGGGCTACCAAATGGCGCAGTCGGGCATCGTTGACCAAATTAAAGATTCTTTTAAATCCTAACTTTAAACAGTCTGGCAGCTAGCCAGACTGTTTGCGTTCGGGCCGCACCTTTGCGCTCATGAAGATTACCGCCGCCATCACCGGAGTCGGAGGCTACGTGCCCGACTACGTGCTCACTAACCAGGAGCTGGAGCAATTGGTCGATACTACCGACGAATGGATTACTACGCGTACTGGCATTAAGGAGCGCCGCATTCTCAAAGGGAAAGACCAAGGCTCATCGGTGATGGGTATCAAAGCTGTGCAGCAGCTGCTGGAAAAAACCAATACCCGGCCCGAAGATGTTGAGCTGCTGATTTGCGCCACCGTCACGCCCGATATGCTGTTTCCGGCCACGGCCAATATCATTTCGGCCGGCGTGGGTATTACCAAGGCTTTCAGCTACGATATGAACGCGGCCTGCTCGAGCTTTTTATACGCGTTAGCCACCGGCGCGCAGTTCATTCAGAGCGGCTTGCACAAGAAAGTAGTGGTAGTGGGCACCGATAAGATGTCATCTATTGTAGACTACACCGACCGCTCCAACTGCATCATTTTTGGCGATGGTGCCGCCGCCGTGCTCCTTGAGCCTAGTGCCGAAGGCTACGGCGTGCTCGATCAGGTGCTGTGCTCCGATGGGAGTGGCGAGCCGTACTTGCACCAAAAAGCCGGCGGCAGTCGCCGCCCCCCGACGGCCGAAACTGTGGCCAACCGCGAGCATTACGTCTACCAGGAAGGGGCTACGGTATTCAAGTTTGCAGTCAAGAACATGGCCGACGTAGCCGCCCAGGTGATGGCCCGCCAGCACCTGAGCCACGACGATATAGCTTGGCTGGTACCTCACCAGGCCAATAAGCGCATCATCGACGCCACGGCCAACCGCATGGGCGTGGGCCCCGATAAGGTGATGCTCAACATTCAGCGCTACGGTAACACCACCAGCGCCACTATACCGCTGTGCCTGTGGGACTACGAAAAGCAGCTTCACCAAGGCGACAACCTTATTTTAGCCGCCTTCGGCGGTGGTTTTACCTGGGGCGCCATGCACCTCAAATGGGCGTACAATTCTTAAGTTTTTGAGCTATTGGCTTTTAGCTGCTAGCTAGTAGCTTTCGGCCAAAATCAGTTTTTTTATTCTTTCAAAAAGCTAATAGCTAGCAGCTAAAGGCTAACAGCTAACTACCAATGGCAACCACCGCCGATTTCCGCAACGGGCTCGTGTTGATGTATAACAACGACCTGCACGTTATCACCGAGTTTCAGCACGTAAAGCCGGGCAAGGGCCCCGCATTTGTTCGCACTAAGCTGCGCAATATTAAGACGGGTAAAGTACTGGACAACA
Source organism: uncultured Hymenobacter sp. (assembly GCA_964514915.1). Taxonomy (GTDB): domain Bacteria; phylum Bacteroidota; class Bacteroidia; order Cytophagales; family Hymenobacteraceae; genus Hymenobacter. The sequence goes on from CAZERY010000216.1 coordinate 1,897, forward strand.
CCTTCAACGCTGGCGTGAAGGTCGAGACGGCCCGCGTAGAGCAACGCCCGCACCAGTACCTGTTCAAGGACGACTACGGCTACACGTTCATGGACAATGATACCTTCGAGCAGATTGTGCTGCCCGAGGCGATGGTGCCTTTCGCCGACCTGATGAAGGAAGGCCAGGCGGTCACCATCCTCATGCACGCCGAAACCGAGCAGCCCCTCACCGCCGAGCTGCCGACTACCGTAGACCTAGTGGTGACGTACACCGAGCCGGGCCTGCGTGGCGACACTGCCACCAACACCCTCAAGCCCGCTACCGTCGAAACCGGAGCTCGCATTCAGGTGCCGCTTTTCATCGACACGGACACCAAAATCCGCATCAAAACCAGCGACTACTCTTACGTAGAGCGCGTTAAGTAATGTGTCTGCAAGCTATTAGCTGCTAGCTGTCAGCCATTAGCGCTCGGCTTTGAAAAGCTAACAGCTAGCAGCCAGTAGCTAAGAGCTTTAACATGTCGAAAGAATCTACCAAAAATCAGCCTAAAAAAGACGCTGCCATGAAAGCCAAAGAACTCCAGGAACTGCTCGACTTCATTGCTAAGTCGGGCCTCAATAAAGTCAATATTGAAACCGAAGAGTTTAAGATTTCGGTGCAGCGTGAGCCCTCCAGCAAGCAGATTGTGAGCGTGAGCGCCGCGCCATTAGCCGCCGCTCCCCAACCCATCGCGTTGCCGGCCAGCACGCCGACACTGCCGCCCATAGCTCCGATGGCTACGGCGGGTGAAGCTACGGCGGGCGCTAGCGCGGCTGCCTATATGCCGCTCAAGTCGCCGATGATTGGCACGTTTTACCGCAGCAGCGGGCCCGACGCCCCGGTTTTCGTGCAGGTCGGCGATACGGTCGAGAAAGGCCAGGTTATCTGCATTATCGAGGCGATGAAGCTCTTCAACGAGATTGAGGCGGAGCAGAGCGGGCGCATTGTAAAAGTGCTCGTAGAAAACGCCACCCCCGTGGAGTACGACCAGCCGCTGTTCCTGATTGAGTAGCAGAATTGAATTAAAGATTATGAATTAAGAATCATGAGTTGCCAGTCCTTAACACGACAGTGCACAGCGCATAATTTTTAATTCATAATTCATAATTTTTAATTCATAATTCAACCTCCTGTGTTCAATAAAATCCTGATTGCCAACCGGGGCGAAATTGCCCTGCGCGTTATCCGTACCTGCCGCGAAATGGGCATTAAAACGGTAGCCGTTTACTCGACTGCCGATAAGGAAAGCCTGCACGTGCGCTTTGCCGACGAGGCAGTGTGCATTGGGCCGCCCAGCAGCAGCCAGAGCTACCTCAATATTCCGACACTCATCGCAGCCGCCGAGATTACCAATGCCGATGCCATCCACCCTGGCTACGGCTTTCTGAGCGAAAACGCGGAGTTTTCGCGCATCTGCCAGGAGAACGGCATCAAATTTATCGGCGCTTCGCCCGAGATGATCAACCAGATGGGCGACAAGGCTACCGCCAAGGCAACCATGATTAAGGCCGGCGTGCCCGTCGTGCCGGGCTCGGTGGGCCTGCTCGAATCGGTGGAGCAGGGCAAGAAGATTGCCAACGAAATCAACTACCCCGTTATCATCAAGGCCACGGCCGGCGGCGGCGGGCGCGGCATGCGCATCATCCACAGCGACGATGAATTCCAGAAAGCCTGGGACGATGCGCGCACGGAGTCCAAGGCCGCTTTCGGCAATGACGGCATGTATTTGGAAAAGTACGTCGTGGAGCCGCGCCACATCGAGGTGCAGATTGTGGGCGACCAGTTTGGCCACGTGTGCCACCTTTCGGAGCGTGACTGCTCCATCCAGCGCCGCCACCAAAAGCTAGTGGAAGAGGCTCCTTCACCGTTCATGACCGACGACCTGCGCGAGCGCATGGGCGCGGCGGCCATTGCCGGGGCTTCGGCCATCAGCTACGAGGGCGTAGGCACCATTGAATTTCTGGTAGATGCCAACCGTGATTTCTACTTCATGGAAATGAATACCCGCATCCAGGTTGAGCACCCGGTAACGGAGGAAATCATTAACTATGACCTTATTAAGGAGCAAATTAAGGTAGCGGCGGGCGTTCCGATTTCGGGTAAAAACTACTTCCCCAAAATGCACGCCATGGAGTGCCGCATCAATGCCGAGGATCCGCGCAATAACTTCCGCCCGGCGCCGGGCCGCATTACCACGCTGCACATTCCCGGCGGCCACGGCGTGCGCGTCGATACCCACGTGTACGCGGGCTACCAGATTCCGCCCAACTACGACTCCATGATTGCCAAGCTCATTACCGTGGCCCAAACCCGCGAGGAGTGCATTGTAAAAATGAAGCGCGCCCTGAGTGAGTTTGTAGTAGAAGGCGTAAAAACGACCATTCCTTTTCACCTGGCGCTGATGGATAGCGAAGATTTCCAGGCGGGTAATTTCACCACGAAGTTTTTGGAATCCTTTGATTTTTCGGTGGTGTAGGCCATCCCGTGCGTACAGCAATTTGAGATTTTAGTCATAAAAACTCCGCACTAGCTCATGTCTGCCGCCCAATCCACCTACCAGCGCCGCTACACCGTCGAGGAGTATTTCGCTTTTGAAGAGCAGTCGGATATCCGCCATGAATATTACCACGGTGAGGTATTTCCGCTCGACGGGCCTGCTGCCATGGCAGGAGCAACGTTTGCACACAATACTATCAAGCAAAATTGCGTGATAGCCCTGCGACAGGGGCTACGCGGTAGTAGCTGCCGCGTATTTGATGAGAATGTGCGGTTAAGCATTGAGCAGGATAAGCAGTTTACTTACCCCGATGTGATGGTAACCTGCCACCCCGATGACCAGCGCGAAACGCGTATCGCCCGCCATCCGGGCTTGATCATGGAGGTGTTATCAGCTAGCACCGAGGCCCACGACCGAGGCTGGAAGTTTCAACAGTACCAGCGGCTACCTGAGTTACAGCAGTACGTCCTGATTTCCCAAAACCAAGTCCTGGTCGAAAACTACCTGCGCGATTCAGAAAATGTATGGAAGCTAACGACGCTTCGCAGTTTGACAGATAGCCTATTGCTGCCCTCGCTCAGTTTGAGTGTCTCTTTGGGAGCCATTTATGAGGAAGTTGGAATTAGCCCTCTAAGGCTAGCTGACTCTTATTAATCATGCACACTACTTTTTTTGTTGGCCTGCTCAGTTTGCCATTATTGTTGCTAATAGGCTGCTCAGCCCCCTGCAACGGCCATATCGAGAGCAACGTGCTTTATTTTAAAGAGGCACCTGCCCACCAAGGCCAGCTGGTGTACGCCAACGTCCTAAACAAACCCGACCTTGGCGTGCAGCAAACGTTGATGCGGGAAGATAAAGAATATGGCACGTTTCCGCACGTCATTATTATTGCGGACCCGCAAATGAAATTGAAGGGCCGGCGAACGGTTTGCTTCGACGAGTTCACTGCGCAAGCAAAACCGACGGATATTGATTTACGGGAAGAAAATATTCCCAGAATTAAAATCACCAAATAAAAAAGGACCCGACCAAAAATGGCCGGGTCCTTTTTTATTACTGGCACTGCTAGCCGGCTAGCGGCGGCCCATGCCGGGCATGCCGCCTTTCATGCCGCCCATCATTTTGGCCATCTGGGCCATGCCGCCTTTGGTCTGGCTCATCTTGTTCATGGTGCGCATCATTTTGCGCATGTCCTCAAACTGCTTCATCAGGGCATTTA
>CAZERY010000217.1:0-5495 GCA_964514915.1 uncultured Hymenobacter sp.
TTTCATGCACAAAAGATACACTCAAACCCATACACTAACCTGAAAACTGCTCTAGCTCGCCTTCTACAGTGAGCTAAACCACTGGGGCCAGGCTAGCAGCCTGGTCTACCAAGCGCCAGCTGCTACCCCAAAAGCAAGAAAGCGCCGCTGCGGTAGGCAGCGGCGCTTTCTGGAAGCTTAAAGTAGCATACCGTTACCTAGAGCACGGCCCCCATCGAGTGGCTAGCGTCGGTGGTTTCGTAGTCGCCATCCTCATCGCCGGTCAGGTTGGGAGCGACTACTTTGCGCACGTTGCGGGCACAGTCTTCGTCGCGGTGGTTGCGGCCCACCGTAAACTCCACCCAGTCACCTTCGCGCAAGTCGTTAAAGTCGCCTTCCGACAAGTCGGCGTAGCTGAAAAACAAATTATTGGGCGGCATCACCACGAAGCCAAAGCCGTTCTTTAGATTTTTGATGGTGCTGATACCTATCGTACCCACGGGGCCGGCGGCGGTGGGGCCAGCCGGGCGCGCCACGGCGCCGCGGCTAGCCGCCGCCGCGACGGAGCTAACGGCAGCGGGAGCGCTAAAGCTAGTGCTGCTGCCGTTAGTAGTGCCGTTGCTGCTTCCAGTGGTAGTACCGAGCGAGGGCGCAAAAGCCGCGGGCTCGGCTTGCGACACGAACATGTTTTCGATTACTTCGTCTTGTTCCTGCAAGCCTTGGTCGATAACGGCGTGCATGGCCACGGGGTAGGTAGCCTGCTCCAGTAGGTGCTGCGAAGCGCGCGTTACGCGGGTCTCGCCCTTGAAATCCTCATATTTAAAGTCCCAGTTCAGCAGCATCACGCGGGTGCCGACCGTGTTGAGCTTGCGAATGAGCGGCACGTAGTCCGAATCGCCGGCAATAAGCACTACCACGTCGAGCGTTTTGTGCAGCGCCATTTCGAGCGCTTCGAGGCTGAGCCACACGTCGATACCTTTTTCTTGCAAGCGGCCGTCGCGCGTTTTGAGCGGCATGTAGTGCGTACATACCCCCAGGTTCATCAAGATATCGTCGAGCAGGCGATCGTGAAACAGCCGGTCTTTGTCGCGGGCTTCGGTAGCCGACAGGCGGCCCCGAAAAAAATGCGACGTGGTAATTTGCGCGAGGCGCACATCAACGTCTTCTTCCTCTGCTACTTGGTGGCGAATAAATTCGTGTAATCCTTCGAGGCTAATGCGGGCCTTACGCTCGTGCTGGAAATAATAATAATCGCTTATTTTAAGAAAATAATTGCCGTCGTAAAAAACGCCGACCCGGATGAGGGGACTATTCATCTGGTTCATAAAGATGAGAGGGTAGGTAAGGGGTAAAAATTTAATTTGATTAAAAGCAAAATAAAGCTCGCCAAGGATATATTAGCAAAGCAACACGTTAAGATTCAGCATAATGGCGCGGCACACGGCAGCAAACCGGACGTAATGAATAGCTCACGTTGGGATACCTTTACCAGCCTCTGCCATTCGCTCCGACGCGAAGCTAACGCTAAGCATCGAAATCCACAACATCTTCCCGCTAAAAGCTAAAACCCTAGCCGGCCAATAACTAGCCCTAGCACGAGCAGCCCATAGCCAAGGCAAATCGCGGCCTCGATGACGTTGCCCGCTTTGGAGCCCGTGCTCAGGAGCGGCAGCTTAAAGCTGAAGTCGGTGAGCGGCAGCAGCCAGCGCACCCCCGACTTGGTGAGCGTATCGGCTAGCAGGTGCGAGGCGTAGCCGGCCCCGGCGTAGTGCGCCACGCCGTGCCACCCCAGGCTACGGTTGGCCAGGTAGCCGATGTAGGCCCAGAGCCCAGTGGCCCAGATGGTGTGCGTCCAGGATCGGTGCGACGTGAAAGGGGCCAGCGAAATGTACGTACCCAGTAAGCTGAGCCACAAGAACTTTGCGTAGAGCCCAGCCAGCACCGTTGCCAGCCCCGTAAAGAGCAGCGCCAGCTTGCGGGCCGAGCCACCCTGCAAGGCGATGCCAACCAGCCCGAAGGCCAGCGCCGCCACGTAGCTCAGGCGCTGGTCGGGGCCGGGCCGCAACTGAAAATAAGCGTAGGCGGCCAGCGCCAGCGCCGTGGCCCCGAAAGCCCAGCGCACGTAGCCCTGCGCAAAACCCAGCCGCTGGCTGAGGCGGCTTTCGGGGTGGTCGAGGTCGGGGGCGAGGGCCGAAAAGCCCGCCAGCGCGATGCCGGGCAGCGAAAATGGGATGCCGGGCACGAGGCCCGCAATGGCCACGCCCGTAATGAGGCCAATGGCCAAGTGAGCAGAACCGCGCAACTACTTATTTCTGAGGGTTTTCAAGGCAGCTGATGCGTTCCTCATGAGTAAGCACCCGGTCGATGAGTGGAGCCATGCTGCGCGAAAAAGCGTCGATAAGGCGGTCGGTATTTTGGCGGTTGTCCTCGCGCAGTAGCTTAATTTCCGTTTCTACTCCTTCCATATGCTGCTCTAAGCGGTCGAGCCAACCATTAATAGCTTTCAGTTCCGAGCGCACTTCGTGCATTTCGATGATGAGCTCGGACACTACTTCGGGCAAATCGCGGTTGGGAGGAGTAGCCATTACTAATAAGTTTGGGCTAAGATACGGGAAAACCTTCGGGCCACCGTGCGAGTATTCTTCCCGCGCCCGGTCGGAATTATTCCGGTCCGGGCGGCGGGCTTTTCTTCCGATTGCTATTCCTAACCTGTGCAAGTAGCTGATTTTCTTCGCTTATATCGCCTCGACGCCGAGCTCCAAACCCTGAGCGCGCGCCTACTCGACGCTTATAAACCCGCTGACAGCCGGCACTCGGCCGACGACGCGGCCCGCGGCGGCGAGCTACGCGTGCAGTTGCGCGGCCTGGTGGGCTCGCAAGACGCCGTGGTGGCGGCCGCCAGTGCCCACCACGCGCACCCCAACGTGTTCATTTTGCACGATAAGGAGGAAGCTGCCCTGTTCATGGCCGACTTGCGCCACCTGCTCCCCGACGGCCCCGAAGCGCTGCTGTTTCCGAGCTCCTACAAGCGGCCCTACGAGTTTGATGAGACGGAGAACGCTAACGTGTTGATGCGCGCCGAAGTGCTTAATCAGCTCAATGCCAGCCGCCAGGCTAGCGCGGCGGCCGCAAATGCCGCGCCGCTCATCGTGACGTACCCGGAAGCGCTCAGCGAGAAAGTCATCAACCGCCAGAGTCTGGTGCAGAACACGTTTACGGCGAAGGTGGGCGATAAGCTGGACGTTAGCTTCCTGGGTGAATTACTGGGGCAATATGATTTTGAGAAGTCGGACTTCGTGTACGAAGCGGGGCAGTACGCCATCCGCGGCGGTATCGTGGATGTGTTTAGCTACGCCAACGAGCTGCCCTATCGGCTCGAACTCTTTGGCGATGAGATAGAAAGCATTCGCACGTTCAACCCCGAAACGCAGCTTTCGGTGGAGCCGCGCACTAGCGTGAGTATTATCCCAAACGTGCAAACCAAGCTGCTGCAAGAGCGACGCGAGTCGTTTCTGGAGTTCTTGCCACGCACTACTTGCGTGTGGGTCAAGGACCTGCGCCAGACGCTGGACGTCGTGGGCGACTTGTTTGACAAAGCGGAAAGCAACTTTAAGCGGCTGCTGGAAGAAGCCAGCGGCATGCAGATCGTGTCGAAGCCCGCCGACTTGTTTGAGGCCGGCAAGAGCCTGAAGAAGTGCCTGGACGAGTTTGCCATCGTGGAGTTTGGCAAGCGGTTTTACTTCAAGAATGCGCAGGAATTTCAGTTTACGGCCAAGCCACAGCCGAGCTTTAACAAGGATTTTGACCGCTTAATCAAGAATATCCGCGAGAATAAAACGCGCGATTTTACCACTATCATCGCGGCCGACTCGGTGCGGCAGGCCGACCGGCTCCGCACGATTTTCGACGAGCTCGACCCCAACGTGCAGTTTCAGCACCTGCTTATTGCCCTGCGCGAAGGCTACATAGATGAGCAGCTGGGGCTGGCCGTGTACACTGACCACCAGCTATTTGAGCGCTACTACCGGGCGCAGGAGACCAAAAAGTTTTCGAAGAAGAAGGCCCTGACGCTGCGCGAGCTCAAGACCTTGCAGCCCGGCGACTACGTGACGCACCAGGACTACGGCATTGCGCGCTTTGCGGGGCTGACGCAGATTGAGATTAGCGGGCACGTGCAGGAGGCCATCCGGCTGGTGTACCGCGACGACGACGTGCTGACGGTGAGCATTCACGCGCTGCACAAAATTGCTAAATACAGTGGCGCGGAGGGCACGCCGCCCACCATGAGCAAGCTGGGCTCGGCGGAGTGGGAAAACAAGAAAAAGTCGGTCAAGAAGAAGGTCAAGGACATCGCGGCCGACCTTATCCGGCTGTATGCCAAGCGCAAGAGTGCGCCGGGCTTCGCGTTTTCGCGCGATGGCTTTATGCAGGCCGAGCTAGAGTCGAGCTTTATCTGGGAAGACACGCCCGACCAGGCGAAAGCCACCGAAGACGTGAAAAACGACATGCAGCAGCCCCACCCGATGGACCGGCTCGTGTGCGGCGACGTGGGCTTTGGCAAAACGGAGGTAGCCATCCGGGCGGCTTTCAAGGCCGCGGCCGATGGCAAGCAAGTGGCGGTGCTGGTGCCCACGACCATCCTGGCGATGCAGCACTACAAGACCTTCCGCGACCGGCTGGCCAACCTGCCGGTGACGGTGGAGTACATCAACCGCTTCAAGTCGCCGAAGCAGGTGAAGGAAACGATGGAGCGCGTGGCGGCGGGCCGCACCGACATTCTCATCGGCACGCACGCACTCACCAATAAGAAGCTACAATTCAAGGACCTGGGCCTGCTGATTATTGACGAGGAGCAGAAATTTGGCGTTAAAACCAAGGACAAGCTCAAGGAAATCAAGGTGAACGTGGACACGCTCACGCTCTCGGCCACGCCGATACCGCGCACGCTGCACTTCTCGCTGATGGGCGCCCGCGACTTGAGCGTGATTGCCACGCCGCCGCCCAACCGCCAGCCGGTGCAAACGGAGCTGCACGTATTTGACGAAACCCTTGTGCGTGACGCGATTGCCCGCGAGTTGAAGCGCGGGGGCCAGGCCTTTTTCGTGCACAACCGCGTGAGCGACATTGAGGAAATGGCGGCCATGATTTTGCGCCTCGTGCCCAATGCCCGCGTGACGTTTGCCCACGGCCAGATGGACGGCGAGCAGCTCGAAAAGCGCATGATGAAGTTTGTGGAAGGCGAGTACGACGTGCTGGTTTCGACCAACATTATCGAGAGCGGCCTCGACATTCCGAACGCGAACACCATCCTTATCAACCGGGCGCACCTCACCGGCCTGAGCGACCTGCACCAGATGCGCGGCCGCGTGGGCCGCTCCAACCGCAAGGCGTACTGCTACCTGCTCACGCCGCCGGTAGCCAACCTGCCTTCGGATGCCCGCAAGCGCCTGCATACGCTGGAAGAGTTTTCGGACCTCGGCGCGGGCTTCAACGTGGCCATGCGCGACCTCGACATT
>CAZERY010000218.1:0-5492 GCA_964514915.1 uncultured Hymenobacter sp.
GCGGTCGCGGTTGGCGCCCGGCGTCAGCAGGTCGAAGGCCGAGCGCATGAGCAGAATGCCGCCCGCAATGCGCAAGTGCTGAATGTTGATCCCAAAGAAGTTAAGGATATATTGCCCGCCAAAAAACGCAACCGACAAAATCGCCACCATATACACGCAGGCGCGCAGGGCCGTGGCAGTACGCCCCTGGTTGCTGTCGTGGTCGGTTAGGGTCAGAAATACTGGCATGGCGCCAAATGGATTGACGACCGAAAATAAGGTGGTGAAGGTAGCAAGCAGTACTTCCATGCCGTAAAGGTAGGGCGAGAGTACGGGCGAGTTTACGCAGAATAGTACTAAAGATGCCGGGCGCACTTTTACTTTAGCAAGATTGGCACCCTACTTTTGCGGCGTGTCATTCTTCTACTCCCTACTGTACTGCGTAGCAGTGCTGCTGGGCAGTGCGGGCGTCCTAGCCACCTCACTGCCGCTCCTACGCCAAACTGTCTGGTGGATTCGCATTTTCGATTTTCCCCGTCTTCAAATTGTAGCTGGGCTGCTCCTCAGCTTGCTGCTGCTGGTAGCATTGCCGGCCACTGCCCTGCCGGCCCACACGCCGGTGCTGCTAGGGGCCGTGCTAGCCGCGGTAGCTTACCAGGCCACCCGCATCTGGCCCTACACGCCGCTGCACCGCAAGCAAGTGCAGGATAGCCAGCGCCCGGCCAGCGACGAGGACAATCACCTCAGTATCTTGGTCACCAACGTACTGATGTACAACCGCGATGCGTCGCGCTGCCTGGGCCTCATTCGGCAGTACGAGCCCGATGTACTACTGGCCGTCGAAACCGATGCATGGTGGCTTAGCCAGCTGGAATTGATTGCTAAAAACTACCCTTACACTTGCCACGCGCCGCTGCCCAATACCTACGGCATGTTGGTGTTTTCGCGGCTGCCGCTGGTTGATTTTGAGATCCGCTACCTGCTCGAAGCCGACATTCCATCCTTTCACGGGCGCGTGGTGTTGCGCAATGGCGTGCAAGCGGCCCTGCACTTTTTGCACCCCAAGCCACCCGCTCCCCAAGAGTCGAAAACCAGCACCCGCCGCGACGCCGAGCTGCTGGTAGTAGGCCGCACCATTCAGCAGCACGACGGGCCGACCATCGTGGCCGGCGACCTCAACGATGTGGCCTGGTCGCACACTTCGGAGCTATTTCGGCGGCTAGCCCGGCTCCTCGACCCGCGCGTGGGCCGCGGCCTGCTCCCCACTTTCCACGCCGACTATAAGCTGCTGCGCTGGCCCCTCGACCACGTGTTTCATTCGGCGCATTTTCGCTTGCAGCGGCTTGAGCGCCTGCCACACATTGGGTCCGACCACTATCCCATTTACATTCGCCTCAGTTATGAGCCCCAGGGCTGGCAAGCCCAAGAAGCGGAGCTGGAAACTGCCGATGCCGAAGACCGCCTGGAAGCCCGCGAAAAAATCCGCGAAGCCGCCGAGGAAGCTGCTTCCTAGCCCAATAGCTGCATCGCTATTACTTAAAAAAGTCTCCCCGGCCGCGAGCCAGAAAGACTTTTTTAAGTAATAGCGATGCGCTAGCAGGAGTACTTAGTCGCGGGCAACTGCGGGGCGTCTGGCGCGCGCTTCGACCGTGACGGCTGCTGGCCGGCGGCGAACCAGCGTACTCAAGCGGCCCCGGGGCGAGCGCAGCAGCGGGTGTATCCGTAGCGCCAGGCGCCCGCGGTGCGGATCGCCAAAGCCAAGCGCAAAATTGCGCAGGGCTGGCAGGGCGTCCTCGCCAAGCAGCTTGTAGGTATTCATCTCGAAAGCGAAGGGTAGCGCAACCGAGTCGCGCGCGGGCAGATCGAGGGCAAGCACTTGTCGGCCCGAGCCGAGTACTTTATTGTCAATCAGCACAGTGTAGTCAAACCCCGTGATGGCCGCTTCCTCCAGATTGGGATTATAGGCGCTGAGAAGCAGGTTCATTTTCAGCGGTAGCTTGTGGGTCACGTAGCCCGCAATAAGCTGGTCGCGGCGTGGCAGGTCCACATCGGCAGGCTCGCGCAGGGGCAGCACATCAAGCGTACCTAGGCTAGCAGACTTCACCTCCAGCACCCGAAATCGCGGCTCGTAGCTCGCCGTGTTTTCCTGTCGGGTTTCGCGTAGCGTGCAGCTTGCGGCACCTACTAACGCCCCAAGCAACGATAGCAGGCAGATAGAACGACGAATGGATAACATAGCGAGAGGTATAGTCTAACCTACGAAGAGTTTTAGCTGGTCAGTTTGAAAAATAAGCAAATAAAAATCGGGCCAAAAATGCTTCTCGCCGGGCTCGATTGGCTTATCCCACATTACCTATCCCGCTCTCTGGCTGGCTTAAACTGCTCAGCACTACAATAGAAGCACACCATGGCACAACGCAAAAAGGCCGGAAGCTTGCGCTCCCGGCCTTTTCAAGCTAAAGCTATAAAGCCTGCGCTTTATTTGCCGTCTACTTCTTCGTAGTCAACGTCGGTCACGTGGTCACCGGCCGGTTGGCCTTGGGCACCGTTTTGGCCGTCGGCGCCGGGGAAGCCCTGGCCATCGGCCTGGCCGCCCTGGGCACCAGCTGCCGCGTACATTTCCTGCGAAGCAGCTTCCCAAGCCTTATTCAGCGCGGCTACGCCGGCGTCGATGCTAGCGAGGTCCTTGCTTTCGTGGGCCTTCTTGAGGTCGGCGAGGGCGCTTTCGACGGCAGTTTTGTTGCCGCCGCTCAGCTTGTCGCCAAACTCCTTCAGCTGCTTCTCGGTCTGGAAGATGAGCGAGTCAGCATCGTTTACTTTCTTGATGCGCTCGGCTTCGGCTTTGTCGGCTTCGGCGTTGGCCGTAGCTTCCTGGCGCATGCGCTCGATATCCTGATCAGACAGGCCGCTGCTGGCTTCGATGCGAATTTTCTGCTCTTTGCCGGTGCCTTTGTCCTTGGCCGTTACGTTCAGGATGCCGTTGGCGTCGATGTCAAAAATCACTTCGATCTGCGGTACGCCGCGGGGTGCGGGCGGAATGCTGTCGAGGTGAAACTTGCCGATAGTGCGGTTCTGGCTAGCCAACGGGCGCTCGCCTTGCAGCACGTGGATTTCTACCGAAGGCTGCGAGTCCGAAGCCGTCGAGAAGGTTTCCGATTTCTTGGTCGGGATGGTGGTGTTCGACTCGATGAGCTTGGTCATCACGCCGCCCATCGTCTCGATGCCCAGCGAAAGCGGGGTCACGTCGAGCAGCAGCACGTCCTTCACCTCACCGGTGAGTACGCCGCCCTGGATGGCCGCGCCGATAGCTACCACTTCGTCGGGGTTTACCCCTTTCGAAGGCTTCTTGCCGAAGAACTTCTCCACCTCTTCCTGAATGCGCGGAATGCGGGTCGAGCCGCCCACGAGGATAACCTCGTCTACTTGCGAAGCCGACAGACCAGCATCTTGCAGCGCCTTTTTGCAGGGCTCCATTGAGCGGCGCACCAGCTCGTCCGAGAGTTGCTCGAACTTAGCACGGCTCAGCTTCACTACCAAGTGCTTGGGGCCCGAAGCGGTGGCGGTGATGTAGGGCAGGTTGATTTCAGTTTCGTTCGAGCTTGACAACTCAATCTTGGCCTTTTCAGCGGCTTCTTTCAAGCGCTGAAGAGCCAGCGGATCTTTGCGCAGGTCGAGGCCCTCGTTGTCGCTGGCAAACTGGTCGGCCAGGAAGTTGATGATAACCTGGTCAAAGTCGTCGCCACCAAGGTGCGTATCACCATTGGTGCTCAGCACTTCGAATACGCCATCGCCGAGCTCCAGGATGGAGATATCGAACGTACCGCCGCCGAGGTCATACACGGCGATTTTCTGGTCTTTGTGCTGCTTGTCGAGGCCGTAGGCCAGCGCCGCGGCCGTAGGCTCGTTGATGATGCGCTTGACGTCGAGACCCGCAATGGCACCGGCTTCTTTCGTAGCCTGACGCTGCGCATCGTTGAAGTAAGCCGGCACCGTGATAACGGCTTCGGTTACGGTAGTGCCCAGGTAGTCTTCGGCCGTCTGCTTCATCTTTTGCAGAATCATGGCCGAAATCTCCTGGGGCGAGTAGTTGCGGTCGCCAATCTTCACGGCCACCGTATTGTTAGGGCCGGGCACTACGTCGTAGGCCACGTATTTGCTTTCATTGCCCACCTCGTTGAAGTGGCGGCCCATGAAGCGCTTGATGCTGGCAATGGTGTTGGTGGGGTTGGTAACGGCCTGGCGCTTAGCCGGGTCGCCTACCTTGCGCTCGCCCTTGCCATTGTCGAGAAAAGCGACAATCGAAGGGGTCGTGCGGCGGCCTTCGGAGTTGGGGATTACAACCGGCTCGTTGCCTTCCATTACGGCGACGCACGAGTTGGTGGTGCCCAAGTCAATACCGATGATTTTGCCCATGATAAAGGGTGATGAAGTTTAAAAAGTGGAGTGGTGTCTTGGTTAGAGTAGCAGCTACGCGGCCGCTGATCGCCTTGTTGCAAGGGCCGTACCAGCCGTTTTTTTCTGCCAGAATGGCGGGGGCGCCGCTAGCCAGCGGGCTGCGTCTGCCAGCTCGACCAGGTCAGTCGGAGCCTGACGAAACAAGACCTGCCGTATTAGCAGAGAGTCGGCAACCCTTGGGAACATTGTCGCCAGCAGGCAGCTAAGCGGGCGGATGCGCGGCTCGTGTCGCAACTTTACGCGGCGGAGCGGGTCTATTGCCTGCTTTTAGCGTGCCCTCTACCTCTTTCCCATGAAATTCCTTTCTGCCGCGCTGCTGCCGGGCTGCTTGCTGCTCGCCGTCACGGCTCAGGCCCAGGCGCCCACCACGCCCACTGCCGCGCCCAATGCGCCTTACCAGCCTTCGGCTACCAAAACCAACGACTTGGTGCACACCAAGCTAGCCGTGCGCTTTGACTACGCCAAGCGCTACCTCTACGGCCAGGAATGGGTGACGCTCAAGCCCCACGCCATCGCCACCGATACGCTGCGCCTCGATGCGCAGGGCATGGATATCAAAACCGTGGCGCTTATGAGCGGGGCCAGCCAGCAGCAGCTCAAATACGACTACTCGGATAAAAACAACCTGCGCATCAACCTGGGGCGCACGTTTAAGCCGGGCGAGCAGTACATCGTTTACATAGAATACACGGCCAAGCCCGACGAGCTGAAAGTGCAAGGCTCCCAGGCTATTACCGATGCCAAGGGCTTGTACTTCATCAACCCCGACAGCGCGGTGGCAGGTAAGCCGGTGCAGATCTGGACGCAGGGCGAAACGCAGAGCTCGTCGGCTTGGTTTCCGACCATCGACCGGCCCAACCAGAAGACGACGGAGGAAATTGCCATGACCGTGCCGGCCAAGTACACCACGCTCAGCAATGGTAAGCTGGTGAGCCAGGTGCCCGCCGGCCCCGGCCTGCGCACCGACACCTGGAAAATGGATTTGCCGCACTCACCCTACTTGTTTATGATGGCGGTGGGCGACTTCAAAATCTACAAAGACACGTGGCGCGGCAAGG
>CAZERY010000219.1:0-5416 GCA_964514915.1 uncultured Hymenobacter sp.
CGAAAACGACTTCGAGGTCACCTTGTGCAGGTTGCTCACCGCGATGCGCGCCGCTAGGATGGCGTAGTCCGGGTGCCGGGTCGTGAGCGAGGCGGCCGTCTCCGCCGCCAGGTTGTCGAGTTCGACGGTCGTCACGCCATCGTAGATGCCATCGATGACCTTCTTCGCCACCTCAATGGGCGAGACGAAGTTTTGATTAAGCCCATAGCAAAGTTTTTCGATGCGAGCAGTGACTTTATCGAACTTGACCGATTCGCGGCGGCCATCGCGTTTGATTACGAGCATATTATAGGAGTTGCTGTGGTGGCAATAAGTACTAATCTGGCTAGCTCCGCCTGCGAAGCCGTGGCGCTTTAAAGCCGGAAATTAGTTCCCATGTTTTCGTAACCCAAAGGAAATCTTTATAAGTTTTACCCAACCCCTGAAAATGAGGCCGCCCGGCCATTTTTCACAAAACTGACCAGGCAGCAAGAGTAGCCATTCCACAATTATTTTGTATATCCAACTACCCGAGACGGACACTGTGGCGGCCCGCCCACCATAGCCCGGCCCCTGCCAGCACTGCCCCCAGCACCAGCGCGCCAACCGTGACGGGTGGCCCAAAGGCCTTGCACGAGCATGAGGCAAACACTGGTCGGCCGCCCACTACCAGGCGGCGACGGCAAAAAGCGCAGGGCGAGACAAGCGGGTCAACCTGGCCGGGCAGCGGCCACTTTTCGCGGGTGGTAGTCATGGGTAGAAAGGAAATGCGGCAAAACCATCGTTGGCAGCCTTTTGTAGATACTATATTCTTCAAAAGGTCACCTTACTGCTATGTCCGACGCCCGGCCTCCTCTGCCCCCATTTACCTTCGAAACTGCTACCCAGAAAGCTCGCCTCGCCGAAGACGCCTGGAACTCGCGCGACCCCGCCCGCGTGGCGCTGGCCTACACCGAGGCTAGCCAGTGGCGTAACCGCAACGAGTTCTTCAGCGGCCGCGAGTCCATCGCAGCTTTCCTTACCCGCAAGTGGCAGCGCGAGCACGAGTACCGCCTCATCAAAGAACTCTGGGGCTTCCACGAAAACCGCATTGCCGTGCGCTTCCAGTATGAGTACCACGACGAACTGGGCCAGTGGTATCGCGCCTACGGCAACGAACAGTGGGAATTTGATGCCCACGGCCTCATGCAGCGCCGCGAAGCCAGCATCAACGACGTAGCCATCGCGGAAACCGAGCGTAAGTTTCGCTGGCCGCTGGGCCCGCGCCCAGCCGACCACCCAGGGCTGACGGAGCTGGGGCTCTAGCTAGTTAACCAAAAAGCCCTGGCTTTCAACTGAAAGTCAGGGCTTTTGCAAACAAGCAAAGCCGCTCTAAAAATCCTCGTCGAGCGAGAACATGTTGTCGGCGCGCTCGGTCATTACCCCGGCTTTCTGGTACTCGGCCACGCGTTTCTCGAAGAAATTGGTTTTGCCCTGCACCGAAATCATTTCCATGAAGTCGAAGGGGTTGCTGGCATTGTAAATTTTGCCGCAACCCAACGACACCAGCAGGCGGTCGGCCACAAACTCGATATACTGGCTCATCGTCTTGGAGTTCATGCCGATGAGGCTAACGGGCAGCGCGTCGGTCACAAACTCCTGCTCAATCGTCACCGCGTCGCGGATAATGGCTTGCACGCGCTCCTCGGGCAGCTTGTTTTCGAGGTAGCTGTAGAGCAGGCAGGCGAAGTCGCAGTGCAGCCCTTCATCGCGTGAGATCAGCTCATTGCAGAACGTCAGGCCGGGCATCAGGCCGCGCTTCTTCAGCCAGAAGATGGAGCAGAACGAGCCCGAGAAAAAGATGCCTTCCACGGCCGCGAAGGCGATGAGGCGCTCGGCGAAGTTTTCGGAGTTGATCCACGTGAGGGCCCACTGGCCTTTGCGCTGCACGGCGGGCACCGTTTCGAGGGCGTTGAAAAGGTAATCCTTCTCCTTGGGATCTTTGATGTAGGTATCAATCAGCAGCGAATACGTCTCGCTGTGAATGTTTTCCATCATAATCTGGAAGCCATAGAAGCAGCGCGCCTCGGGCATCTGCACCTCCTGCATGAAGTTGATGGCCAGGTTTTCATTCACGATGCCATCGGAGGCCGCGAAAAAAGCCAGCACGTGCTTGATGAAGTGGCGTTCGTTGTCATTCAGGCCGTTCCAGTCCTTTTGGTCTTGGCTAAGGTCAATTTCTTCGGCCGTCCAGAAAGAAGCTTCCGCTTTCTTATAAAACTCCCATACTTCGGGATTCTGAATGGGGAAGAGAACGAAACGGTTGGGATTTTCGGCTAGTAAAGGCTCCATAAGCTGGTGGGTTTAAGAGATGCTCGTGAGATGGCAATGGCTGAGGCAAACCCGACTGAGCGAATAGATGTTCATTTAGTCAGGTGCCGGTTTTTCAAAGATAGAGCAAGCAACTCCTTGGCTGAATGCATCGCTTTATCGGGCGAGGGTAGCGTAGCCGCTTAGCTTAAGTAGAGTACTACATGAAGCATAAATGGAGAAAAAGCCGATTTATAGACACTTATCCACATTTTGCCTGTGGATAACATAGGTTGTCCACATAAGAAGGAGCTACATAGTCACTTTCTTGCAATCAGCCACTTAGCCTAGCCGAACCAAAAAACAGTTGATAGCTGGCATTTTCGGGCGAACTAATGACGATTAGCTACTTAGGTTTGGAATTGCCGAAAAGGCGCCGTACTTTTGCGTTCCCTTTTGAGAAACCTCCAGCGGAAATAAAATGTACGCCATTGTTAATATCGCCGGCCAACAGACTAAGGTTGAGGCTAATAAATTTGTATACGCCCAACGTCTGGCCGGTAATGTCGGCGACTCGGTAGAGCTGGGCAACGCCCTGCTGACCGATGACAACGGCACCATCAGCATCGGCACACCCGAGTTGAACGTTGCCGTGAAAGGCACTATTTTGGCTCACGTGCAAGGCGACAAAGTGCTGGTGTTCAAGAAAAAGCGCCGCAAGGGCTACAAGAAACTGAATGGCCACCGCCAGCAGTTCACCAAAGTAATGATTAACAGCATCGGGTAATTCTAGTGCTTAGTCATTGGTGCTTAGTGCTTGGGCGTAGCGTCAAGCCAGTGCCATTCTGAACTAAGCACCAACCTCTAAGCACTAAGCACTAACTAAAATGGCACACAAAAAAGGCGTAGGCTCGTCAAACAACGGCCGTGAATCGCATAGCAAGCGCCTCGGCGTAAAAATCTTCGGCGGTCAGTCGCTCATCGCCGGCAACATCATCGTGCGTCAGCGCGGCACCAAGCACCACGCTGGTAGCAATGTAGGCATGGGCAAAGACCACACGCTGTTTGCGTTGGTTGATGGCACAGTGCAGTTCCGCAAGGGCCGCGACGAGCGCTCGTTCGTATCGGTACTGCCCGCCGTAGCCGAAGCTGCTGCTTAATCACAGCGCTTGCATTCTTTAGAAGAGGCTGTCCTTACCGGGGCAGCCTCTTCTGCGTTTGGGCAAAACTAGCAGTAAGAGAATAATCACTCACGTCCCCATGGAGATCTTTACTTCTTAATTCGCATTGCGTTTCGGCAAGCTGCCTGGCCTCTACCTGTAGTTGGCTCACTTATAAGGGAGAGCCTACACAGAGAATCAACCACTCTTTACTATGCGGCAACACCCAGATACGTATATCCGGCGCGGCTGTGGAATCATTGTGCTGGCAGATAAATGCTTTCACCTGGTTGACTTCGGTATCATACGCTCTATATAAGCAGTCATGAGTTGAGTGTTCATAGACTATATAATAAGCGGGATCTACTAACTGTTCCAAGAGAGAAATATCCGCTTTAACCAGGTTAGCATTCTGAATATCTGCACCTACCATCTGGCGAATTTGTGTCACCAGTTTATGCATATACTCAGTGCCTAGCTGTTGACCCGGCAGGCTATGTCTTACCGCATCGATTCGCTGAAATTGAGTTATTACCTGATCTTTAAAGCGGTCCTTATGCTGTAAATTTTTTGTGATAAGAATATTATTTTTATCGGTTTTAATAAGATAAGAGCCCAAATTTTCAGTAATAGATTCTATATCCTCTAACAAAATACATTTAGTGCGAAATCCGGACTGGCAAAGCGTCGTTTCAGAAAGTATTAACTGGTGCCTTAGTAAATAAATAAAGCCAGCAACGCCTCCCAACAAGAGAGGAATACAGATAAAGTAGAGTTGACCAAAATCTTTTTTATGCAGAACATTGACTGCTTCCCACACTGCTACTAGACTAAAGCCAAGGGTACTGGCATACATAAACAATTTTGACCTTAGGTTATAAGAGGTTCGGGCTATAATAGGCATATAATTCAGCTGGAGAGAAAAATAGGATGGTCTAAATAACAAGGAGAAAATCAAGTGATGTTGGCAAGTTGCAGTAGTAAGCTCCTCCGTTTAGTGAGCCAGTCAAAAGTAGAGGTAGGCCGCCTGTTTAAGTGCCATCGGGGTTAAAAAGCTCGGTGCTTGATGCAGACGCAAGGTGTTGTTGTAGGCTTCCCCTCCAAGTGAGCCAGTCAAAAGTAGAGGTCAGGTGTAAGCTCCCCCTCAAAGTAGGCCAGTCAAAACTAGAGTTAGGTAGCTTGACGAAACGCAATGGGGGTTAAGAAGTTAAGGGCCTCATGAGGCCGCAAATGCTTGTAGTCAACCTGCCAGCTCTGGCACTGTTCGCGTACCTGCCGTAGCGTGGTAAAGAGGTAGGCATTAAGCAGCTCGCGGCGAAACGAACCGTTAAAGCGTTCCATACAGGCATTTTGGGTCGGGCTAGCGGGTTGAATCCAGTGCAGCTCAATCTGCTGGTCTTGACACCAGGTCTGGAGCACTTGGCTGATAAGTTCAGGGCCGTTATCCACCCAAATCCGAGTCGGTGAGCCATGGCGGTCGACCAGGGTCGTGAGTAGGGCCACCACCCGCGTGGCGGGCAGCGAGAAATCGACTTCGATCCCGAGCACTTCCCGGTGCCAGTCCTCGACCACATTCAAGGTACGGAAGCGGCGACCATCGGTCAGCGCATCGCTCATAAAGTCACGTGACCAACAGGCGTTGGGCTGGGCGGGTACTTCCAGCGGCCGTTTGACCCGTTCAGGCAGGCGCTTCTTTTTGCGCCGCTTGCCCAGTTGTAGGCTCAGGGCTTGGGCAGATACGCCATAGGCGCTTGTGATTGACCAGCACTTTCAGCTTGCGCAGCCGATAGTAGTATTTCCAAAAGCCCCAGCCCCCATGGCGCTTGACTAGTGCCCGCAAGCGGATGACTAGTCGGCGTCGGTGGGTTGAAGTCCCCCACGACCCCCACAGGTGGGCAGGCGTAGCTGTCGCGGGCCAGGCCCACGAGTCGATCCGCCTGACGCTGGCTCAGCCCCCGCTCGCAGGCGTAATGAGCTACTTCGCGCCG
>CAZERY010000220.1:0-5252 GCA_964514915.1 uncultured Hymenobacter sp.
ACAAAAAAACTGTGATCTGCAAATTACTGGTTGTCAAACACTAACAAGTCTATTTACGTAAAAATCCTGTTTCTTTAGTCTCTCATTCCCACACTGCCGCCTTTTGCCCCGCTTTATGGACGTCCGCCGCTCTTTCGACATTCTACCCAATCAACTCGAAAAATTTCCTCAGCCTGATTCTCTAGCCGCCAAAATCGGCGGCCAGTACCAGCCGCTCAGCACGCAGCAAGTGCAGGATCAGGCCAATTTGGTGAGCTTAGGTTTGCTGCGGCTGGGTTTGCAAAAAGGTGATAAAGTGGCCATTATCAGCATGAACCGGCCCGAGTGGATGCTCGCCGACTTTGGCATTGCCCAAATTGGGGCTACCAGTGTGCCGATGTACCCCAGCATCACGGTGGAAGACTATAAGTACATCTTCACCGATGCGGGCGTGCGGGCCGTATTTGTGTCCGATCATCACTTATTAGAGAAGGTGCAGCAAGCTACCGCGGGCCTCGACATTCCGGCCGCGAACGTATTTACCTTCGACAAAATTGAGGGGGCCCGGCATTTTAGTGAATTGCTGGAGCTGGGTCGACAGGATAACCCTGCCAATCTGGAGCCACTGAAGGCCGCCGTGCAGCCCGACGATCTGCTCACGCTCATCTACACCAGCGGCACCACGGGTAAGCCTAAAGGCGTGATGCTCAGCCACGACAACATACTCAGCAACTGCCACAATTTAGCGGACGCCATGCCCGTTGGTGCCGAAGACAAAGCCTTGAGCTTCTTGCCTTTGTGCCACATTTTTGAGCGCATGGTGACGTACTTGTATATGATTCACGGCGTGAGTATCTACTACGCCGAGAGCATGGAAACCATCGCCGACAACCTGCGCGAGGTACATCCCAGCGTCTTTACCACCGTGCCACGCCTACTGGAGAAGGTGTATGATAGAATCGTGGCTAAGGGCCACGAGCAAACCGGCATCAAGCACAAGCTCTTCTTTTGGGCCTTGGACCTGGGGCTGAAATTTGATACGCAGAAGGATCACGGCTTCCTCTACAATACCGAGCTGGCCCTGGCCAACAAGCTCATTTTTAATAAGTGGCGGGAAGCCCTGGGTGGCAATCTGCGCTGCATTGTGAGCGGCGGCGGGGCCTTGCAGCCGCGGCTGGCGCGAGTGTTTTGGGCAGCTGGCATCCGGGTGATGGAAGGCTACGGCCTCACCGAAACATCGCCCGTGATCACCGTGAACGGCTATAAGCGCGCAGACAATATGATTGGCGCCGTGGGGCCGCTGGTCAAAAATATAGAAGTGAAGCTTGCCGAAGACGGCGAAATTCTCACCAAGTCGGCTTCCGTAATGAAGGGCTACTACAATAAGCCCGAACTGACGGCCGAGGCTATCGACCAGGACGGCTGGTTTCATACCGGCGACATTGGCGAGCTGGTGAATGGGCGCTTCCTCAAGATTACGGATCGTAAAAAAGAGATGTTCAAGACCAGCGGCGGCAAGTACATTGCTCCGCAAGTTATTGAGAATAAGATGAAGGAAGACCCTTTTGTCGAGCAAGTTATGGTGGTGGGCGCCGACCAAAAGTTTCCGGCGGCGCTTATCATTCCGGCTTTTGATGAGTTGAAAAAGTGGGCCGGTAAAAACGGCGTTGCGGCCGCGTCAAATGCCGACTTAATAAAAGATAAGCAGGTTATCAAGTTTTACAACGACCTGACCCATAAGTACAACAAGGACTTTGCTACGTGGGAGCAAGTGAAGAAAATCGTACTGCTGCCCGAACAATGGACCGTCGAAAGCGGTGAAATGACGCCCACGATGAAGGTAAAGCGCAAGGTGATAACCGAAAACAA
Organism: uncultured Hymenobacter sp.; assembly: GCA_964514915.1. GTDB lineage: Bacteria > Bacteroidota > Bacteroidia > Cytophagales > Hymenobacteraceae > Hymenobacter. Next base: position 1,849 of record CAZERY010000220.1, read on the forward strand.
CAAGGATATTATCGAGGAGATCTACAAACGGGCCGAGCGTGAGCCGCACACTCCGGGGTGGCATTAAGCAAGCTACCCGTAAGGTAGAAAAGGCACACCATGCTACGGGCAGCGAGGTATCTCGCCGCTCGCAGCATGGTGTGCCTTTTTAGGGAGTACTTGTTCTTTCCAAGCGCCCAACTAGTATGCAAGCCTAACAAATTTTTTCGTATGTTTACGGCACTTTCGCCGCCCCATGAAACCTGAAGAAACTGTCGATTATAACATCAAAGTAGCGTGGCACGCCATTTCACGCATGTACAACACGCAGGCGGCCCGCCACGACATTACGACTAGCATCGGGTTTGTGCTCCTCAATATCGACCAAGAGTTGGGTACGCCAGCCACCAAAATTGCGCCGTTGCTGGGCCTCGAAACCCGCTCGCTCACCCGAATTTTGCGCAGCATGGAAGAAAAAGGCCTTATCTATAAGCAAGCTGATACGCAGGACAAGCGCTCGGTGCGCATCTTTCTCACCGAATTGGGGCTGGTAAAGAAGGAGATTGCGCGCCAGACGGTGCGGCACTTCAACATAAAGATGCGCGACAAAATACCCCAGGGTCAGCTTGACACCTTTTTCAAGGTGGCTAGCCAGATTACCGGCATGATTGAGAGCAAGACGCTCTTCGATGACTTTGAACTGCGGCCGCTACGCAAGGAGGCTAGCCAACTTTAATGCCTTTGTCAGGCTGGCAAAGGCGGCAGCTATTCACGGGCGCCTTCGCTAGCCACTATTTTCCACCCATTTAGCAGTCCGGACGCGAACAAGTCCTTCGCCGTGCGAACCCTAGATAAAGATTACAGCGTAATCTATGAAGCGCATCATTAAGAAAGTTGCCGTGCTGGGCTCGGGCATAATGGGCTCGCGCATTGCTTGCCACTTTGCCAATATTGGCGTGCCGGTACTGCTCCTCGACATTGCCCCGAAGGAACTGACGGCCGATGAGGAAAAAAAAGGCTTGCCGCTGGACGCGCCTGCCGTGCGCAACCGCATCGTAAACAACGCCTTGCAGGCAGCAGTGGCGGCCAACCCATCGCCGCTCTACCGTAAGAGCGAGGCTAGCCGCATCAAGACGGGCAACTTTGATGACAACCTGAAGGAGATTGCCTCGTGCGACTGGGTGATTGAGGTCGTGGTGGAGCGACTTGACATCAAAAAAAGCCTCTATGAGCGCGTAGAGCAGTTTCGGAAAAAGGGCACGCTCATCACGAGCAATACCAGCGGCATCCCGATTCACTTGCTGGCGGAAGGGCGCTCACTGGATTTCAAAGAAAACTTCGCGGGCACGCACTTCTTCAACCCGCCCCGCTACCTGAAGCTGCTGGAAATTATCCCAACCCCGGAAACCAAACCAGAAGTCATTGACTTCCTGCTGCATTACGGCGACCTATACCTGGGCAAAACGGTGGTACTGGCCAAAAACACCCCCGGCTTCATCGCCAACCGCGTGGGCGTATTTGCCCTGCTCGATGCCATGCAGACCATGCAGAAGCTAGGGCTGACGGTGGAAGAAACTGATAAGCTAACCGGCCCAGTGATTGGCCACGCCAAGTCGGCCACGCTTCGCACGTCGGATGTAGTAGGCTTGGACACGACCATCAACGTCGCCAATGGACTCGCCCAGGGCCTGCCCAACGACGAAGCCAAGGACGTATTTGTGCTGCCCGACTTTGTGAAGCATATGGGTGAGAACAAGTGGCTGGGCGACAAGACCGGTCAGGGATTTTACAAGAAAGTGAAGGGTGCGGATGGCAAGTCGGAAATCCACGCCTTGGATCTCAACACCTTGGAGTACAAGCCTAGCCAGAAGGTAAAATTTGCCACGCTGGAACTGACCAAGAGCATCGACAAGCTAGCCGATCGCTTCAAGGTGCTGGTAAGCGGCCAGGACAAGGCCGGCGAGTTTTATCGCCTGAGCTTCGGTAGCCTGTTTGCCTACGTGAGCAATCGCGTGCCCGAAATCGCGGATCAGCTCTACAAGATTGATGATGCGCTGCGCGCTGGCTTTGGCTGGGAGCTGGGACCATTTGAAACCTGGGATGCGCTGGGCGTGCCGGCCGGTATTGAGCTAGCTAAAGCTGCCGGGCGCACCGTAGCGCCGTGGGTGGAAGCAATGCTGGCTGCTGGCAACCAGACCTTTTATAAAGTGGAAGCCGGGGTGCGAAAGTTTTACGATAAGGAAACCCAGCAGTACCAGCCGGTGGCGGGAGTGGAAAACTTTATCATTCTCGACAACCTGCGCGCCAGTGGCAAGGTGCTGTGGAAGAACGCCGGCGCGTCGGTTATCGACCTTGGCGATGGCATCCTGAACGTGGAGTTTCACTCCAAGATGAACTCGCTGGGCACCGATGTTATCCAGGGACTTTTGAAAGGCGTGGAACTGGCCGAAAGCGGCTACCGCGGCCTCGTGGTAGGCAACGACGCGCCGAACTTTTCGGCCGGCGCCAACCTGGGCCTCGTGTACATGCAGGCCCTGGAGCAGGAGTTTGACGAGCTGAATATGATGATTCAGCAGTTTCAGCAGGCCATGATGCGGATGCGCTACAGCAGCATTCCGGTGGTGGGCACGCCGCACGGCCTCACCCTGGGCGGCGGCTGCGAGCTAAACCTGCATTGCGACCGCGTAGTGGCCTCGGCCGAGTCTTATATCGGCCTCGTTGAGTTTGGCGTGGGTTTGATACCTGGCGGCGGTGGCACTAAGGAAATGACTTTACGCACGGCCGCCAAGTACGAAGAAGGCGAGCCGGAATTCAATTTACTGCGCAACACCTACATGACTATCAGCACGGCCAAGGTTTCGACCTCGGCTGCTGAGGCATTCGACCTGGGTTTCCTGCGGCGGGGCGATGAAATAGTGGTAAACCCCAACCGCGTAATCGCCCAGGCCAAGGCCGCCGCCATCGAGCTGGCCGACGCTGGCTACTCACAGCCCAGCCAGAAAACCAACATTAGGGTGCACGGCAAGGGCGCACTGGCCATGTTCAAAACCGGCGTGTACGCCATGAAAGCGGGCAAGTATATTTCGGAGCACGACCAGAAAATAGCCGATAAGCTGGCCTACGTAATGTGCGGCGGCGACCTCTCCTCGCCTACTGAGGTGAGCGAGCAGTACCTGCTGGATTTGGAGCGTGAGGCGTTCCTATCGCTGACTGGCGAGCGCAAGACGCTGGAGCGAATTCAATCCATTCTCACTACTGGCAAGCCACTGCGTAATTAATTATTTAGCACAGAGTTGAAGGAGGCAAAAAGAGTTTCACTGAGAAAACTCTTTTTGCCTCCTTCAACTCTGTGCGGAAAAATTCCACTCTAGTATCATGGCTAATACCGCATATATCGTGGCCGGCTACCGCACGGCCGTTGGCAA
>CAZERY010000221.1:0-5209 GCA_964514915.1 uncultured Hymenobacter sp.
GGCGGCTACGCCGACATCTTTTATAAGAATACCCTGGCCAGCGGCGTGGTGCCGCAGCTCTCGGCCATTATGGGGCCGTGCGCGGGCGGCGCCGTGTACTCGCCGGCCATCACCGACTTTATTTTAATGGTCGAAAACACGAGCTATATGTTTGTGACCGGCCCCAGCGTGGTGAAGACCGTGACCCACGAAAACGTGACCAGTGAGGAACTGGGCGGAGCCAGCACCCACTCGGCCAAGAGCGGCGTTACGCATTTCACGGCGGCCAACGAAGTGGTGTGCATTCAGCAGCTCAAACAGTTGCTGAGCTATCTGCCCCAAAACTGCGAAGAAACTGCCCCTGCTGTGCCCTACGGGGCGGGCCAGGACGAAAGCCGCCCCGCGCTCGACACGCTCATCCCCGACAACGCCAACCAGCCCTACGACATTCGCGAAGTAATTGAAGGCCTGATTGATGCCGGCTCATTTATGGAGGTGCACCAGAACTTCGCCGAGAATATCGTGGTGGGTTTTGCGCGGCTGGCGGGCCGTAGCATCGGTATTGTGGGCAACCAACCGGCAGTGCTGGCCGGCGTGCTCGACATCAATGCCAGCACCAAGGCTGCTCGCTTTGTACGCTTCTGCGACTCGTTCAACATTCCGCTGCTGGTGTTGGAAGACGTACCGGGCTTCTTGCCCGGCACCGACCAGGAGTGGCGCGGCATCATCACCAACGGCGCCAAGCTGCTCTACGCTTTCTGTGAGGCTACCGTGCCGCGCATTACCGTGATTACCCGCAAGGCCTACGGCGGAGCTTATGATGTGATGAACAGCAAGCACATCGGGGCCGACCTCAACTTTGCCTGGCCCACCGCCGAAATCGCGGTAATGGGTGCCAAGGGGGCCGCCGAAATCATTTTCAAGCGCGAAATTGCCCAGGCCGAAGACCCCGAAGTCAAGCTCCAGGAGAAGGTAGACGACTACCAGCAGAAATTTGCCACGCCCTACCGTGCTGCTCATCGCGGCTTTGTCGACGAGGTGATTTTGCCTTCGCAAACCCGGCAAAAGCTGATTCGGGCGTTTAAAATGCTCGAAAACAAGGTAGATACGCTGCCCCGTAAGAAGCACGGGAATATTCCGCTGTGAGTTACTAGCCAAAGCGATGCCTTTCTTCTCACCGGCAAATCTTATCCCAGTTGTTGGGCTGGTTTTGATAGGCGCGCTCATAGCGTTTCTAGGGCGCGTTGTGCGAGGTGGCAACGTAGAAATCTTATCCGGTTACCAAGCCGATAAGGTATTGGACAAGGCTGGGCTAGCTGCCTGGGCTGGCAGAAACTTGCTGTTGCTCGGGAGCTTGCAAATAGCCAGCGGTTTGCTCTGCGCAGTAAACGCCAGTATTGGCGGCACTATTTTCTTTGTAGCAACGCTGCTACTAGCTGCCTACACCACGTTCGGTGGTCAGCGCTTTCAGCGCTAACAATCAGGCAGAACTCAAGCTTTACTATTGAAATTGTTGATTAGCAACTTGCCGTTTTAAGTAAAATTACATGCGCCCCGAATCATTTGAATTTCTGGAGAAATACCTGAACAATCCCTCTCCTACCGGCTTCGAGAAGGAAGGCCAAAAGCTGTGGCTGGAATATATCAAGCCCTACATCGACTCCTACTTTGTTGACACCTACGGTACAGTAGTGGGCGTCATCAACCCCGAGGCGCAGTACAAAGTTGTGATTGAGGCGCACGCCGATGAGATCTCCTATTTCGTCAATTACATCACCAAAGAAGGCTACCTGTACCTGCGCCGCAACGGGGGCTCCGATGCGCTGGTGGCCCCCAGCAAGCGCGTCAATATTTTTGGCGAGAAGGGCATTGTGAAGGGTATTTTTGGCTGGCCCGCCATTCACGTGCGCAAAATCGAGCAGGATAAGGCACCGACGATCGAGACGATCTTCCTGGACTGCGGTGCCTCGTCGGCCGATGAAGTAGCCGAAATGGGCATTCACGTGGGCTCCGTAGTGACGTTTGAAGACGAGTTTACCGTTCTCAACAACAAATACTACGTGGGCCGCGCCCTTGACAACCGCGTGGGTGGCTTTATGGTGGCCGAGGTAGCCCGCATGCTGAAGGAAAACAACAAAAAGCTGCCTTTTGGCCTCTACATCGTGAACGCCGTGCAGGAGGAAATTGGCCTGCGCGGCGCCGAAATGATCGCCCACCGCATCAGTCCCGACGTAGCTATCATCACAGACGTGACTCACGACAGCCAGTCGCCGATGTATGAAAAGAAAACGGCCGGCGATATTTCCTGCGGTAAAGGCCCGGTGATTACCTACGGCCCAGCCGTACAAAACAACCTGCGCGACCTGATCATCAATACCGCCAAGGAAACGGATATTCCCTTTCAGCGCGCCGCGGCTACCCGTGCTACCGGCACCGATACCGACGCTTTTGCTTACTCGGGCTCGGGCGTGGCATCGGCACTCATCTCCCTGCCGCTCAAGTATATGCACACTACCGTCGAGACGGTTCACCAAGACGACGTGGATAACGTAACGCGCCTCATCTACGAAACGCTACTGCGCATCGAAGACGGCCAGGACTTCCGGTACTTCTCCTAATCAACCAGTTAGTTTCCCCACCCAAAACGCCGGCTAGCCCCGGCGTTTTGTGTTTAGCAACCGGTATGCTCGATCCACCCATTCCGCTGCCGCTCACCGTTACCGACCAGTTGGGAAGGCGAGTGACTGTGCCGTTTCCGCCGCAGCGCATCGTGTCGCTGGTGCCTTCCCAAACCGAGCTGTTATTCGTCCTTGGGCTGGGCAGTAAAGTAGTGGGCGTAACCAAATTCTGCGTGCATCCGGCCACCGCGCGCCAAACGGCGGCCGTAGTAGGCGGCACGAAAAACTTCGACTTCGACAAAATCCACGCCCTACGCCCCGATTTAATTATCGGTAATAAGGAAGAGAATTACCAGGCCGGCATTGAGGAACTGGCTACGCGCTATGCAGTGTGGCTCAGCGACATCTCCGACTTGCCGGCGGCCCTGGACATGATTCGGCGAGTAGGGCTGGTTGTAGGGGCCCAGGCCGCCGCAAGCACCATGGCCCAGCAGCTAGCGGCGGCGTTTGCGACGCTAGCGCCGCCCGTACCCGCTATTCCGGCGGCTTACCTCATTTGGCGCAAGCCCTATATGGCGGCCGCAAGCGGCACGTTTATCGACGATATGCTGCGGCGCGCGGGCTTTTGCAACGTATTTGCTCACCTGGGCCGCTACCCCGAGCTAACGGCGGCTCAGCTCACGGCAGCTGCGCCCGCCCGTTTGCTACTCTCTTCCGAGCCGTACCCATTTAGTGAAAAACACTTCGCTGAATTTCGAGAAATTTGCCCGGCGGCAACGATCCAGGTGGTCGATGGCGAATTGTTTAGTTGGTATGGCAGTCGGCTTCGGTTAGCAGCTGGCTATTTCCGAACGCTGATTGATTAGCTTCTCGCCCTGGTTTTGGCGCCTTATTTTTCAATCATTTAGCTACTATGCACACCAATTATTATTTCCTGCGTCAGCTTGCCCCGGCGCTTACCGAGCGCCTGCAAGGCTACCGCGTGGCTAGCTGCTTTTCGCAGGAAAAGGATGAGCTAGTGGTGGGATTGCGCGACGAGCAGGGCACCGAATTTTGGCTAAAAGCGCAGCTAGGAACCGCTTTTCCAGCGTTAGCTCTCCCCGAAACTTTCCACCGCGCTCGTCAAAACTCGGTGGATTTGCTGCCCGAGCTACTAGGTCGCACCATCGCCAGCGTCGAGGCCTGGCCGCAAGATCGGGTGCTGCAATTCACTTTTCAGGAAGACGCAGCCACGTTGGTTTTCAAACTGTACGGCCCGCGGCCTAATGCTATTTTTCGGCCCGCGCCCACGGCCCGCGCGCAGCTATTTCACCAGCGCTACGCAGCCGATGCCGACTTGCAAGCCGACTCCACCGCTAGCTTGCCAACCAGCGCGAGCAGTGGCTTGTCGCCTACCGGCAAACTGCCCCCGCCCCTTAGCGACCTACCCGCGCGCTACCTGCGCGAGCAGCTAGGCTACGACCCGGCACCTCTGGAGCAAAAGCATCTGCTAGTTAGCGAGTTATTACGTACGCTCACGCATCCGACGCATTATTACCTCATCTACCTCGATGGCCGCACCCGACTTAGCCTGCTACCACTAGGCGAAATACTCGATACGCTACCCGGCACCGACCCCATCGGGGCGCTGCGGCGCTTTGTGCCGCTAGCGCTGGGGCGGCGCGCCCTCGAAACCGAGCTACGCCAGCTACGCCAGCTACTGGAGCGACGGGCAGATGAGGCCAGCACCAGCGCGCAGCTGGCTAGTCAGCGGCTGCACGACTTAGCTCACAAGGCCGGTTATCGCCACCGGGCCGACCTTATCATGGCCAATTTGCACGCCATTCCGGCGGGTACCACGCAGGTCGAACTTGTTGATTTTTATACTAATGAGTTGGTTACCGTCAAGCTCAAGCCTCTCGAAAAGCCTCAGCGCACGGCCGAAAACCTGTATCGCAAAGCTAAAAACCAGCAGATTGAGGAACGACAGCTCCAAGACCGCATTGCTCGCCGCGAAGCCGAAGCCTTCCTGGCGCTGGAGCAGCTGGAGGCGCTCACTACCCAGCCAGAACTGCAAGAACTGCGCGGCCTGCGCACTTGGCGCAAGCAGCACAGCCTCGACCCGACGGCTGCTCCGATTAAGCAAGCTAATGAGCTTCCTTTCAAGGTTTTTGAGGATCATGGCTTTACCATCCTGGTAGGCCGCAATGCGCAAAACAACGATTTACTAACGCAGAAATACGCCCACAAAGATGACCTTTGGCTCCACGCCAAAGACGTAACAGGCTCGCACGTAGTCATTCGGCACCGGGCGGGCCAGCCGGTGCCCGAGCCCGTAGTGGAGCGGGCTGCGCAGCTAGCCGGCTGGTACTCGCGCCGCCAGCACGATTCGCTGTGCCCAGTCACGGTCACGCCCAAGAAGTTTGTGCGCAAGCCTAAAGGCTCCTTGCCCGGCCAGGTCGTCGTCGAGCGCGAGCGCGTGGTGCTGGTCGTGCCCGGCAACCCCTTTGAGCAGCACTAATTAGTGGTTGCTAGCCACAAAACAAAAAAGCCCGCTTGCAAGCGGGCTTTTTTGTTTGGCGTGCGCGCGGGGAGATTCGAACTCCCACACCCGAAGGCACCACCCCCTCAAG
>CAZERY010000222.1:0-4933 GCA_964514915.1 uncultured Hymenobacter sp.
GCGTGTAGTTGTCCATAAAGTTGGTGGTGTAGAACTTGTCGCCGCTCACAATCCATTCCATTGCCACATAGAAGCCTTCCTCGGGGGCTAGCAAGTTATAGGGCGATAGGTCGACCGTAAACCACTCACCGCCGCGGGCCGCCGACACGATTACGCTCTCCGTGAGCATGTCTTCATTAGGAGCGTTGTAGTTGCCATTGGCCTTGTAGAGGCGTACCCGGAAGGGCTCGCGCGGAAAGCCATTCTCCCCGATATAGAACGATACCGAGCGAATGAGCCCAAGCTTCTTCGCTTTTTCATTCTTACACATAAAAGCGTACTGGCTACCCGGCATGCCCTGAATCATGCCCGCCCCGGGCGAGTTCGAGTGGGCGCCCAGGGTCATTGGCTTTAACCCTTTGGACGAAATATCCACGTTGGCCAAGGCGATGGGCTGCTTTGGCAATTGGATAATTATTTCTTCCATGTTGCTGCCGCGCTTCACAAATAGGGCCGTGCGCTTGTAGCCAAGTGCCATTACGATGACTGAGTCTTCGGTAACCTTTGTGGGCATAGCTAGCTGGAAATAGCCATATTCGTTGGTGAGGGCACCAGTCTGCTCTTCGCGCAGATTAATGGAGGCGAAGGGAATTGGATCCTGGGTCTTCTCGTCTACCACACGGCCCGTAATGCGACCTTCCTGGGCCCAGCCCAGCGCGGGGAGCATCAAGGTTAATAAAGAGAATAGTATGCGTTTTAGCATAATTAAAAAACTGATAAAGGGGAGCTAAGCTCACAAATTTAATAAACTACTGGACGAAATTAACTAGTTTTCAACTAAAAAGCTATTCTATCTGGTACCGTACTTTCTTAGTAATAAAGAGCAGGCAGGTATTCGATACCTGACAAGCCTGATTAGGACAATTAGAACTGGTTTTCAGTCTATCCTTGCTGCTTATACAGCGGCTTTGTCCTAACCAGCAGACTAACTAACGCATTTTTAAATTTGCTGAATTGCTAGCAGATTGAGCTGAGAACCCTTGGATACGTTTTAGCGCTTACTTGTAATACGCAAGAAGTTATTTTGTATATTTTCTATAAGGCCTACTTGTTTCTCTAAGTACCCGTCGCTAATTACTTTATGGTAAAAACGGCGCGTCATGCTGAGCTTGCCAAAGCATCTCTACTGCGTAACTAACTCTAAGCGTTAAGATTACTTGCGCGGTAGAGATGCTTCGACAAGCTCAGCATGACGGTCTTTAAAGATAAACTATTTACCAACGGGTACTTATTAGCAAATAGGGCATGTTGACCGCTTTGCTAGCCTAAATACAAAAGCGAGACTAGGCATTTACTTAATCATGTCCACTTCCGCCTTAATCATGGCGTTGTAGTGCTGGCCTTCGCCGTTGGATAGCGTGAGCTGGTTCCAGCCCTTGCCGATGGAGAAGTTCCAAGTGCGGCTCTCCTTGAACTCAAACGTGGGGCGCATGATCTGGCCGTAAGGCGTGTAGCTGGCGTCCATAAAATCGGTTTTAAAGAATGCGTCGCCGCTCACGATCCATTCCATCGCTACAAAAAAGCCTTCTTCCGGTGCCACTACGTTGTAGGAAGTCAGGTCGACGGTGTACCACTGGCCGCCCTTAGGGGCTGACACAACCACGTTGTCGGTCAAAAGATCGGTATTAGGCGCATTGTAGTTGCCGTCGGCCTTGTAGAGGCGCACCCGGAAGGGCTCGCGTGGAAAGCCATTTTCCCCGATGTAGAACGATACCGAGCGAATGTTGCCCAGCTGCTTGTTCTTGTCATTCTTCACGAAGAAGGCGCACTGGCTGCCGGGCTGGCCCTGTAGTAGGCCTTCGCCCGGCCGGTTGGTGGTGGCGCCCAAGCCCAGGTTCTTGACCTTGCCACCTTTAACAAGTACATTTTGGAGGGCTACGGCTCGGCGCGCTACTTCCAGCACCATGTTTTCCCGCACCTCATTCTTACGAACCACGATGGCCAGGTGCTCGTAGCCCAGGGCCATTACAATGAGGGAATCGGAATCATTTTTGGTAGGTGCCGGCAGCTGAAAAACCCCGAACTCATTACTGAGTGCGCCTGTTTGCTCTTCTTTTAAGCTAAGCGAAGTGAAGGGCAGAGGCTCTTTGGTCGTCTTGTCAATAATGCGTCCCGAAAGGAGTTTTGCTCCTGGGGCGGCGTTCTGAGCATGTACTGCACTGTTAAATGTGCATAAAAATAATGCAAGATAAAGTAGGTGTCTTAACATTGTAAAGTAGATTTTGGGCTCACTAATGCAAAAATATGCGCTAGTCAGCAATCGCGCTACATTCTGAACGAGTAAAAAATTTAGTTAGTGGCTGGCTGGCTAGTCAATAGTAATGAAAAGCTTGTTTAACGACCCCAAAAACCCCACCAGGCTGCCCTGTGGTAAGTGCTGATAAATGGGCGTATCTTTGTTTGAATTAAATCTAAATAGTATCCCTTCCCTGTTTTGGCTATTTTTCGTCGTTCTCCTACAAAAGCTGTGCCGCAGCCTGTTTCTCATTCTCGCACCGCCAATGATTTGCGGCCGGGGGAAGCAGCTACCGTGTGCTGCCTAAAAGACCCCGAGATGGCCCTCAAGCTTTTGGAGATGGGATGCATTCCCGGTACGCGGGTACGTATGGCGGGCCGTGCGCCGCTCGGCGACCCCCTGATGCTGGTGCTCGGGGAGGAAGAATACACGTTGTCGCTGCGCGTGAGCGAAGCAGTGACTATTCAGCTTAAAGACTAATTCCAATCCTTATGGCGGGCGCTATCAAGGAAGCGCGGCCGGTAGCGCCGCAACTCGGCACCGGGGGCGCGGCGCCCTTACCCGTAGCAGAGCGCTTGCCCCGGCTAGCCCTCATCGGCAACCCCAACTCGGGCAAAACCTCACTCTTCAACCAGCTCACGGGCCTCAACCAAAAGGTGGGTAACTTTCCGGGGGTGACGGTAGACCGCAAGACGGGACTAGCCCAGCTTGGTGGCCAGCGCCGGGCCGAAATAATAGACCTGCCCGGTACTTACTCCCTCTACCCCAAAAGCCTCGACGAGCAGGTAATCGCCGACTTGCTCTACAACCCGCAGTCGCCGGACTACCCCGACTTTGTGGTCGTGACCGTCGATGCCAGCAATTTGCGCCGCAGCTTGCTGCTGTTTTCGCAGCTCGCCGACCTGAGCTTGCCCGCCATCCTGGCCCTGAATATGACCGACGTGGCCGCTGAGCGGGGCGTGCAGATTGATATTCAGGCCCTGGAGCGCGAGCTGGGTGTGCCCGTGGTGCCCATGAACGCCCGCAAGGGAGTGGGTGTGGCCGCACTGCGCATCGTGATGGCCGACCGGCTAGCCACCGCGCCCGCCGTGCATTTCTGGCAGCCCGATGCTACGGTGCAGGCTCTGGTGAGCGAGATTCGGGCGCACTTCGAGCTGCACAACGACTACCTGGCGCTGCACTACGCGCAGCAGTTTCGGCATCTGCACTTCCTCAGCGACGCCGATCGCGAGTACCTGGCCACCCTCACCGAAAAGTTTGGTTTTGACCCTACTGCTCGGCAGGCCGAAGAAACGGTGGGCCGCTATGCCCGCATCAACGAGCTGCTGCTCGACATCGTGACCGTGACGCGCACCGAGCGTCGCGAGCCCACTTCCAACCGCATCGATAAGGTGCTGACGCACCGCGTATTCGGCTACCTTATCTTTCTAGGGATTCTATTCTTGCTGTTCCAGGCCATTTTTGCCTGGGCGCAATACCCCATGGACTGGATTGACCAGGGTATTTCGGGGCTGAGCGCGGCCATTCAGGCGCACTTCAGCGGGCCGCTGGTGCGGCTGCTCACCGAGGGCGTTATCGCCGGGCTGGGCGGGGTACTTATTTTCATTCCGCAGATTGCCCTGCTCTTCGCCTTTCTGGCGGTGTTGGAAGAAACTGGTTACATGGCCCGCGTTACCTTCTTAATGGACAAGCTAATGCGGCCCTTTGGGCTGAGCGGGAAGAGTGTGGTGCCGCTCATTTCGGGGCTGGCCTGCGCGGTGCCGGCCATCATGGGGGCCCGCACGATCGAGAGCTGGAAAGACCGGATGCTCACCATTTTTGTGACACCACTCATGTCGTGCTCGGCCCGCATCCCGGTGTACACGGTGCTGGTGGCGCTGGTAGTGCCCGACGAGGCGTGGCTCGGTATTTTCAATATGCGCGGGCTCGTGCTGATGGGCCTTTACCTGCTCGGGCTCACCTCGGCGCTGGTGTCGGCCTTTATCCTAAAGAAGGTACTGAAAGCCCGCGAGCGTAGCTACTTCATCATGGAGTTTCCGGTGTACCGCTGGCCGCGCTGGAAAAACGTGGGCCTCACCATCGTGGAAAAGGTCAAAGCATTTATCTTTCAGGCGGGTAAAGTCATCATTGCCATCTCGGTATTGCTATGGGTACTAGCGAGCTACGGCCCCGGGCAGCGCCAAAACCAAGCCACCGCCCAGGTGCAGCAGCAAGCCGCCGCCCAGCGCTGGCCCGCCGCCGAAACCGAGCGCCGCGTGGCCTCGGCCCGCCTCGAAACGTCGTACGCCGGCGCCTTTGGGCACGTGATCGAGCCAGCCATCCGGCCGCTGGGCTTTGATTGGAAAATAGGTATTGCATTGCTCACGTCCTTTGCCGCGCGCGAGGTGTTTGTGGGCACCATGAGCACCATTTACAGCGTGGGCCAGGATGCCGACCTCGGTACCGTGCAGCAGAAGCTCGCCGCCGAAAAAGACGCCCAGGGAAGGCCGTTTTTTACGCCGGTGCGGGCGCTGTCACTACTGGTGTTCTACGTTTTCGCCATGCAGTGCATGAGCACGCTGGCCGTCACGTATCGCGAAACCAAAAGCTGGCGCTGGCCGCTCGGCCAGCTCGTGTACATGACCGGGCTAGCCTACGCCGCCTCGCTGCTGGTGTGGC
>CAZERY010000223.1:0-4931 GCA_964514915.1 uncultured Hymenobacter sp.
TCATCTTTTACTTGCTTCGTAAACACAGTTCATGCTGAGCCCAGCGAAGCATCTCGCTCGCATTGCTGGGGGCAGCAGTTCAACGACGCAAGCGAGATACTTCGCTGGGCTCAGCATGACGTTCTTCCGGAGAGTAGATCCCACAGGTGATAACGTTCAAAGAAGAAAAACGTCTCCTTGTTGGTTATTAGGCTACGTAGGACGCGCGTAGCCGGCCTATACTTTTGTTCGCTAGTTGATTTTATATCCATGAAACACCTCACCCGGCTCGTTTGCCTGCTGGCCCTCGGGGCCGCAGGCTGCCAGTCTGACTCCAACCCCGCTACCAAAGCAGCCCCCGTGGCCGCGGCCGAAGAGCCCGCCCCCAAAAGGCAGGCGGCCATCCTGTTTTTTGGGGATAGCATTACGGCGGGCTTGGGCGTCGATCCCGAGCAGGCCTACCCGGCCCTTATCGAAGAGCGCGTCGATTCGCTACACTTGCCCTACACCGTCGTCAACGCCGGCCTCAGCGGCGAAACCAGCGCCGGCGGCCGCTCGCGCATCAATTGGGTGCTGAGCCGCCAGCCGGTGGGCGTGTTTGTGCTGGAGCTGGGCGGCAACGACGGCCTGCGCGGCCTCCCCCTCACCGATACCCGCAAAAACCTGCAAGCCATTATCGACACGGTGCGCCAGCAAGCCCCGCAGGCCAAAATCGTGCTGGCCGGTATGCAGATTCCACCCAATATGGGCCCCACCTACGCCGCCGATTTTAAGCAGCTTTACGGCGAAATTGCAGCGAAGAATAAGCTCACGCTCATTCCCTTTCTGCTCGAAAACGTGGGCGGCATTGCCAAGCTCAACCAGCGAGACGGCATTCACCCCACGCCCGAAGGCCACAAGCTGGTGGCCCGCACGGTGTGGCGTACCGTGCAGCCGCTTTTGTAAAGGATAATGGATATTCCCGTTCTCGAAACCTCACGGCTGCGGCTGCGCGGCCACCAGCCGGCCGATCTCGGCGCCTACGTAGCAATGTGGCAAGACCCACAGTTCTACCGCTACCTGGCGCCCGAACCGTTACCCGAAGAGGAAGTATGGACCAAAATATTGCGACACATGGGCATTTGGCAGCTGTGTGGCTACGGCTTTTGGGCCGTGGAAGAAAAGGCGACGGGGCAATTTATCGGAGTGGCTGGTTTTGGCGATTGGCAGCGTACTATCACGCCCTTGCTCAAGGGCTGGCCGGAAGTAGGGTGGGTGTTTGCCGTCCGTACGCACGGCCAAGGCTATGCTTCCGAGGCTGCCCAGGCAATACTCGCCTGGGGCGATGAGCACTTGCCGCAGTCGCGCACGGTGTGCCTGATCGCCGTTGACAATCAGCCTTCTCTGCGGCTAGCAGCCAAATGCGGCTACCGAGAGTTTGACCGCCCGTTGTACAAAGGCCAGCCCGTCGTATTGCTAGAGCGCTTGGCGGCGAGGCCCAACGCGCGCTACTTAATCTGATAGTCAAGTAAGCGTAAAACCGAGAAAGTGGCAGAAAAATAGCGGTAAAACCCAAACCTACGCAGAGCTGCCTGGCAGCTCTGCGCTCCTATTGGCGGCGCCGCCCGACCTTTGCCGTTGCTTATGACTGCTACTCCTGCTACGCTGGCCGCGGCCCGGCCCATTGGTATTTTCGACTCCGGTATTGGGGGGCTCACCGTGGCCCGCGCCGTGGCTCAGCGCCTGCCCCACGAGCGGCTCGTGTACTTCGGCGATACGGCCCACCTGCCTTACGGCGAAAAAAGTACCGCCGCCATTCAGGCTTACGCTGTCAAGATCTGCGATGTGCTGCTGCGCCAGCATTGCAAGCTTATTCTCATTGCGTGCAACTCGGCCTCGGCGGCGGCCTACGAGCTAGTGCGCGAGTACGTGGGCTCCAAAGCCCTGGTAGTGGGCATGATAGACCCCATAGTGCAGTACGTGGGCCAGCACTACGCCGGCCGGCCCGTGGGCCTCATTGGCACCAAGCAAACGGTGGGCTCTACTATCTATCGCAAGAAAATCGACCAGCTCGACCAAGGCGTAGACCTGCATGCGCTCGCTACGCCGCTGCTCGTACCCATGATTGAAGAGGGCTTTTTTGCGGGCCGCGTGTCGGAAGAGATTATTCGCGCTTATCTCGACCATCCTACGCTGCAAGGTATTGACGCGCTGCTGCTAGCCTGCACGCACTTTCCGCTCATCAAGCCCCAGATGGAAGCCCACTACCAGGGCCGCGTGGCCGTGCTCGATCCCTCCGACGTAGTGGCTGCTACCGTGGCCGACGCGCTGGCTAGCCGACAGCTGCTGGCTAGCCCCGCGGTGGCAGCCCCGGTGCACCACTTTTACGTGAGCGATTTCACCCGCTCGTTTGAGGAAAGCACGCGCATTTTCTTTGGCCAGGAAGTGCAACTGGAACACTATCCGCTCTGGGAGTAAACCACTTTGCTTGTCCCTGGCGTGAGTGGTAATCGGTTAGTAGCTTGGGCTTTGTAGTCCGAGCGTGCGCAAAGCGAGCAGGTGAGATTTAACGACTATAGATGCCAGATGCTCGCTACGCTCGCACTCGGACTACAAAATTCAAGCTACATCCAACTTTACAACAAGGCCCCTCACGCGCTAGCGTGAGGGGCCTTGTTGTAAAAGGAGTATTTATACCGAGAAGCTCTCGCCGCAGCCGCACGAACGCGAGGCGTTGGGGTTATGAAACTGGAAACCTTTGCCATTCAGTCCATCCGAAAAATCGAGCTCGGTGCCGGCCAGGTAAAGGAAGCTTTTCATATCAACCACCACGCGCACTCCCTTATCTTCAAACTCCTGGTCCATAGGCCGGGTTTCGTTGTCAAAATCCAGCTTATAGCTCAGGCCCGAGCAGCCGCCGCCGGCTACGGAGGCGCGTAGGCGATAGGTGACATCAAGCTGCGAATCGCGCATCAGGTGCTCAACTTTCTCTTTAGCTTTATCCGAAACGGTTATCATAATAACGAGGTAGACGTGAGAAGTGCGCAACCCGCACACGGGCTAGCCGTGGCAAATGCGTCAGCCTTCTAACAAAGATACAAGCGAGAAGGATTCTAAATAAGCCAAAAAATAAGCGGGGAAGCAAAATAGCTCGTGCTACTTTACTTCCCCGCTCACTAGTAGGTGGCTGGCCGGCTTAGTGGTGCGATTTCTCGAGCTCCAGAGCTGGGAGACCATTCTTCACCCGGTAGTCATTGATGGCCATCTTGATGGCATCTTCGGCCAGTACTGAGCAGTGGATTTTTACGGGCGGCAGAGCCAGCTCTTCCACAATTTCCATATTGTCGATAGCCAACGCTTCGTCAACGGTTTTACCTTTCAGCCATTCCGTAGCCAGCGACGACGACGCGATGGCCGAGCCGCAGCCGAAGGTCTTAAACTTGGCGTCGGTGATGGTATTGGTAGCTTCATCTACCTCGATTTGCAGGCGCATCACGTCGCCGCATTCGGGGGCACCGACGAGCCCGGTACCTACTGTTTTTTTGCTTTTGTCCAGCGTGCCCACGTTGCGGGGGTTGCTGTAATGATCGATTACCTTATCGGAGTAAGCCATGGGATTAACAATTATCAATTAACATTTAACAAACAAGAGTCAGTAAACAGCTATCAATCAACAAATCTCAATGAGTGTTAAAAGTTAATTGATAACTGTTAAATGACCTAGTGTTCAGCCCACTCGATGGTGCTGAGGTCAACGCCTTCTTTGTGCATTTCCCAGAGCGGCGACATTTCGCGGAGCTTGGTTACGGCTTCTTTTACGTGGCCGATAGCGTATTCAATCTGCTCATCGGTGGTGAAACGGCTCAGGCCGAAGCGCAAACTGCTGTGCGCCAGATCGTCGCTGAGGCCCAGCGCCTTGAGTACGTAGCTGGGCTCGAGCGAAGCTGAGGTGCAGGCCGATCCCGACGACACCGCCAAGTCTTTCACGCCCATCATCAGGCCTTCGCCTTCCACGTACTTAAAGCTGATGTTGGTTACGTGGGGCAAGCGGTGTTCTACCGAGCCATTCACGTAGCTTTCTTCGAGAGGCAGCAGTGACTTTTCGAGGTGGTCGCGCAGTTTGCTCAGGCGCTCGGTATCAGCGGCCATTTCGAGGCGGGCCAGCTCACAAGCCTTGCCAAAGCCCACAATGCCCGGCACGTTGAGCGTACCCGAGCGCATGCCGCGCTCGTGGCCGCCGCCGTCCATCTGGGCGGTTACTTTCACCCGGGGGTTTTTGCGACGTACGTAGAGGGCACCCACGCCCTTAGGGCCGTACATTTTGTGAGCCGTGAAGGCCATCAGGTCGATGCCATCGGCTAGCACGTCCACCGGAATTTTGCCTACGGCCTGCGTGCCATCGGTCATAAACAACGCGCCGTGCTTGTGCGCGATGGCGGCAATTTCCCGAATGGGCTGAATAGTGCCCGTTTCGTTGTTGCCGTACATGATGGTCACCAGAATCGTCTGGGGCGTCATGGCGGCTTCGAGCTCAGCCAGGCTAATCAAACCCTGCTCATTTACGGGTAGGTACGTAACCTTGCCGCCGAGCTTTTCAATATGCTTGCAAGTATCGAGCACCGCTTTGTGCTCGGTAGTGGCGGTGATGATGTGGTTGCCGCGCTGGCTATACATCTCAAACACGCCCTTTATGCCCAGGTTATCACCTTCGGTGGCACCGCTGGTGAAAATAATTTCTTTGGGGTCGCAGTTGATAAGCTGGCTGATTTGCTCACGAGCGTAGTCTACGCCTTCCTCCGCTGCCCAGCCGAACGGGTGGTTGCGCGAGGCTGCGTTGCCGAACACGTCGGTCAGGTAGGGCATCATGGCTTCCAGCACGCGTGGGTCGAGCGGCGTGGTTGCGTTGTTGTCCAAATAGATAGGTAGCTTAAGCATGGCGCTGGGCTGGATTTATCGAGTAAAAGCTAAAGTTA
>CAZERY010000224.1:0-4899 GCA_964514915.1 uncultured Hymenobacter sp.
AGCCTAACCTAAATGGCCTGCATTCTGTTAATCGACTTCCCTGACTCAGCACTAGTAATCGACGCCTTCCTTCTTTTTAAACTCGCCATCCTTGACTTGCTTGATTAGCTGCAACCAGCTGAATGGGTTTAGCAAAGGATTATTACTCTGGGGGTTGGGTGCGGTACCCATGCGCCGGTCATAATTATACTGTTGCTGCGACATTGTTTGCCGGTAGTTGGCCGTCGCGCCCATCGGCTGCGAATTAAAAATCTTCCGCATCAAGTCTTCATTCAGGTTTTGAGCAGCGGCGCTGCCCTGCTCGGTCGGCATCCTGAGCGCCAGAAAGGCCCGCTTAAAGTCTTTCTCCGTTGCGTATGGGAAGATGCGCACTTCCGGTAGTACCGTTGCATCTTCTTGCAGCTGAATAACTACTGAGTAGCTCTGGCGCTGATAATCGGCCGGAATAACTATGGTTTGGTTGCGATAGCCTAGCGACCGAAACACAATACTGTCGCCCACCAGCACAGCCATCGAAAAATAGCCGTAAGCATTTGAGGTGGTGCCGCGCCCGGCCTTGGGCACATATACCGATGCTCCTGGCACTCCGAGCAGGCTATCGCCGCTGGCCACAATACCCGTGAACTGCACTATTCGGCGTTTGCCTTGCGCCCAAGCGCGTGGCGCCGCCAGCAGCCCGATTAGCACGAGCAGGCTCAACATACATACGAAACGGCGACTGTTCACAACGTTGGCTTTTAGCTTTATTCTCTAGCAACAAATATACGAGTGTCCCTGCCCAGCCAGTCGTACTTTTGGGCGCGGCGGAGTTTAGGGCAGTCTTACTCAACGGCAGATGCGTTTAAAACATTTCCCGGTTGCATTTGGGCAACAACTTTTTAAAGCGCTCGGCGACGAAAGCCGGGTTCGCATCCTGCATTTGCTGTGGCGCAACAACGAAATGGTAGTTGGTGACCTCGAACAAGTGCTTGATTTCACCCAAACTAAAACTTCGCGCCAGCTAGCTTACCTCAAGAATGTGGGCCTCGTGAGTGTGCGTCGCCTCGACAACTGGATGTTCTATTTCCTGAAGGAAGAAACTGCCGACTTCCTTCAGCAGTTGTTGACCCTAATGGAGCGCGATCCCCAACTCGTGCACGACCAGCAGATCTACCAAACTCTGTGGTCAAACCGCGAGCTCGCGGCTTATAAAATTCAGAATCGCCGCTGGCTGCCGCCCACGCAGCCCATTTAATTTTAGCTTATTATGCAACGCAGAATATTTGTTTGCACCAATCAAAAATCTGGCATCGGTGAAGACGTAGCCAAAGCCCTCAAAAAGGAATTGAAAGCGCAGGGCGCCAAGAATTTTTTACTCAATGGCGAGAAAGTCCACACCCGCGTCCAGACCTGCAACTGCCTTGACTTGTGCAAGCATTGCAAAAAGGGACCTGGCGCGGCGCTCATCGTTTACCCCGAAGGTGATGTGTATGGTAAGGTTCAGCCCAAAGATGCGGCGGGCCTCGTGCAGTTCTTAGCCGGCGGCGAAGCCATTCCCAACCAATTTATCGACAACGAGCAGTAAGCCTTGCTGGCTAGCTCCCACTTATGAAGTCTTATCGTCATTTATTCTTCGACCTAGACCATACGCTCTGGGACTTTGAAACTAACGCCACCGAAACGCTGCACCAACTCTACGACGATCACCAGCTGGCACGTTACGGCACCTTCACGCTGCAAGACTTCACTACCCGCTATAATGAAGTAAACCACGCGCTTTGGCGCCTGTACCAAAGCAATAAGATCAGCCAGCAACAGCTACGTAACGCCCGTTTTGTACGCACGCTCACCCGGCTGGGAGTACCTGAAGCAGAGATTCCCACCGACATTTCGGCCCGGTTCACCGCCATTTTGCCCCTCAAATCAGCCGTATTTCCGCATACCCACGAGGTCTTGCGCTATTTGGTTGCTAAAGGCTACATTCTGCACCTCATTACCAACGGTTTCGAAGAAGTGCAGCATATCAAGCTAGCTTCGTCCAACCTAACGGCTTACTTTCAGCAGGTTATCACCTCAGAGGCCAGCGGCTGCCTCAAACCCGACCCGCGCATGTTTGCGCACGCGCTCGACAAAGCCGGAGCTACTGCCACCGAAAGTCTGATGATTGGCGACAACCTGGAGTGTGATATACTAGGTGCCTACAATGCTGGCATCGATCAAGTGTATTTTAACCCTGAAAAACGCCGGCATTTTGCCCAAACTACTTATGAGATCAGCAGCTTAAATGAACTGCGTGATTTCCTCTAATTCTCAGCCCCTTTTCCTATTAGTAGCCACCTAGCTACTTACTCACCTCTGATCATCTATGTCTAACGCCTTCTTCCGAGTTCCGGTCCCTATCAATGAGCCTGTAAAAGGCTACGCGCCTGGCTCGCCCGAGCGTGCTTCTCTAATACAGGAGCTCAATCGCCTCAAGCAACTTGAGTGTGATATCCCCATGTATATTGGCGGGCAAGAAGTACGAACTGGTCGCACCCTGACGATCGCTCCTCCTCACGACCACCAGCACGTACTGGGCCATTTTCACGAAGGCGACGCTAGCCACGTATCGCAGGCTATTGAAGCGGCATTAGCTGCTCGCTCCGCCTGGGCCAGCCTACCATGGGAAGAGCGAGCCGCTATTTTCTTGAAGGCTGCCGAGCTATTAGCAGGGCCGTACCGCGCTCGTCTCAACGCAACAACCATGCTGGGCCAGAGTAAAAATGCTTTCCAGGCTGAGATTGACGCGGCTTGTGAGCTCATTGATTTTCTGCGCTTTAACGTGTATTTTATGCAGGAAATCTACCGCCAGCAGCCCGAGTCGGCCCCTGGCATGTGGAACCGCCTCGAACACCGCCCCCTCGAAGGCTTTGTCTTCGCGCTGACGCCGTTCAACTTCACTTCTATCGCCGGCAATCTACCCATGTCGGCCGCCCTGATGGGCAACGTAGTTGTCTGGAAACCTGCGTATCCTCAAATCTATTCAGCCCAAGTGCTGATGGAGCTATTTAAGGAAGCTGGGGTACCGGCCGGGGTTATCAATCTCATTTATGTAGATGGCCCAGTAGCCGGTGATGTTATTTTCAAACATGCTGATTTTGCCGGCATCCACTTCACCGGCTCTACCAAAGTATTCCAAACTATTTGGCAGGAAATCGGACAGAATATTCACCGCTATAAGTCCTATCCACGCATCGTGGGCGAAACCGGTGGTAAAGACTTTATTCTGGCTCATCCCTCAGCTCATGCAAAAGCAGTAGCCACGGCTATTACCCGTGGGGCGTTTGAGTACCAAGGCCAGAAGTGCTCAGCAGCGTCGCGGGTATACTTACCATCCAACTTAGCCGAAGAGATTCTGGGCTACGTGAAGCAAGACCTGGCCTCGATAAAAATGGGGGATGTGGAAGATTTCACCAACTTCATTAATGCAGTTATCACCGAAGCGAGTTTTGACAAACTAGCCCGCTACATAGACGAGGCCAAGCAAAGCCCCGATGCCGAAATTATTGCTGGTGGCAACTACAATAAATCGAAAGGCTACTTTGTGGAGCCAACTGTCATCTTGGCAAAAGAACCTCAGTACGTAACGATGTGTGACGAGCTATTCGGTCCAGTGGTGACGGTTTACGTTTATGAGGCCTCACAATTCGAATCCACACTCGATATAGTCAATTCCACTTCTCCTTATGCCCTAACCGGAGCCATTTTCTCCCAAGACCGGTATGCTATTGACTTAGCCACTAAAAAGCTAGCTAATGCTGCTGGTAACTTCTATATAAATGATAAACCAACCGGCGCAGTAGTAGGCCAGCAGCCTTTTGGTGGTGCTCGCACTTCTGGTACCAACGACAAAGCTGGTTCGCTTCTTAATCTACAACGCTGGGTATCTCCCCGCGCTATCAAAGAAACGTTCAACCCACCCGTCGACTATCCTTATCCATTTATGGGAGCTACTCCAAAAGAAGATCTAAATATAGATAAGTAAGTGTTTAAATAGGGCTTACGCAAACACTGGTTGTCATTGCGAGCAACGCGAAGCAATAGGGTCGTGTGTTGAGTCTGTAGAGAGCTGTATCTTTCGGCTATGGTTTTAGAACCCGTTATCTGCCCTGCCTGTCAGCAGCCGGATGCCGTTTATCGCCACGGTAAAGCCACGGATGGCACCCAGCGCTACCGCTGCACTGCGTATCGGCGCACCTTTCAACTGCGCTACCGCCACAAAGTGCATGAACCGGGAGCACGAACAAAATGTACGACTATGTCACTGAATGTCAGATGGATACGAGGCACTGCGCGGGTATTGGGCATCAGTCCGCAAACAGTTATGGGGGAGCTAAAAAAAGATTATAGCGGTGAACCAGCACTCACCGGTTCACCCTACCTACTCGCCTGAACCGGGGACTGCCTTGCGCTTATGTGCCGATGAAATGTGGTCGTTTGCGCGCTGCAAAAAAACGCAACGTTGGCTTTGGTGGGTCGAGGATGCGTGCACGGGGCAAGTGGTGGCCTTTGTGTTTGGGCGGCGGACGCATGCCGCCTTCCGGCGCTTGTTAGCCGTGTTGGCCCAGGCTGGATGGACAGTGGAACAGTGGTTTACGGATGCTTAGGGGCCTACGAAGCCTGTCTGCCCGCCACGCAGCGCCAAACGGGCAAAGCCCCGATGCAACGCCTGGAGCGGAAGCACCTAGCCTTGCGCACTCGACTCAAACGGCTTCTGCGTAAAACGATTTGCTTCTCCAAAAAACAGTTCTTTCACGACGGCCTGATTACCTTTTTTGGGGTCGTGTGTTGAACGCGCAGATAATTAAAAGAAGAAATGGAATATAAATAACTGATGTTACGCAGCGAGTAGGCTGCTTTCGCCGTTTGACGTAGTGATGA
>CAZERY010000225.1:0-4871 GCA_964514915.1 uncultured Hymenobacter sp.
CGCTGGGCGAAGCAGCGGCGTGGCCGGTAGCCGCAGCCGTACGGCACTTCCGCGACGAGTTTGAGTGGCACGTCACGCATCCCAAAGAAGCTACCCAGCCCGGAGCAGCTTATCGCGGCAATTTGGTAATGGCCTAGATTCAATTAACAGTTATCAATTAACAATTATCAGAAATCTGCGAACCTCTGATCTTCTGCGACTTTTGCGGGAAATACCTTTGGCTTGCTTCCGATAATTCTCGACCTAATGGCTAAAATAACCTTCGACGGAATCGAGGTAGAAGTGCCCGACGGCACGACCATCCTCAATGCAGCCCGCAAAATCGGGGGCGGCGTAGTGCCGCCCGCTATGTGCTATTACACTCCCCTGAAGGGCAGCGGCGGTAAGTGCCGCGCCTGCCTGGTGCGCGTGGCAGCCGGCTCGGCCAAAGATCCGCGGCCAATGCCTAAGCTAGTGGCTTCGTGCATTACGCCGGTGCAAGACGGGATGGTGGTTGAGAACACGACCAGCCAGCAGGTCCTCGATGTGCGCAAGGGCATTGTGGAAATGCTGCTCATCAAC
Organism: uncultured Hymenobacter sp.; assembly: GCA_964514915.1. GTDB lineage: Bacteria > Bacteroidota > Bacteroidia > Cytophagales > Hymenobacteraceae > Hymenobacter. Next base: position 562 of record CAZERY010000225.1, read on the forward strand.
CATCCGCTCGATTGCCCGGTGTGCGACCAGGCTGGCGAGTGCGACCTGCAAAACTTTGCTTTCGAGCATGGCGTGAGCACTACCCGCTACGAGGAAGAGCGCCGCACTTTTGAGAAAATAGATATTGGTCCGTACGTGCAGCTGCACATGACGCGCTGCATCTTGTGCTACCGCTGCGTGTATACCGCCGACCAGCTCACCGATGGCCGCGTGCACGGGGTGCTAGGCCGCGGCGATGCGGCCGAGATTGGCACCTACATCGAAAACACTATTTCCAACGACTTCAGCGGCAACGTTATCGACGTGTGCCCAGTGGGCGCGCTCACCGACAAGACGTGGCGCTTTAAGTCGCGCGTGTGGTTTACGAAGCCGGTAAATGCCCATCGCGAATGCTCGCACGAGAAGTGCAGCGGCCACGTAACCCTGTGGTACAAAGGCAAAGACGTGCTGCGCGTAACCGCCCGCAAGGATGAGTATGGCGAAGTGAAGGAATGGATCTGTAACGAGTGCCGCTTTGAGAAAAAGGAAACTGCGAACTGGATCCTCGAAGGGCCGGCACACATCGACCGCTCATCGGTTATCTCGGCCAACCACTACGAGCTGCCGGTTATCAACCCGCAGGTTATTTCTGACCTACCCGAAAGCACCGTGCGCGAGCTGGAGCGGAACCCGCCACTGAAACTGGGCGGCCTGCACAATTAATCATCTCATATTGTGCGGCTTCCGTTGGGGTAGCACAGTAAAAACCTGATAGTATGTCTCTTGAATCTTTAGGCTGGCAAGGACTGGTTGTGCTGGTAGTTTTCGGCATCTCCTTGTTGATCGCTACTTATTGCACTTACGCTGAGCGGGTGATTGCCGCATTTCTACAAGACCGCGTGGGGCCCGACCGCGCCGGGCCCTTCGGGCTTGCGCAGCCGCTAGCCGATGCCGTGAAGCTCTTCACCAAGGAGGAATTTTTCCCGAGCGGTGCCAATAAGGCGCTGTTTATTTTCGGCCCTTGCCTGGCCATGATTACGGCGCTGATGTCGTCGGCCGTCATTCCCTTCGGTAGCTTCCTGAAATTTGGGACAACGGTTGTACACCTCCAAGGCATTGAAATTAATGTGGGCATGCTCTACGTGTTCGGTATCGTGTCGCTGGGAGTATACGGCATCATGATTGGCGGCTGGGCTTCCAACAACAAGTTCTCGCTGCTCGGCGCCATTCGGGCGGCTTCGCAGAACATTAGCTACGAGCTAGCCATGGGCTTGTCGCTGATTGCCGTACTGATGATGTCGGGTTCGCTGTCGCTGCGCGACATCACCTTGCAACAATCGGTGCCCGGCGAATGGCACTTCTGGAATATCGTGAAGCAGCCGCTTGGCTTTATCATCTTCATTGTCTGCGCGTTTGCCGAGACCAATCGCACGCCCTTTGACTTGCCTGAGTGCGAAACCGAGTTGGTGGGCGGCTACCACACCGAGTATAGCTCCATGAAAATGGGCTTGTACCTGTTTGCCGAGTACGTGAACGTATTCGTAGCCTCGGCCGTGATGAGCGTTATCTACTTTGGGGGCTTCAACTTTCCTTTCCAGTATGAGCTGCGCGAGTGGCTAGCCTCAGCCCAAGGCCTCTCGGTCGATGCTGCGCAGAATGTCATCGCAATCCTGGGAGTAGTGGCCGTTTTTGCTAAGATCTTCTCGTTCATCTTCTTCTTTATGTGGGTGCGCTGGACGCTGCCACGCTTCCGCTACGACCAGCTGATGCGCTTGGGCTGGACCATCCTCATCCCGCTGGCTATTTTCAATATCCTGCTTACCGGTGGCCTCATCACCACTGGTATCATCCCCGAAATCAAGCAGTGGTGGTAGGCGACTTCGTCGCTAGCCTTCCCTCCTCCTTCTTCTGAACTCATGCAATCGCTAAGCAACCGCGCCAAGAAACTGGAAAAGAAGCCCATGACGCTCGCCGAGCGGGCTTACTTGCCGGCGATTTTCCAGGGCCTGACCATTACCATGCAGCACTTTTTTCGGGCTGCCACCAAGAAGCAAGTCACCATTCGCTACCCTGAGGAAACGCGCCCGTTTTCGCCCGTATTTCGGGGCTTGCACGTGCTGAAGCGCGACGAGCAGGGCCGCGAGCGCTGCACGGCCTGCGGCCTCTGCGCCGTAGCCTGCCCGGCCGAAGCCATTACGATGATAGCTGGCGAGCGTAAGAAGGGCGAGCAAAACCTCTACCGCGAGGAGAAGTATGCCGTCAGCTACGAAATCAACATGCTGCGCTGCATCTTCTGCGGCCTCTGCGAAGAGGCGTGCCCGAAGGCCGCCGTCTACCTCCAAGCCGATAAAATGGCGCCACCCCGCTACGAGCGCGATGAGTTCATCTACGGCAAAGACCGTCTGGTAGAGCCCGTATCGCCTGATAATCGCTCAAAGCGCGGTATTCAGCTCACGCCCGAGCAGGCGGATAAGCTGCGCAGCCAAACGCAGCCAGCTTAATCTATAAAAGTCGTCCATCAGGCTGAGCTTGCCGAAACAGTTCGCTCGAATCGCTAAACGATCAATTTAACTTAGCTTGCGTGATGCTTCGGCAAGCTCAGCCTGACGTTCTTTTTTGCTACTGACTTATGTCTCTCTTCCTCTTCCTGTCGTTCGTAGCCCTGTTGAGTGCGCTAGGCGTAGTGCTTACTAAAAACCCGGTTCACAGCGTACTCTTTCTCATCCTCACGTTCTTCACCCTATCGGCCCATTACCTGATGCTTAATGCGCAGTTTTTGGCCGCGGTGAATATTATCGTGTACGCTGGGGCTATCATGGTACTGTTCCTGTTCGTGATTATGTTCCTGAACCTGAACGAGGATACGGAGCCCCATAAGCCCGCGCTAGCCAAAATCGCGGCTGCTATCGCCGGCGGCTCCCTGCTGCTGATACTGGTAGCTGCCTTACGCAATGTGCAGCCCGCGGGCTACGACGCCGCTACTTTCGATTCTCAAGTAGGCATGGTGGACCGGCTAGGCTTAGTGCTGTTCAAGCAATATTCCCTGCCTTTCGAGTTGGCTTCGATCTTACTGCTAGCTGCCATGGTTGGCTCGGTAATGCTCGGCAAACGTGAGACGGGCGAGCGGAATTTTTAGCAACGGCTTTAAAAGCAACAGCGGCTTCCCACTGGTTGGGGAGCCGCTGTTGCTTTTAAAGCCGGGAGCGCGGAGCACGGCCACTCCGCTTGGGTGAGGGTTCTTTGGGCTTGGCAATAACCTTCCTGCGCAGTGCCTCCTCCTGCAAATCACTTGGAAGCGGCGCAAAACCGGCTTTAGTCAGCGTATTGCGCAGCTCGACGCGGCGGCTGTGCTGCTGCCACAACTCGGATGCAAAAAGCCGTACTTGTTCGGCAATGGCGGGCACAGTGTGCAAAGCCGTAAGCCAACTCACCAGCTTAGGGTAGAAACCGGGGCCGCGCTGGGTGGCGGCCAGATACGTCTCAACGCGCTCCATCACAGCATCGAGCGTGGGCTCGGGCTGCTGGCGAGCGGCTTCCAGGAGTAGAGTAGCTAGCTGCGGAGCTTCTGCTTCTGCTACGGACCGCCAGTCGTAGCGGAGCAGGTGTGGCAGCAACTCAGCCAGGGATCCGGTGCGGAGCATTTCCTGCCCGATCTGCACAAACGTGCGGTACCGTACCACGACGGGGCGCGGCTTCGGTTGAGGCGCGGCGGCCAGCAGCAAGGGTAAGCTGAACTCGAACGCAACGAGAAAATCTTGAATCAGGTCGGGCTGCTGGTACAATAACTGCCCCAGGTAAGCTATTTTCTCCTTGTCGCTGGTGCGAGTAAAAGCGGCTATCAGCGCTTGGCGTAGCTGCTGCGTGGTAGGAAGCTCACTGGTATTGACGGCTGGAGCCAGCGCTGGAACCGGCTCATCGGGGCCCAGCAGGTCGAGTACGGCCAAGCCAAGGGCAATGCCATGTTTGCATACGTCACCATAATCGTAGGGGCAATCGCAATAGATTTTGGGCGGGCCGCTCGGCAGCACCGTTAGCTCGACGCGGTAGGTTTCGGTACCTTTTACCTTGGCTTTGTAGGTATTGTCTTTCTGCTTGATGCGGCCAACGGCATCGTCTTCGTAGTAATAAGCAGCGCCCCGATCGAATATTTTGCGCGGCACCAGTGCTTGCAGGTCGGCTTCGGTGTACATAAGGGAAGTGTGCTGGCGCGCAGCTTACTTTTGAGAATGGCAAGGAACACGGAACCATCGGTACTATACCCGAATATCCTAAACGAGTATACTCGTCACGAAGTGAGTTGCGCGTCGAGAATATGAAAGTTGCGGGTTAAT
>CAZERY010000226.1:0-4865 GCA_964514915.1 uncultured Hymenobacter sp.
AGCTGAGCAAGATTCTGCACACGGGCACCGAGATGGGCAAGTCCATCTTCACGTCTAAGCTCATCATTGTCACGGCGTTGATTCCGATTTTCTCGTTTCAAAAAGTCGAAGGCAAGCTGTTCTCACCGCTGGCCTTTACGTTGGGCTTTGCGCTGCTCGGAGCCTTGCTGCTGGCCCTCACGCTGGTGCCGGTGCTGTCGAGCATCTTGCTGAAGAAGAACGTGCGCGAGCGCCACAATCCGCTCATCGAATTTCTGAACCGCAACTACGCGCCCCTGCTCGATAAGGTGATGAACAACCCGCGCCGGGCCATGGGCGGCGCGGTGGTGGCGCTGGCGCTGGGCATTGGGGCCTTCCACTTTGTAGGCACTGAGTTCCTACCCCACCTCAACGAGGGAAGTATTTACGTGCGGGCCTCGATGCCGCTGAGCATCAGCCTCGAAGATTCGTACCACTTCACCAAGCAGTTCCGCCAGGACTTCGAGCAGTTTCCCGAGGTGCGCGGCGTTATTTCGCAGACGGGCCGGCCCAACGACGGCACCGACGCCACGGGCTTCTTCAACCAAGAGTTCTTTGTGGACCTGTACCCCGCCGACCAGTGGAAGCGCAACATTACCAAGGATGAGCTAATTGCCGAGATGCAAAGCAAGCTCAAGCATTACCGCGGCGTGGACTTTAACTTCTCACAGCCCATCAGCGACAACGTGGAGGAAGCCGTATCGGGCGTGAAAGGCTCGATGGCCGTCAAAATCAACGGCGACGACCTCAACTTCCTCGATAAGAAGGCCGACGAGGTGTACGCCCAACTCAAGAAAGTGAAGGGCATCGAAGACCTCGGCATCTTCCGCAACCTCGGCCAGCCCGAGCTGCGCATTACTCTTGACCCCGACAAGATGGCCCAGTTTGGGGTAGACGCGGCCGACGCCAACGCCGTGATTGAGATGGCCATCGGCGGCAAAGCCGTGAGCCAGGTATTTGAGGGCGAACGTAAGTTTGACCTGCGCCTGCGCTACGACCAGCCCTACCGCTCGACACCCGACGAGATCGGCAACCTGCTGGTGCCCAACCTGAACGGCGGTAAAGTAAAACTCCAGGAAATCGCCACCATTGGCAATGTGTCCGGCCCGGCCTTCATCTACCGCGAAAACAACTCACGCTTTATTGCCATCAAATTTTCGGTGCGGGGCCGCGACATGGGCAGCACTATCGCCGAGGCCCAGGCGCTGGTGAAGAAAAACGTGGCCCTCCCCAAAGGCTACAGCGCGCAGTGGAACGGTGAGTTTGAAAACCAGGAGCGGGCCCAGCGCCAGCTCTCCATCGTGGTGCCCATCAGCATCCTGGCCATTTTCTTCATCCTGTTCGTGTCCTTCGGCAACGCCCTCGACTCGGTGCTCGTGCTGCTTAACGTGCCGTTTGCCCTCATTGGCGGCATCGCGGCGCTGCTGCTCACGGGCGTCAACTTCTCGATCTCGGCTGGCGTGGGCTTCATCGCTCTCTTCGGCGTGGCTACCCAAGACGGCGTCATCCTGGTCAACAAATTTCGCCAAAACATGCGCGAAGGCATGCCGCTCGTGCAGGCCATCAAGGATGGTGCCCGCTCGCGCCTGCGCCCGGTAGTGATGACGGCCCTGATGGCATCGCTGGGCTTGCTGCCGGCAGCTATCAGCCACGGCATCGGCTCCGAAACGCAGAAGCCGCTCGCCATCGTCGTTATCGGCGGGTTGATTACGGCCACGCTGCTTTCGCTACTTATTTTGCCTGCCGTATACGAGTGGGTATATAGCAGCAAGCAAGAGCGCGAACGCCACAAGTAAGTTTGTTAAAATGAAGGTATTGGAAAGCCCCCGACCAAACTAGCCGGGGGCTTTTTTGGGCTTGACTACCCGTATTCTAATGCGTTTCTAATCGGTTTATAATGTCGTTCTAATGAAGAAGTAAGGGCGGTGAATGAAGTCTGATTTCTTCCTGTTAGATTTGCTTGATTGCCCAGTAAGGCTTTAAAGCAAAAAAGTGATTTTACAAAGATTCCTAGGCACCGCTAAGCGTCACCTGCTACCCTTTCAGTCCCCGGCTCCACTCGGTAGTGCGAGCCGCTTTAGGTGTTTCATGGGCTTGCTGCTGGCCGGGCTGAGCCTCGGGCTAGCTCCGATGGCCGTAGCCCAGTCGGCTGAGCCGCCGATACTCCCCGTCGATACCGTGCGCCTGACGCTGCCCGCCGCCGAGCAGCGCTTCGTGCAAAACAACTTGCAGGTGCTGGCCCAGCGCTACAACATCACGGCGCAGCAGGCGCTGGCCATCCAGGCGCGCCTCATCGACAACCCCACTATTCTGGTAGACCAGAACGTGATTCAGCAGGCCATTCACCGACAAGATGCGGTGGGCAACAACCCCGACCTCAATCGTAACCAGCTGGCTGTGCAGGTGCAACAGTTGTTTGCGCTGGCCGGGCGGCGGCGGGCGGCGAGCCGAGTGGGCCAGCAGGCTGCCGTGGTCGAAAGCTTCAACCTGGAAGACCTGGTGCGTAACCTGCGCTTTCAGCTGCGTACCACGTTTTACGACCTGTATTTCCGGCAGCTGACGCTGCGCGTGTACGACAACGAAATTCCGCAGCTCCGGCACACGGTAGACCTCTACCAGAGCCAGTACGAAAAAGGGAATACCGCCTTGAAAGAGGTTATTCGCCTGAAAGCCTTCTTGTTTACCTTGGAAAGTGAGCGCCTGGGCCTCGTGACCGAGCAAGCCAACGCCCAGGCCGACCTGCACATCTTGCTGCGCGACTCAACCCGTTCGGCCTACCAGCCGGCCGTTAATTCCGACCGTATTCGCAACCTTTCGCTGGCCGGCTACCCCGAGGCCCAGCTCACCGACACGGCCGTGGTGCGGCGCGCCGACCTGCTAGCCCGTCGCGCCGAGGTGCAGCGCCAGGAGCTCAACCTGCGCCTGCAACGCGCCGTGGCCACGCCCGACCTGGCCGTGGGCTATAGCTACGACCGCCTGGGCTCGTACTTCGACAACTACAACTCGCTGACGCTGGGCATTGCGGTGCCCATCTTTAACCGCAACCAGGGCAACATCGCCGCCGCCAAGGCCCAGATTGCCGGTGCCCAGGCGCTGGCGCAGCAGCAGCAGCTTACGGTGCGCCGCGACGTGCACGAGGCTTACCAGGTGGCCCAGCGCCAAGACGAGCTCTACCAGCACACCAACCGTGATACGACGCCCTTCTCACGCCTCATCGACAATATTGAGCAGAGCTACACCAAGCACCTCATCAGCGTGGTGGAATACCTGGACTTTTACGAGGCTTACAAAAATAACGTGCTCCAGATTAATACCTTGCGGGCCAACCGGATGCGAGCTTTTGAGAGCGTCAATTTTGCCACGGGCCGTACCTTTTTCCGCGCCGAATAACTTTCCTTCTTTCGCCTTGTTGGCGGCGGCCCCCACTCGCTGGGCTAGCCTTCGCCACTACTTCTACTTTCATGAATCGCGCTGCTTATTTTCTGCTGCTAACTCTGGGCCTCGGGGCCTGCTCCAAGCCGGCGCCCACGGCCACGGAGGAAGCTTCTACGCCTAAAAAATTCTCGCTTTCCGACCAGACTCTCAAAGAGCTGGCTTTCGATACGGTGCGCCTAGAGCCCGTGCGCAGTGAGCAATCCTTCTCGGGCCAGGTGACGACCAACGGTGACAAAACGGCCAAGATATTTCCGCTGGTGGGCGGCGTGGTGGAGAAGCTCAATGTGGAGCTGGGCGACCACGTGACGAAGGGCCAGGTGCTGGCCGTAGTGCGCTCGGGTGAGATTGCCGACGTGCAAAACCAGAATAGCACGGCGGGCACCGACGTGGCCATCGCCAACAAAAACCTGTCGGTAGCCGAAGACCAGTTTAAGGCGGGCCTGGCCGCCGAGCGCGACGTGGTGCTCGCCCGCGAGGAGCTGCGCAAAGCCCAAAGCAATCTCGGCAAAACCAACAAGCAGCTCGGTATCTACGGCGTGTCGAAAGATGGCTACTACACCATTAAAGCGCCGATCTCGGGGTTTATCACGGACAAGAACGTGACGCAGGGCATGCAGTATACCAATGCTAATACCGACGCGGATGGCTTCTTTACCATCGCCGACCTCGACCAAGTGTGGGTGCTAGCCAACGTGTTTGAGTCGGATATTGCCAACGTGAAGCTGGGCTATCAGGCGGATATTACGACGCTTTCGTATCCTGATAAGCACTTTCGCGGCGTGGTGGACAAGGTGTTCAACGTACTCGACCCCGATAGCAAAGCGCTTAAAGTGCGCATTCGGCTACCCAACCCCGATTACCTGCTCAAGCCCGAGATGTACGCCCAGGTGCGCATCCTGAACACGGAGAAAAACAAGGAGCTCGCGGTGCCCGCCAACGCCATCATTTTTGACAAAGACCAGCACTTCGTCCTCGTTTATAAGAGCCGCACCGAAGTCGATACCCGCCCCGTGACGGTGACCAAAACCGTGGGCGACGTTAGCTACGTGACCGGCGAGCTGAAGCCGAAAGACGTCATTGTGACGAAGAACCAACTGCTCGTGTACGACGAGCTGAACGACTAGCGAGAAGTAGCAGCACAGATAGGAAGAGGCGGTCATGCTGAGCTTGCCGAAGCATCTCTACTGCATCGTTGAATGAATTTAAGCGGCGCGATAGAGATGCTTCGGCAAGCTCAGCATGACCGCCTTTTTAGTATATCATGAATAAATTTATCCAAGGCATCATTGCCTTTTCCCTGAAAAACCGGGGCTTTATTTTCCTGCTCACGCTGGCGGCGATTATCGCTGGGGTGGTGAGCTACCGGAACACGCCCATCGAGGCGTTTCCGGACGTGACGAACACCGAAATCA
>CAZERY010000227.1:0-4809 GCA_964514915.1 uncultured Hymenobacter sp.
TGGTGCGCGCCGCCGGCAGGTAGTCGTTTTTCAAAAACGTGGCCAGCCGCTGGTAGCTCGGCACAAGCTGCTGGCTGATGGCTTGCTGGTAGGCCGTAGTCAGGCGCTGCTTGTCGGCGGCCGAAAACGAAGCCGGCAGCTGCTTGATGGGGCCGTAAAACACACTCTGGCTGGGGTCGGCCACGGCCAGCGCTTCCAGCTGCGGGATCATTTTCACTACCAACACTTTGGGTAGCACCACGCCCGTGCGCATTCCGTGCCGGAAGTCGGCCACGGCCGTGTCGGCCCACGCCGGAAACTGCCGTACCCGGGCCAGCCAGTTGTCGTAGTCCTGCACCGTCTTGAAGGGCTGCGAGCCGGTGCCCGCGCCCAGCTGCGCCAGCTCGATGGGCAGGCCGCTAAACTGCGTAAACGGCATCGTCCAGGTGAGCTGGTCGAGGCCCCGCAGCCGCGTCGTCATCTCGTACTGAAAGATGTCGTAGCTGGTCTGGTCGGCCGCGCCTAGCCGGCTACGGTCGATGCGCGCCAGCTGGTCGCGGTAGCGCTCGTACAGCCGCCGCTGGCTCAGGCGAAACGCCCGGGTGCCGGAGTTGGGCAGCTGGTCGTTGAAGCGATTATCGCCCTGGCTGGTAGCCTGGAGGGGGTACAGCCGCGCCTGCTCTTCCCAATAGTTGGTAAACAGCGCAGCGAGCGGCGCCGACGTGGCGGCCGGGCCGGCGAGCTTGGCTTTGGTGCGCGTGGGCTGGGCCAGCGCCGGGGCAGCCAGCCCGGCCGCCAAGCAACCTGCTAGTAGAAAATGCTTCATTTGGAAATTACTAAAAAATCTTCGCTCAAAGCTACGTAGTGGCCATCAGTACAGCTAGCGCCTTTTAAAGCCGACGCACGTAAAGCCACTGTCGAGCGGCAGAGTGGCGGCCAACATCCGCCGCCTTATCTGGTTAGCTCCTCGCCCTCTCCTCCTTTCCCAATGAATATCGGCATCGTCTGTTACCCTACTTTTGGCGGCTCCGGCGTAGTGGCCACCGAACTCGGCAAAGCCCTGGCCCAACGGGGCCACCGCGTCCATTTTATCACTTATAGCCAGCCGGTTAGGCTTGATTTTTTCAACGAAAACCTCTTCTACCACGAGGTGTACGTGCCCACGTACCCACTCTTTCAGTTTCCGCCCTACGAGTCGGCGCTAGCCAGCAAGATGGTGGATATCGTGCAGAATGAGCACCTGGACGTGCTGCACGTGCACTATGCCATTCCGCACGCATCGGCGGCCTACCTGGCCAAGCAGATTCTGCGCTCGCGCGGCATCACGGTGCCCGTGGTCACGACGCTGCACGGCACCGATATTACGCTCGTGGGCAAAGATGCCAGCTACGAGCCAGTGGTCACGTTCAGCATCAACCAGAGCGATGGCGTCACAGCCGTGTCGGCCGACCTGCGGCGCGAAACCTATGAGTACTTCCCCGTCGAGCGCAAGGTGGAGGTTATCCCCAACTTCATCGACTTGCAGCGCTTCAAAAAGCAGGAAAAGAGCCACTTCCGCACCGCCATCGCCCCCGATGGCGAGAAAATTCTGATTCACACCAGCAACTTCCGCTCGGTGAAGCGCGTCGAAGACGTACTGCGCATTTTTTGCGGCGTGCGGGAGATTATTCCGGCCAAGCTACTGCTCGTGGGCGACGGCCCCGACCGCTCGCGCATGGAAAAGCTGGCCCGCGAGCTGGACTGCCAGCGGGATGTGCGCTTTCTGGGCAAGCTCGAAGCCGTGGAGGAAGTACTCAGCGTCAGCGACTTATTCCTGATGCCTTCCGAAAATGAAAGCTTCGGCTTGGCCGCCCTCGAAGCCATGGCCTGCGAAGTGCCCGTGGTGAGCACCAATGTCGGCGGCATTCCCGAGCTCAACGTGCAGGGTGTAACCGGCATGCTCAGCGATATCGGCGATGTGGACGATATGGTTAAAAACGCCCTCTACGTGCTCGACGACGCCAACCTGCCCCGCTTTAAAGCCGCCGCCCGCGCCCGCGCCGAAGAGTTTGCCGTCGATAAAATCGTACCACTCTACGAGACCTGCTACGAACGCGCCGGGCAGCTGGCCTTGCAGGTGGCGGGCTAGCTCATATGCTGGTAACTAGCTAATAAAGAACGTCATGCTGACGGAGGAATCATCTCGTTCGCTTTGTCTAGGCGGCGCTGACGAGACGCTTCCTTCGTCAGCATGACGTTCTTTGTTAGTAGTACAATTTTTCTTTTTTCGAGGGTCCGAATTACAGCAGAATATCCGCTATTTCCTGCCAGCCGTGCACGCGGCGGTAACGCGTTTCGTGCGCGTTGTGGGGCGCGTCGAACAGCAGCCCTTCGCCCCGAAAGTTGTCGAAATTATAGGCGTTGTCGTCGATGAGGTAATCGGCGTTGAGGATGCTTTTATCGCCGCAAAACACGTAGTTGGGCCACGGAATAAAGGCAAAGTGCTGCTGAAGCCACTGGTACTTGTCGAGAAAGGAATTGGGAAACTCCATCGCCGCGGTAGCGATAAAGATTTCGTAGCGCTCGGCTAGGGCTTGCAACACCCGCTGGCTATCCTTAATCAGGGGCAGGTCGCGGAAGAACTCCTCCGCGTTGGGGTAGGCGCGCAGCGCGGGCTGGTGCTCGGGTGCTACTACCTCGTAGGGCTTTTTGCCGCGCAGCGTTTCCAGCGCTAGCTCCAACTGAAAGTCGCGGCCGTACCACTCCTGAAACCGGGCGATGGAGTCGGCCATTACCTCATCCATGTCTACGGCAATTCGTTTCTTCGTCATTGTTCCGTTTTTAAGCGAAATCCCACTGGCAAAAAGAAGGATTCCTACTATGTTATATGGTTTTACTAGCGTAGTGTTCAGCTTAGCGTGACTAATTTGCGCCTTCACTTACCTTTTTTCAAGAGTATATGAAGTCAACACCTCTACTCGTTTTGGTAACGGCACTGCTGCTGCACACCGCCACCGCCCGCGCCCAATTTGGCCTGGGCAAGCCCAAAGATATCGCTCTGGTCAAAAGCCAGCCGCTGATTGTCATCCTGCAAGAGGAAGACCCCAAGCAGCTGAAGAAGCTGGCTAACAAGCCGGAAGACCTGGCCGACTATAAGGCTAGCATTGCGGACTACAACGCCCAGATTCAGGACTTGGCCCCGAAACTCTGGAAGCTTTCCCCATCCGTGGAGTTTCGGCCGGAGAGCGAACTGGAAACGTTGCGCAAAGCCAAAAAGACGCAACGCGCCGTGCTGCGGCACCTCGCTTTTACGCTGGGGCATCGGCACCGGCTGGGGGGCGCCTCCACGAGCAGCCTCAACGCGGCTGATTTTTACTACACCACGGAGCAGGTGTCGGCCCTGGTGGTAGACCTACTGGGCGATGGCGACGAAAACCACGTGGGGCGCATCCAGATTGCCCCGGGCACCGTGTACAACAGCGACTTGATTTTCAGCCTCAAATATCTCCAAACCTACCTGCAAGGCCGGGCCGACGGCCGCAGTGGCAGCGACTTTCGGGAGGAAATAGCTCGCAATGGCAAGAAGCTGCCTACCAAAACGTTACTGGTTGACGAAAGCGACGTGAAAAACAAGCTGACCGCGGCCGACATCAAGCAGGTCTACCCGTTCCCGTACCAGATTGTGCCCCGGGCCACCATCGAAACGGCCGCCGCCACCGGCGATGCCCGCTACGCCTACATTCGCTTGCTGCCGGTCACCGAAGCCGTAATGGTGCAGGTAGTAGTCGATGCTACCAACGCCGACTTGCTGGGCATGTCGCTACCCAGCCGCGTGCAAATGCTGGGCGTCAACAACGGCAGCAGCATTGGCAAGGGCAATTTCAAGGATTTTGCCAAGGCCGCGGGCAAGTAGCCGCTAGGCCGGTTATCGCTAAAACAGCCGGGCGGCTTCGCTGCGCACCACCGCCAGGGCCTGCGCCGTGGGGTCGGCCTCATCGGTCATCAGGCCTTCCAGAATGCGCTTGGCCAGCTCGGTGCCGCGCAGCTGGGTGGGGTTGCTGAGGCCGTGAAAGGCACGATTCACCATCGTAAGCACGTTTTCCTTGGCCTGCTTCACATTGCCCCAGGCTTCGGCGCTGACGTACAATTGCTGCGAAAAATTATGCTCGAACTCGGCCCGAATCTCCTGTTGCAGCAGCCGGTGGTAGTCGGTCGCGCTCTGGCCGCCGCTGCTCAGCCGCACCAGGATGTTGCTAGGCGAGATGCGCTCTAGTAGCAGCGTGAGGCGCTCGTAGGCTTGCAGGCGCAGCGGCAGCGTGGTTTTGGTGGTGTCGAGGCGCAGCTCGATGAGGCGGCGCTGCTGCTCCTTCTCCAGATACTGGCGGAAGAGCAGAAAGATGGCTCCGGCCACGATAATGGCGGGCAAAATGGTTTTGAGCAGGTCGAAGAGGTAGGTGGTGCTGTCCATGCAAGAAAGTAATGATAGCGTCAGTAGCCACAAACTTACGGCGTGAACCGGGGCCCCGCCTCACCTGTTCACTTTGCGCGCTGGCTTGGCTGGCTGCTGTATATTTGTCTTATCTACATTCATTCTAAATCACTAATCCTATGGCTACCGCCACGCTAGCTCCCCCTATCGGCCTCACCGCCCGCGCTTTAGTCGAAGTAAAGAATATTATTCAGGAGAAGAACGTGCCCGCCGACTACGGCTTGCGCATTGGCGTGCAGGGTGGTGGCTGCTCGGGCATGAGCTACCTGCTGGGCTTCGACAAAGCCAAAGACAACGATGAAATCTACGACCTCGACGGCGTGCAGCTCATCATGGATAAGAAGCACGCCATGTACGTGCTG
>CAZERY010000228.1:0-4776 GCA_964514915.1 uncultured Hymenobacter sp.
GGAAATAACCTCCTTGACGCGGTTTGAAAATTTAGCTTCCATGCAAGCAAGATATAAATAAGACGCAGATAGTAGTTCTACCGAAATAGAAACGAATAGTTGCGTGCGGCGGATACGTAAAGAAACGCGGAATAAGTAAAAAACAAGCGCCTGTAGGCGAAGGTTCGGGCGAAAGAAAAATAGCTAAAAGCCTGCCCTACAAAAATTGCCCCGCCGCCGGCCCCTGCATAAACAGCAAGTCCAGTACGCTAAGACTTGGTACAAAAGCGGGGCCAAATACCTGCGGATAGGAGCGCTGCGACGGACTGTCAGGTCCGGCCGTTTTGGATGTCAATAAGTCGCGCCGGTCGCTAATCGGCGGGATAGTAGCCAACGGCGGTAAGTAGGCCGTAGTGAATTCCAGGGGCAGCGGCCAGCGCAAGCAGCGTAGCAGTAGCTGCAAAAAAGCCAGATTCAACTCCCAGAGCCGGGCAGGCTTTTGGGCGTAAATATCCTCTAAGTAATCAGCATAATAGCTGAAGTACGGCGAGTTGCCGTAAGCCGTTTGCAGGGTGCGAAAGTGGCGGTGCATCCAGTTCTGGCGGTAGTCGATTTCTATTTCACTGGTACGGATTTTCTCCGAGCGGGCCCCGTCGACCACGGGTACCGTGAGCGGCTGCGGCCCCTGCGCCGTGAGCACGAGGCAGCGGTTGCGGTACGTCTGCTTGTGGTAGTGCTCGTGGGCATCGAGCAGCAGCACCTCGGCGGCTAGCAGCTGTTGAAAAAATGAAATCGAGGGCAGGTAATGCAGCTCGGTGAGGACAACGGACATGACCGCAAGGTAAATTGGCGCGGGGCTAGCCGGGCGTTGGCCGGCGCCGCTCGGCACGGTAATGGCCTAAGCGCGGGCGCACGACTTATTTTTGCCTAATGCGTTTTTTGTGTTTTTTCTTCCTGGTCCTGGCGAGTGCCCCGCTAGCCTACGCCGGCCCGCCGCAACTACTGCTCGAAGTAGCCCGCTTCCGCAACCTCGACCAAGTGCAAAAGGGCGGGGAAATTGAGATTTCCGTCACGGTGCCGACCCAGCCGCTTACCTACCGGCAGCGGGCCCCCAGGTCTTTTCAGTCATCGGCGGTGGTCGAGCTAGCCGTGGTAAAAGCCGATGGCACCAACGCCTGGCAGGAAACCATAACGCTGAAGCCGCCCGTACTCAGCGACACTACCATCAGCATCAAAAACCCGCTCAGCTTTCTCAAGCGCGTGGCCCTGCCCGACGGCAGCTACACGCTGCGCGGGCGCATCCGCGACCAATACCGCCGCGCCAACGGCGAAACCACCGTGGAGCGACCGCTAGTAGTCGAAACTCCCAAAGGCCCTGCGTTCAGCGACTTGGTGTTCCTGGCCCGCACGCCACCCAAAACGCCGGGCGAAAGCGTTTTCAACCGGGGCGGCTACCTGCTCACGCGGGCGCCGGGCGGCTACTACGGTCGCGGCACCGAAAACATCTTCTTCTATACTGAGCTAAACCAACTGCCGCCCGGCCGCCCAGTGCGCCTGCACTATCATTTGGCCGCCGAAGACGGCACCGCCGCCGATGCCGAGGCGCTGCCTCTGCTGCCGCAATCGGGCCGGCCCACACCCATTGCGGGGCAGCTGCCCCTAGGGCCACTGCCGGCGGGCCCCTTCACGCTCACGCTAGAGGCCCGCGATGCCATTACCAAGAAGGTGTTGGCTAGCCAAAGCCAAAGCGGCCAACGTAGTCTCACCGAGTATGCGCCGGCCGGGGCGGCCGTACCCCAGTGAGCGCGGCGCCCCGGCCCATGGCCTGGTATTTTTATCCGCTCCAGTGGCTGCTATTGGGCCTGGCTCGGCTGCCGCTGGCGGTGCTCTACGGGCTGGCCAGCGGTATATATGTGTTGCTGGCCTACGTGGTGCGCTACCGCTGGCGCGTGGTGCTCGACAACCTGCGCAATTCCTTCCCCGAGAAAAGCGAGGCGGCTATTCGGCGCATTGGCCGGCAGTTTTACTGGCATTTTGCGCAGGTCATCGTCGAGATTCTAAAGCTGGCCGCTATTTCACCGGCCGAGCTACGCCGGCGTATGCACTTCGTAAACCCGGAGCTGATGACGCGTCACTTTGCCGACAATCAACTGGTGCTGTCGCTGGGCTCGCACCGGGGCAACTGGGAGTGGATCCTCTCGGGCGCGGCGCTGGCGTTTCCGGAGCGGGCGGCGGGAGTATATAAGCCGCTCAATAGTAGCTTCTTCGAGCAATTTTTGCGCCAGCTGCGCACGCGGCTGGGGGCCGAGGCGGTACCAATGCTCGCCACGTTGCGCTACCTCGTGCAGCACCGCGGCGAGGGCCGCACCATCAGTTTGCTCACCGACCAGGCTGCCGGCCCCGAAGACCGCCCTTACTGGACCACTTTTATGCACCAAGCGGCGGGGTTCTACACCAGCGCTGATCGGCTGGCCGCGCAGTTTAAGTGCGGAGTGCTGTACGTGGGTATCCGCCGGGTGCGGCGGGGCTATTACGAAGTAAAATTCAGCGAGCTACCCGATGGGCTGGCGGCGGCCGCGGCGGCCAATGCGCCCACCGAAGCTGAGCGCTACCCGGTTACGGAAGCTTTTGTAAAGCACTTAGAAGCCGATATTCGGGCTACGCCCGAGCAATACCTCTGGACGCACCGCCGCTGGAAGCATAAGCGGCCGCTTGATTAAGTAGTCAGCCATTAGCTGCTAGTTGTTAGTTTGTTTTCTGATTAACAGAGCTTTACTAAATGGCTAATGTGCGTTTGCCTTTGGTCGATTACTTAATCCCTACAAGAAGAGCGTCATGCTGGGCTTGCCCAGCATGACGCTCTTCTTGTATAGGGCCATTGCACCAAACGCATAGTTAGCGTTTTCTGGTTGAGCTTAGAATAATCAGGTGTCACTTTCTAGCTTGCAGGGCCACTTTTTGGATTAGAATTCTTCAAAATCATTTGTGAATTGACCCAGTAGTTACCTTGATGCTTTTGCAATCCACTTCGTTAAGATTGTGCTAATAATCAATACTATATGGTTATTAGCTCAACCGCAGAAACGTTAACTACGTGTTTGGTGCAATGGCCCTACTTCTTGTACTCCGGTATTCTGACAAAACTTATAAGAATTGCTCGATGTCGCCGAGGCCCTCGCGCACTAGCTCAAAGTCGTCGTTGGTGCAGTCAATGATAGTGCTCGGGGTATTGCCGCCAAAGCCGCCGTCGATAACCAAGTCGACGAGCGAGCGGTATTTTTCATAAATCAGGTCGGGGTCGGTCACGTATTCCTCCAGCGTTTCCTCGCTTTCGCGCACCGAGGTGCTGACGATAGGCGTACCGAACTCCTTCACAATCTGGCGCACAATCTGGTTGTCGGGCACCCGGATACCCACCGTGCTGCGCTTCACGCCACCGTAGCGCGGGGCATTGGGGCTGGCTTCAAAAATAAAGGTAAAGGGCCCCGGCAACGCCCGCTTGATAACCTTGAAAACCGGCGTAGTGATGCCGTGGGCGTAGTCGGAGATGTGCGACAGGTCGTGGCAAATAAAGCTAAGGTTGGCCTTCTCAGGCTTCAGCCCTTTAATACGGCAGAGCTTCTCAACGGCTTTGGCGTTGTTGATATCGCAGCCAATACCATAAACCGTATCGGTGGGGTAAATAATAAGCCCGCCTTTGCGCAGTACCTCTACTACTTGCAAAATGCGGTTTTGGGGCGGGTTATCGGGGTGGATGCGGAGCAGGGTAGCAGCCATAGGAAAAGAGACGGGTAATAAAGTAGAGACGAGGAAAGCATGAGCCAGCCAGCAGCCCAATGCGGCGGGCAAGGTACTACCAAGCGCGGTTTTGAGCCGCTGCTAGCCTCGTCGGGAAACAGCAATAAGCAAAAGTGCCGCCAGTTGTTTAGCCAGCAATGAGGCGCTGTGCCCCACTACTTGCTAATGCGGGTTAATTTTGGGCGGTTTATTCCCGCTCGTCATGTCTGTACCTGCTAAAAAGTCTGCCGTCGAATACCGAGCCGACTCCATCAAACGCCGCAATCGCTTCGCTACGGTGAGCGTAATTCTGGGGTTGATCCTCGTCTGCTTCTCGTATTATTTCTTCCAAATATTTTACACGGCCAACATCGACACTAAGGACCAGCCGACGTTTGTGTACATCCACCGCGGCGACGACTGGCAAAAGGCCCTGCGCCAGGTGGAGAATAGTGGCGCGCTCATCGACCGGCTTTCGCTCTTTTTTGTGGGTAAGCTCATGGGCTACAACAAGCCCGGCGCCGTGAAGCCCGGCCGCTACCAGCTGGTTGACAACGCTACCAACCGCCAGGTAATCAACCTGCTCAAGTCGGGCCGCCAGACGCCGCTCAAGCTCACCTTCACCAATGTACGCCTGCGCCGCGAGCTGGCCACCAAGCTCAGCAAGCAAATCGACGCCAAGCCTCGTCAGATCGACTCGTTGCTCAGTAGCCCCGCCTACACCCGCAGCCTGGGCTTCGACACCACCACGGTACTTGCGATGTTTATTCCCAATACCTATGAGCTGTATTGGAATACCTCGGCCCAAAACCTCATGCAGCGCATGAAAACCGAGTATGAGAAGTTTTGGACGCCCGCCCGCGACGAGGCCCGTCAGAAGCTGGGCCTCACCCGCGTGCAGGTGAGCACGCTGGCCAGCATCGTGGAGGCTGAGCAGCAGCAGCACGCCGACGAGCGCCCCCGCCTTGCGGGCGTGTACCTCAACCGCCTCAAGCGCGGCATGAAGCTGCAAGCCGACCC
>CAZERY010000229.1:0-4751 GCA_964514915.1 uncultured Hymenobacter sp.
TATCGGGGTGGCCTTCCGAAACCGATTCGGAAGTGAACAGATAGGGCATGGCAAGGGGTTAAACAGTCAAAAAAAGGCCGCCTGCTCGGCCAGACTAGGCGCGGGCAGGCGGGCAACAAAGCTACTCAAGAATCGAAACGAAATAGCGGCATGGTATAAATCCTGCTGAGCAAGTTGAGTCGAAATCACTAGCCCAGCAAGCCAGCCATCAAGGCATTAGCATTGTTGGGGCTACTTTTTCGCATACCAGTACTACCAAGCGGCCCCGCAGGTCGGTGGTCGCGAATAGGTAGATGTCGCCACCCTCGCGGATACCAGTGCGTCGCCGAAAATCGGCGACCGATTCGGGGAAGTTGCGGGTGGTAACGTGCGCCCGACCCTCCGGCCCCAAGTGGGCCTTTAGTGCGGGCCCATCGGCCTTTTCAGTAGCCAAAATGCGGAAAATGCGGCCCGGAAAGTCAGCTCGCAACTCTTGGCTGGTGTATAAATGGCTGTGCTGCTGAAGTTTAATTAGCTCAAACGCTGGGCCAATGCTCTTGAAAGCGCCCGCTTTGAGAATAGCCGCGTTGGGCTCGTAGAGGTATTGCTGCGCCTCGGCGTAGCGAGGCACGGCCCGGGTCTCGCGCGCACGATTAAGGCGGAATTCCTGCTGGCTGCCATCGCGCCGTAAGTTTACTGCTAGGCGCTCGGGATCGACTGCTGGCTCTTCACCCAGCTCATATAAAACTTCTTTTACCTCATTATCCACCGCGATTACCCAGAGGCGCCGCACGAGCTTGAGCTCCTGAACGGCTAGCTCGATATCGAGCATAGGCGAGGTTTTGAGCAGGATGCGCGCGGCGTGGCGTAGCAATAGCGGTAGCAGGCGCGGCACATCGGGCTCGCAATCAGCTAGCCGAAAAATCTTGCCTCCTCGCTGGTCGCGTCGGGCCGGGTCGAGGTAAAGCCAATCAAACTGCTGCTGGGTGCTCTTGAGAAAAGACGCCGCATCGGTGGCGTGTACGGCCACGTTAGTAATCTCAAGCTGAGCTAAATTATACGCCACTACTTGGGCTAGCTTTGCTTCGCGCTCTACGTAGTCGACGTGGTTTACTACGGCAGCGAAGTGAGCCGCGTCGGCGCCAAAGCCCCCAGTAAGGTCGGCAAGCCGACTAGCCCCAGCTACCAAGGCGGCTTTGTAGGTAGCAGTGCGCTCCGATGAAGCTTGTTCAACCGAGAGTGCTGGGGGAAAAACCAAGTCTTGGTTATCGGCCCAAGTAGGCAGCTTCACCCGGGCTTTTTGACGAGCCTGAATTTGACGGACCAGTTCGGGCACTGGTAAGTGGGGGTGGCGGCGAGCCTGCAAGGCCAGGTGAGCCGGATCGTCGTGCAGGTGGGCGGCCACATAGCGCCGGGCCGCTTCAGCTAAAGGGAACTCCATTGTGCCTTTACTAACGAAAAAAACAGCGCCCTGGTGCAAATGCTCCTCATAGCTGCCACCGCAGGGCGAGTATCGGCTGGCCCTGCATCGTGGTCGCCAAGCCTACCCCGGCGGGCCGCAGCCGGGGCCATAAAGCGCCGTGCCCGCTGGGAACTAGCCCCGTATTGTATTTGCTAACGGCTTGCTTAAGGTGCTCGCTGGTAGTACGATTTATAAATAGGGTAGCGAGCAGGCTAAAAACTGCCGTGCCCGCCGCCACTTGCTGGGTGGTGTTGAAATACTGGGCTTTATCCCCGCTGAATACTTGCGTGGCATACACGATTACTGAGCCCGCCAGCAAGATCTTGTCGGCTAGATACAAGGTCTTGTGCTGGCGGTAGCTGGCAAGCTCGCCCAAAGCCTCCGCATTATTGCCTAAGTATGGCCGCAGCTTTTGGCCAAAGAAACCGGCACTCTGGTAGTTGTCTTCCCCTGTTTTGCCGGGGGGCAAAAAAAAGAAATTATGCTGGGCGCCATACCGGCCGCGCTCCAAGTCTTCGGGCGATAAGCGGATGGTAGCCGGTGCCTGCTGGGCTTGCACTTGCCCCAGGCCAATGCTACTAAAAATGCCTAGCGTGAGCAGGACGGTGAGCCAGCAGTTTTTACGTCCTACTAAAAGGTTTTTCACGTTCATAACGTACAAAGATAGAATATGGCCTTCGCTAACAAAGATGTACCTTTGTGGTTAGAAAGCTTTATCTTTAATTTGCCCATTATCATGGTGGAAACTAAGTCCACGACGTACGCTCCGTACAAAGTAAAAGACTTGAGCCTGGCCGAGTGGGGCCGCAAGGAAATTCGCTTGGCCGAAGCCGAAATGCCCGGCCTGATGTCGTTGCGGGCAGAGTTTGGCCCTAGCCAGCCCCTCAAGGGCGCCCGCATTGCAGGTTGCCTGCACATGACCATCCAAACGGCGGTGCTCATTGAAACGCTCATCGCCCTTGGGGCTGATGTGACGTGGTCATCGTGCAACATCTTCTCGACCCAAGACCATGCAGCGGCGGCTATTGCTGCTGCCGGCATTCCGGTTTATGCCTGGAAAGGCATGAATGAAGAGGAATTCAACTGGTGCATCGAGCAAACGCTGTTCTTCGGTGAAGATCGCCAGCCGCTGAATATGATTCTGGATGATGGTGGCGACCTCACCAACATGGTGCTCGACCAGTTTCCAGAGCTAGCCGGCGGCATCAGGGGCGCGTCGGAAGAAACGACTACCGGGGTGTTGCGTCTCCTCGAGCGCGTGAAAAATGGCTCGTTGCCTTTCCCCGCGTTTAATATCAATGACTCGGTAACCAAGTCGAAGTTCGACAACAAATACGGCTGCAAAGAGTCGGCCGTGGATGCTATCCGGCGGGCTACCGATGTGATGATGGCTGGCAAAGTAGCGGTAGTAGCTGGCTACGGTGACGTAGGCAAAGGCACGGCCGCTAGCCTGCGCGGCGCTGGTGCCCGCGTTATCGTCACCGAGATCGACCCCATTTGCGCCCTGCAAGCCGCTATGGATAGCTACGAGGTGAAAAAGATGGAAAACGCCATTCCGCGGGCCGATATCGTCATCACTACCACGGGCAATTGCGATATCATCCGGGAAGAGCACTTCCGGGCGCTGAAGGATAAGGCTATTGTGTGCAACATTGGCCACTTCGATGATGAAATCGACATGGCGTGGCTGAACAAAAACTACGGCCACACCAAAGATACTGTAAAGCCGCAAGTAGACATCTACACGATTGAAGGCAAGGAAGTTATCATTCTGGCCGAAGGCCGTTTGGTAAATCTAGGCTGCGCCACTGGCCATCCCTCCTTCGTAATGTCAAACTCGTTTACCAACCAGACGCTAGCCCAGCTAGAGCTGTGGAAGGACGCTGATAAATACGAGAACCAAGTGTATACGCTACCCAAGCACCTCGACGAGAAGGTGGCTCGCCTGCACCTCGCCAAAATAGGGGTGGAGCTCGATGAGCTTACGCCTAAGCAAGCTGACTACATCAAGGTGCCTGTGGAAGGCCCATTTAAGTCGGATCTCTACCGATACTAAGCCGCTAAGCATTGCGCTACCAAAGCAAAAAGGCCGCTGGATACTTCCAGCGGCCTTTTTGCTTTGCCAGTTTTTCCAGATTGGTATTGGCCTAAGCTGGCAGTGGTTGGCGCTGGCGGCTAGCCAGGGCCGCTTGTACGGCTGGCGCCACTTGCGTGCCAAACAACTCAATGGACCGTAGTACTTGCTGGTGCGAAATCCCTTCTAAGATCAGTTGGGCCAAGAAGCGAGTATTACCAAACAGCCGGTCTAGGTACAGTAGCTTAGCAGTGATTTCTTGTGGGCTTCCCACAAAAAGCGGTCCTTTAGGCCCTCGTAAATACTCAAATTGCGCGCGTGTCATCGGCGACCAACCCCGCTCGCGGCCGATGCGGTTCATGAGCGTAGAATAGGCTGGAAAATACTCGTCGCTGGCTTGCTGAGAAGTGTCAGCCAAATGGAAGTGACAATTGAGGGCTAGCGGTAAAGCTGCCGCATCATGGCCGGCCTGCTGAGCCGACGTGCGATAAAGCTCTGCAAAGGGCACATACTGAGCTGGCTCGCCACCCAAGATGGCAATGGTAAGCGGAAGCCCCAGCTTCCCCGCCCGCTCGACTGAAGCCGGGGTGCCGCCCACTCCAATCCAGATGGGGAGGCTGCGCTGCGCAGGGCGCGGATATACCCCTAAGTTTTGGATGGATGGCCGGTGCTTACCCTGCCACGATACGGTTTCGTTGGCGTTGAGCTTGAGGAGCAGATGTAGCTTTTCCACAAACAGCGCATCGTAGTCGCGCAGGTCGTAACCGAATAGCGGGAACGATTCGATAAATGAGCCTCGTCCCGCCAAAATCTCGGCGCGCCCGCCCGAAATCAAGTCTACGGTCGCAAAGCTTTGAAACGTGCGCACCGGATCTACTGAGCTTAGCACCGTTACGGCGCTCGACAACCGAATGCGCTTAGTAGTGGCCGCGACGGCCCCCAAAATTACTTCGGGTGCCGAAGCAATAAAATCGGGTCGGTGGTGCTCGCCCACTGCAAATACATTGAGGCCCACCGCGTCGGCTAGCTGCGCCTCAGCCAATAGCTCCTGCATACGTTGCGCCGCGGCTTGGTCGCCCCCTGCTACGTGGGCCGGGGCTACTTCGCCAAACGTGCTGATTCCTAACTCCATAGTTCTAAATAATTTGAGTAGAAGCAATAAAAGTGCTGAGAAGCGCGCCAGTTAAGTAGTCAGACAAAAGTAACCGTATATTCAGTGCCAATGTGCTTGACGAT
>CAZERY010000230.1:0-4723 GCA_964514915.1 uncultured Hymenobacter sp.
CCTGCACCTTGGCGCTGCTCTCGGCGGGCAAGGATGACGAGGCGGGCACCGTCATGCCCAGCGTTTCGATGGCGGCGGCCATCGTATTAGCCGTGTACATGCCGCCGCAGGCGCCCGGCCCAGGGCAGGCATTGTGGATGATGCCCTGGTAATCTTCCTCCGAAATCTGCCCGTTTACCTTCTTACCGTAGGCCTCAAAGCACGATACGATGTTGAGCTGCTGGCCCTTAAACTCCCCGCCCCGGATGGTGCCGCCGTACACCATCAGCGAGGGCCGATTCAGCCGCGCCATGGCGATGAGCGCGCCCGGCATGTTCTTATCGCAGCCCACCACCGTGGCCAGGGCGTCGTAATAGTGCGCGCCCGCCATGGCCTCAATCGAGTCGGCAATAATCTCCCGCGACACCAGCGAAAAGCGCATGCCCGCGTTGCCATTCGTGATGCCGTCGCTCACGCCGATGGTGTTGAAGCGCAGCCCCACCAGCCCCTGGGCGGCCACGCCGCGCTTCACCTCGTCGGCGAGCCCGTCGAGGTGCATGTTGCAGGTGTTGCCCTCGAAGCCCGTGGAGCAGATGCCCACAAACGGTTTGCGCAAATCCGCATCCGACAGCCCCGCGCCGATGAGCATGGCCTGCGAGGCGGGCAAGCTGTCGTCCTGGGTGTAGATGCGGCTGAATTTATTGAGAATCATGTAGTTAATTGGCAAAAAAATTCGGTTGGGCTCTAAAAAAACCTTCCTGAACAGTGGGCTTAGGAAGGTTTTCTTTGGCGTAAGAAATTGCTCCGCTAGCCCGCTAGGGTAGGAATAATGACCACGGAAATGACGGGTAGCAAAGCAGGCATCCTGTTGCGCGGACTTTGTAGTCCACGATTGATAGGGTGTTGTTTCGAGACGCGGACTACAAAGGCCGCTCAGCTTTAAATAATGGTGCTCACGCCCACCGCGATATTGTGCGCATTCCACTGCTGCTCGTTCGAGTCAGCAATCCAAAAAGCGACGTAGCTCCCTACTTGCTCAGTGGTATAAGGCGCAGTAGGGTTCAGCTCGGGAGTGAGAATCTGGTTGGTAAGCGCCTCGTCCACGGCTTCGCGCACCAGGGCGGCCTCCGTAGTCAGGCCCAGGTGGTCGAGCAGCATGGCGGCCGAAAGAATGGCGGCTAGTGGGTTGGCAATGCCCTTGCCCTTGGCTTGGGGATAGGAACCGTGAATGGGCTCAAACACCGCCACTTCGGCGCCTACCGAAGCGGAGGGCAGCAGGCCCATCGACCCGGCGATAACCGAGGCCTCGTCCGAAATAATGTCGCCGAACATGTTCTCGGTCAGCATCACGTCGAACTGCCTGGGGTTGGTGATAATCTGCATCGCCGCGTTGTCCACGAACAAATAATCAACCGTCACCTCAGGGTATTGCGAGGCGATTTCGCGCACCACTTCGCGCCACAAGCGCGACGTTTCCAAGACGTTAGCCTTGTCTACCAGCGTGAGGTGCTGGCGGCGGCCAGCGGCCGACTGAAACGCCAGGTGCGCGATGCGCTCAATTTCGGGCCGCGAATACGTGCAGTTGTCGTAGGCCGAGCCGTCGGCCTGGCGGCCTTTTTCGCCGAAGTAGATGCCACCCGTCAGCTCCCGGAAAATCACCAGATCAGTGCCTTCAATGCGGTCCGATTTCAGGGGCGAGTGCTTCAGCAACGCTTGGTAGGCCGTGACGGGGCGGATGTTAGCAAACAGCCCCAGCTCCTTGCGCATCTTCAGCAGGCCCTGCTCGGGGCGCACTTTGGCGCTCGGGTCGTTGTCGTACTTCGGGTCGCCAATGGCGCCGAAGAGCACTGCATCGGCGGCACGGCAGCCAGCCAGCGTCTCGTCGGGCAGCGGGTTGCCGGTGGCATCGATGGCGCAGGCGCCCACCAGGTGCGACGTAAACTCAAAGCGGTGGCCGAAGCGCTCGGCTACGGCATCGAGCACTTTCACGGCCTGTCGACAGACTTCCGGCCCGATGCCATCGCCGGGCAGCAAGGCTATTTTCTTGGTTACCATGTCCATGCACGTTGTTGTTCGTAGGCCTCAATGGCCGATTTTTGATTTACTAAAAAGTCGATATCGTCGTAGCCGTTGATCAGGCACTCCTTTTTGTAGGGGTCGATGGCAAAGCTGACGGTTTCGCCCCAGGCCGGCACGACCAGCGTTTGGGCGGGCAGGTCCACCACGAGCTCCAGCTGCGGGTTGGCCTCGATGGCGGCTAGCAGGCGGGTGAGCACTTTGTCGTCTACTTGCAGGGGTAGCAGACCGGTATTCAGCGCGTTACCCCGAAAAATGTCGGCGAAGTAGCTGGAAATAACCGCGCGAAAGCCAGCATCGTACAGTGCCCAGGCCGCGTGCTCACGGCTCGAACCACAGCCGAAATTCTTGCCGGCCACCAAAATTTGCCCGCTGTAGCGCGGGTTATTCAGCACAAAATCGGCCTTGGGCGAGTCGTCGGCGTTGTAGCGCCAGTCGCGAAACAAGTTTTCACCAAAGCCTTCGCGGGTGGTTGCTTTTAGAAACCGGGCCGGAATAATCTGGTCGGTATCAACATTTTCGAAGGGAAGCGGCACGCCGGTGGTGTGCAGGGTCTGAAATTTTTCCATTAGTTCAGGTACTGCGTAATGTCGACAATGCGGCCCTGCACGGCCGTGATGGCGGCCACCAGCGGGCTAGCCAGCAGTGTGCGCGAGCCCGGGCCCTGCCGCCCCTCAAAGTTGCGATTAGAGGTAGCCACGCAGTAGGCGCCGGCCGGAATCTTGTCCTCATTCATGGCGAGGCACGCGCTGCAACCGGGTTCGCGCAGCTCGAAGCCGGCCGCTGCCAAAATCTTATCAATGCCTTCCGCAATAGCCTGCTGCTCCACTTGCTTGGAGCCCGGCACGATGATGGCCTCGACGTGCCCGGCTTTGTGCTTGCCCTGCACGTAGGCGGCCACGGTGCGCAGGTCTTCAATGCGCGAGTTGGTGCAGCTACCGATGAACACGTAGTCAATCTGCTTGCCAAGCAGCGATTCGCCACGTTCGAAGCCCATGTATTTCAAAGATTTGTCGAAGCTTTCGGCCTCCGCGTCGGGCACTTGGCTCGGCACGTGGCCGGTAAGCGCGATGCCCATGCCAGGGTTAGTGCCGTAAGTAATCATGGGCGGGATTTCCGCCGCGTCGTACCCAAACTCCGCGTCGAACACCGCGTCATCGTCCGAATACAGCGTCTGCCAGTAGGCTACGGCATCATTCCACGCTTCGCCCTTCGGCGCAAATGGCCGGCCCTCAACGTAGGCAAACGTGGTCGCATCGGGCGCGATGAGACCACCACGGGCACCCATCTCGATGCTCATGTTGCAGACGGTCATGCGGCCTTCCATGCTCAGGCTGCGCACCGCGCTGCCCGCGTATTCTACAAAATAGCCGGTAGCGCCGCCCGTGCCGAGCTTGGAAATAACGTAGAGGATCAGGTCTTTAGCCGTTACGCCGGGCCGTAGCTGGCCTTCTACCGCGATGCGCATGCGCTTGGGGCGCGTCAGCAGTAAGCACTGCGAGGCCATCACCTGCGCCACCTGGCTGGTGCCAATGCCAAAGGCCACCGCGCCAAACGCGCCGTGCGTAGAAGTGTGGCTGTCGCCGCACACGATGGTCATGCCCGGCTGCGTGAGGCCCAGCTCGGGCCCGATAACGTGCACAATACCCTGGCGCTGGTGGCCCAGGCCGTAAAGTTCGATGCCGTACTTCTGGCAGTTCTCGGTCAGCTTATCCACCTGCGAGCGCGAAAGCGGCTCCGCGATGGGTAGGTGCTGGTTGAACGTCGGCACGTTGTGGTCGGCCGTGGCGATAATCTGGCTTGGTCGAAAAAGAGGCAGGTTACGGGCCGCTATTTCATCAAAAGCCTGAGGGCTAGTAACTTCGTGAATAAGGTGGCGGTCGATGTACACCACCTCCTGCCCGCTCGCGATGGAGCGAACGACGTGGGCATCCCAAATTTTATCAACTAAAGACCAGGCCATTTTTTGAGCGGTTAGCTACTAGCGGGGGCTTTGAAGCAGCCCTTAGCCGGTAGCTTTTTGCGATTGAGTAAAGTAAGGGTAAAGAGCTGACAGCTAGTGGCTATCAGCTAATAGCTAATAGCTTTAAAAAAGGCTAAGGAAACGAAGCAACAGGGGGAAGCTTTGGTCGAGTTAATAGTGTGAAAGAATGGCGTTTATGGGGCTTAACCCGACCCCCTGACTTCCCTGCTCCCACCCACTGGCAGCACCTGCCACCCCGTTTCCTTAGCCCAGTTTGATCAATCATCAGTTATCAATTATTAATCATCAATCCTAGCAAGCTCGAAACGGCTGTTATTCAGCTTGGTAACTGATGATTGATAACTGATGATTGATAACTGATGATTGATAACTGATGATTGATAACTGATGATTGATAACTGATAATTATCTAAACGGCTACTGATTTTTCTTGTTCGATGAGGATATGCAAGTCATTATCAAATACTTCGCGCTGGCGGTCGGCTAGTTGCAAGAAGCTGGCGTAGGCCGTGTTTAGGGCCGGGCGCTCGAGGTCGTAGCCCAGTTTTTGGAGGCGGTAGGCGAGGGCAGCGCGGCCCGAGCGGGCGGTAAGCACAATGCTCGAATCGGCGACGCCAACTTCTTTGGGATCAATGATTTCGTAGGTTTCGCGGCACTTAATCACGCCATCCTGGTGGATGCCGC
>CAZERY010000231.1:0-4592 GCA_964514915.1 uncultured Hymenobacter sp.
GAAGAACTAGCTAGCCAGAAGAAGAACTAGCTAGCCAGAAGAAGAACTAGCTAGCCAGAAGAAGAACTAGCTAGCTAGCAAAGGAGGTGCAAGTTCGGACATACAGCTGAGATGGGCGCCCACTAGTGGTGATACAAGTTAAGCTGGCGACTGTTCACTAGCTAGTTAGCCTAAAAATAAACCGGCCGACTCGGTAGAATACCAAGTCGGCCGGTTGAAAAACAATCAGGTTCTGCCGGGCCTAGGCGGGACAGAGATTACAAACCAGGCGGGGTGGGACAACGGCTGGCTACTTAGAGTGGAAAGGGTGCTACCAGCCGGGGTGGGACGACGGCCGGGTACTTTAGAATGGTGGGGATACTACCAGCCGGGGTGGGACGACGGCCGGGTAATTAGAGAGTAGTAAATAGCTAGCCGGGTGGGATTCGTTAGCTATTTGATAGAACAATATTACGACACAATTTGAAATTGCGGTAAGTGTTAGCTCACCATTTGCTGGTAAGTACCTACTCACCATATTAATAATGCCTTAAATTATTGATATTCAAGGTAATAATTTTCGTATAAAATTTTGGCATTTTGTTTGTCTCTCGCCTTGGTTTTATAAAATGCTAGGTGAATACAGAGGTATGCCTGCCTTCGGGGCCTACTGCTAGCAATTGTTACAAATATTTCTCGTAGATGCCCGCCGCTATTTTTTCCACTAGTGACTTGGGTACTACGCTCGTGAGGCCCGCTGAAACTTTGTTGAGCATCCCCGGAATAAACTCTGCTTTGCCAGCAAGTAGGGCCTGGAGGCCGGCAGTGGCTACGTCTTCGGGCGTCATCGATACTTTGTTGGCTACTGCCTGTAGCTCGGTGCCCATACCTGCTCGTTCCGTGAAGTTGGTAGTTGTGGCTCCCGGGCTCAAGCAGGTGACCGATATGCTCGTGTCTTTTAATTCGTAGCGCAGGCCCCGGCTAAAACTAAGTAGAAAAGCTTTGCTGGCCGCATACACTGTGAGGGAAGGTACTGCTTGGTAGGCGGCTGTACTGGCAACATTGAGAATGTAGCTCCGGCTAGCCTGGCGCAACTGCGGCAGCAGCGCATAGGTAAGCTGCACCGGCAAGCTTAAATTAAGCTGCATCATATTGAGCTGCTCGGTCAGGTCGAGTTCCTCAAAACGACCCCACAGGCCAAAGCCCGCATTATTTATTAGTATCTCTAAGCCAGCGGGGGCTTGCTGCGCTACCCAGGCCGCTACTTCCGGTGCGGCACCGGGCTGCGTGAGATCTAGCGCTAGCACTTGGGCTTGACCCTGATGCTGCGCTTTGACTTGCTGAGCCAGCGTTTGCAGCTGATCGGCGGCGCGCGCTACGAGCAGGAGATCGTAGCCCCGCTGGGCAAGGAGGAGGGCAAAAGCCCGGCCGATACCGCGCGAGGCACCAGTGATAAGAGCGGTTGGCATAAAAGAAAGTGGCTGGCCACGAAAGCTATAAAAAAGTCATGCTGACCATCGGGAGGCATCGTAGCCAGCACTCACCGTTGGGGCGATGCGCAGCTACAATGCTTCCCAAAGGTCAGCATGACGCTAGAAAATAAGAGATTATTTTACTAAATGTAAGAATCGTAAGTAGAAAGGTGTAGGGCTTTCGTTACTCTTGGGCTGGTACTTGCCCCCGATGATGGGAACGTACATGACACGGCGGCGCGACTCAACTCCTACCAGCGGCGACTGGGCCACCCGGTGCCACATGCGGCCATCGTGCACGGTGAGGTCGCCGGGCTCGGTTTCGACAGCTACCTCATTGGGATCGTAGTACACGTCCTTATAATATTTCTTGCGAAACAGCATCTTGCCCAGGCCCTGGCGGTGGGTGCCCGGAATCACGCGCAGGCCGCCATTGGTAGCCTTAGTGCCATCGAGGTGCAGCCCCACGTTGAGCATTGGGCGGATGCGCTTGCCATAAAAAACATCGCGCAGCGAGTCGGTATGCCAGCCCATTTGGCTGAATTCAGACCCTTCAACATTAACGTAGTGGTTAACTACCAGCCCATCGCGCTCGTTTTCGCCCACGCGGCCATCGGGCGTTTCGAGCAGCGGAAACAGGGCCTTGAATCGTGGGTCTTGCAGCAGCTCGTGCAGTACCGGGTTGTGCTGTGAGGCAAAGGCAAAGCGCTGTACAATGGGCGAGCCATCGACATCCTTGCCGTACTTGATGGGAACACCATTTACTTTCTCAACACTGTTAGCCAGCCAGTTGCTTTGTACATCCTGCGTGGCTTTGAGGTAAGCTTGCACTTGTTCAGGAGAAGCAAACGGGCGGAAATGCAGAAAGCCGTGCTTCGCAAAAAACGCCCGCTGTTCGGCGGTCAGCTCGTCGCCAAGAGTGAAGCGGGGATACTCAGATAAAGATGCCATAGAGGGAAAAACTGGCGGAACTAGCTTCCGACCGCCCTAAATATTTAGTTGAAAGGGCAAAGATACAGTGGTAATAGGTGGGCAAAGGTGAAGTATATCGTTTAGAATCACTACCCGGGGGTTATAACTACGTTTTGCGGGGGCATGTTTGCGCAAAAAGAATTATTTAAGAAGTTAAAGCTCACGCGGCAATTAGTCTCCAATAATCCTTTTAAGGCGTCGGTTCGCCACGGCGCCTAGTTGCCTCCTAAGGCCAGGCCGGTAGCTAGTGGCTGAGTACTGCTTGACTTTCGGGGAGTTAGGAGAGTACTGGCCAAGCTTAGCAAGCTGTACCCATCCGTTTTCCCGTAGTGGTCGGTAAACTTGCGGCTGGCTGCAGCTTTTCCTTAGCCCCTTCTACCCCTTGTTTCATGGTTTTTACGCCTAGCCCTACACTCCTACAATTGCTTTACACTCGTGGCAGTTTGCGCAACTTGCCCGATGACCAGGGAGTATCTTTCAGCATCAAAAACTGCCTCGATACGGTGCGCCTGACGGGGATGTGGCAAGTGACGATCGGCCAGCTGGTGGTGCTAGCCGAGCACATCAAGCTCGACTTTGGGGGTGAGCTGCGCGCCGCCGCCAGCCTGGGTACCCAAGACCAGGCAGTGGAGCTGGCAGTAGGGCAAGAGCTTACTTTTTTGTTGAGCACAAAGGCCCTGGCAGAAGGTATGCATCAGCTTCAGTTCCAGTTTAGCACCGACGCTTTTGGCGAATTGAGCGTGGAAGTTGAAGACGTCATTGAAAACCAGGGCGATCGGGTTCGCATACCGCGCTCGCGGGGTGATGACTACGCCGAGGCGGCTATCCAGGCGCGGCGGCAGTTTGCCGAGCAGTTTACGCAGCAGGAGTTCAAGCATCTGCCGCAGTACTCCTTCGACCCGCACCAAGTGCAGGGCAACTGCGAAAACTTTGTGGGGGTAGCGCAGGTGCCGGTGGGGCTGGCCGGCCCCCTCACCGTGAATGGCGAGCATGCCCAGGGCGACTTCCTCATTCCGCTGGCTACCACTGAGGGGGCGTTGGTAGCGAGCTACAACCGCGGTATGCAGGTGCTCAACCTGTGCGGGGGCGTCAAGTGTACGGTCATCGGCGACGCAATGCAGCGGGCTCCCGTTTTCGTTTTTGATGATGCGCGCGGGGCGCGTGACTTTGGCCGCTGGGTAGTCGATAGCCTAGAGACGATTCGGCCCGAGGCCGAAAACACGTCGCGCATCGCTAAGCTTCAGTACATTGATACGTACCTGAGCACCAAATTTGCTTACCTGCGCTTTAACTTCTCGACCGGCGACGCGGCGGGCCAAAACATGGTGAGCCGCGCCACCTCTGCCGCTTGCTCCTGGATACTGGAACACTACCAGGGGGCGCCCATCCGGCATTTTTACCTCGAGTCGAACTTCGCCACCGACAAGAAGGCTAGCCAGATAAACGTGATGCGCACCCGCGGCAAGCGCGTGGTGGCCGAGGCCGTGGTGAAGCGCGACGTGCTGCAGCAGCGCATGCGCGTGACGCCCGAGCAGCTGGCCTACCACGGCCAGGTGAGCAACGTGGGGGCTTTCTTGTCGGGGGCCAATAATAATGGCGCGCACTCGGCCAATGGCATCACGGCGCTCTTCATCGCCACCGGGCAAGACGTAGCCAACGTGAGCGAATCGTCGGCGGGCGTGCTGTACTCGGAAATAACTAAGGAGGGCGATTTGTACCTCAACATCACCATTCCGTCGCTCATCGTGGCTACCCACGGCGGCGGCACCGGGCTAGCCACCCAAAACGAATGCCTGCGCATGCTGGGCTGCGTTGGCCAAGGCACGGTGCACAAGTTTGCCGAGATAGTGGCCGGCGTGGTGCTGGCTGGCGAGTTGAGTTTGGGAGCTGCCATTTCGAGCAGCGACTGGGTGAGCAGCCACGAGCAATATGGCCGCAACCGAGGTTGAATTTAGCCACTACGGAGTTGCATTTGACGGTCAAAAACCCCTCGAAAAGTGAATTACTAAAAAAATAATTTGATTTTTCTAATAATCGACAGAAAAGAAAAGGCATGGTTGAGCTAGCAGTTACGGAAGCTTACTGTCGAGGAGTGTTCAACCGTAAGCTGTCCAGCGTAGTGTTAGAGCCAGGCGATACTTGGAAAAATATAATCTCAACAGTATCCAG
>CAZERY010000232.1:0-4530 GCA_964514915.1 uncultured Hymenobacter sp.
TCTCCTCGTAGGTCTTCAGCTCTTCGGTCACGTAGCGCTCGGCGTTCACCAGCGTTTGCTTGCGAATCCACTGAGTGGGCACCTTGCCTTTGTGGGCGTTGCTGACTTCGAGGTAATACCCAAACACCTTATTATAAGCCACTTTCAGCGAAGAAATGCCCGTGGCGGCCTGCTCGCGCTGCTGCATTTTGAGCAAAAAGTCCTTGCCCGAAAACGCCAGCGCCCGCAGCTCGTCCAGCTCGGCATCGACGCCATCCATGATGACGTGGCCCTGGTTGGTGAGCAGCGGCGCGTCGGGCCGGATTTTAGCTTGAATCTCCTGGCGTAGCGAGTTGCAGGCGTTGAGCTGGTCGGCCAGCTTTTCCAGGGCTTTCACGCCCGAGGCGGCCAGCTTTTCGCGCAGCGGGGCAATGCTTTCGAGCGCCCGCGCCAGCTGCAACAGCTCGCGCGGATTCACGCGGCGCACGGCCACCTTCGAGATCAGGCGCTCCAAGTCGTTGATGGGCCGCAGGTGGCTCTGCACTTCTTCCAGCAGTTCGGGGCTCGCCACGAGGGCCGCCACCGTGTCGAGCCGCCGCTGAATCTGGCTCACTTCCTTCAGCGGCAGCACCACCCACTTGCGCAGCAGGCGCGCACCCATCGGCGTAATAGTCTGGTCCAGAATATCAATCAGCGGCACGCCGCCGGGGTGCTGGGCCTGCACCAGCTCCAGGTTGCGCACCGTGAAGCGGTCGAGCCACACGTATTTGTCCTCTTCCAGGCGGCCTAGCGCGGCCACGTGCTGAATGTCGGTGTGCTTGGTTTCGGCCAGATAATGCAGAATGCAGCCAGCCGCAATCACGCCTTCGCGCAGATTATCAACCCCGAAGCCCTTGAGCGAGGTAGTGCGGAAGTGCCGCGTGAGCGTGTCGTGGGCATAGTCGGGCCCAAATACCCACTCGTCGAGGGCGTAGGTGCAGAAATCGGGGCCGAAGTGGCCTTCGAACTCGCCCCGGCTGCGCTTGCAAAACAGCACCTCGGCGGGCCGGAAGTTTTGCAGCAGCTTGCCCAGGTACTCCACGGTGCCCTGCGCGGCCAGAAACTCACCGGTACTGATATCCAGAAACGAGATGCCGGCCTCCGTTTTGCCGAAGTGCACGGCGGCGAGGTAGTTGTTCTGGCGGCGCTCCAGGGTGTTGTCGTGCAGGCTCACGCCGGGCGTTACGAGCTCGGTGATGCCGCGCTTCACGAGGCCCTTGGCCTGCTTGGGGTCTTCGAGCTGGTCGCAGATGGCTACGCGCTGGCCGGCGCGCACCAGCTTGGGCAAGTACGTGTCGAGGGCGTGGTGCGGGAAGCCGGCGAGCGCCACCTCCGAAATACTACCCGCACCGCGCTTAGTCAGCGTAATGTCGAGGATGCGGGCCGCCGTAACCGCGTCTTCGCCAAAGGTTTCGTAAAAATCGCCGACCCGAAACAGCAGCACCGCGCCCGGGTACTGCTGCTTGAGCTGGTAGTATTGCTTCATCAGGGGCGTGTCGTAGGCCGGGCTGGGCGCGATGTGGTCGGGCCCGAGCGACTTGATGGCAAACTTGGATGGAGCGGCGGGAACGGAAGCGGTAGACAAAGCAGAGCGGCGCGAACTTTGGGGCCCGCTAGTTTAAAATAGTGAATAGGCCAATCGTCTGTCATTGCGAGCTTAGCGAAGCAATCGCACCAGAACGATACTAGCAGAGCGAGACAACGCGAACGACAACGTTCGGGGACGATTGCTTCGCTAGACTCGCAATGACAGATGATTTCTTACTTAAAAACCTCTTTCGCGAGCTACAAAGTTCGCACTACTTCGATGCGCAAACTCACGATGACCGAGCTAAACCGGCTGCCGGTGGCCGATTTTAAAGCTACGCCCAAAAGCCCGGTGGTGCTGGTGCTCGACAATGTGCGCAGCCTGCACAACGTGGGCGCCGTTTTTCGGACGGCCGACGCCTTTGCGCTCGAAAAAATCTACCTCTGCGGCGTCACGGGCCAGCCGCCCCACCGCGAAATAACCAAAACCGCCCTGGGCAGCACCGAGTCGGTGGCTTGGGAGCACGTGCCCACCACCCTGGCTGCCGCCCAGCAGCTCCAAGCCGCTGGCTACCAGCTCGTGGCAGTAGAGCAAACCACCGGCTCCATTCTGCTGCCGCAGTTTCGGCCGGTGGCAAGCCAGCCGCTGGCGCTGGTACTTGGCAATGAAGTGTTTGGCGTCGATGACGAGGTGCTGGCTCTCTGCGACGACGCCGTAGAAATTCCGCAGCTCGGCACCAAGCACTCGCTCAACGTGAGCGTGGCCGCCGGCGTGGTGCTCTGGGACGTGCTGAGTAAGCTGGCGGTATTTGGCTAGCTGGCCGGGGGCGCGGGCCGTATGCTAGCCCCATGCCTACTTACGAGCCCCATTCGCGGCCCCCGGCCGCGCTGCTAGCCCTGCGCCCCGCCATCGAAGGCCAGCCGGCCGCCATCCCCACGCCCGCCACCGTGCCCGATTTTCAGCACCAGGTGCTGCGCCCGCTGCTAAAGTTTCAGCACGAGCTGCTAGTGGCCACGGCTACCGACTTTGCCCACGACTACCACGTGCCGCTGGCCACTGCGGCGCCTACCGAGGCTAGCCGCCTGCTCACCGACCTGCTGGCGCGCAACACGCGCTTGCGCGCCACGCTCACGGGCCTGGTAGTAGGCTTGCTCACGGGCGAAGAATTTGCTTTTTACCAGCAGCACCGCGCTGAGCTAAACCGGCGGCTGCTCGACTTGGTAGCCGAGCGCCTGGGCCGCGCCCTGGCCGGGCGCTAGGCTGCCTACCGCCCCTGATGCCCCCAAATGCCACTCAGCCCACTTAGAGCTGTTCTCAAGCGGATGTACGGGACCCCACCCCCAGCTTCTCCCGAAGGGGAGGGGCTGGGGTCCCACAAGGAGGGCGACTACATACACCAACCTAAAAACTGCTCTAAAATAGGACTTACGCAAACACTGATTGTCATTGCGAGCACAACGAAGTGGAGCACGGTAATGACAATCAGTGTTTGCGTAAGTCCTAGGAAAGTAGGTTAACCAACTGCTTAAAAAAGGCCGGGGCCGCGCACTGGAGTACGCAGCCCCGACCTTTTTGCTTTTCACCATAGTCCGTTAGTCGCTGGTAGAATCGCGCAGCAAAACGGGGCCGGCCTTGCTTTTGCGGCGCAGGCGCATGTTCAGCAGCTCTACTATCAGCGAGAAGGCCATGGCGAAGTAGAGGTAGCCTTTCTCGACTTCCTTGTGGGCCGCCTCCATTACGAGCATGAAGCCAATCATGATGAGAAACGACAGCGCCAGCATCTTGATAGTCGGGTTGCGATTCACAAAATCGGCCACTACCCCACTGAAAGCCAGCATAATACCCATGGCGCAAATAACGGCCGCAATCATCACCAGTACGTTGTCGACCAGCCCCACCGCCGTGAGAATGGAGTCGAAGCTGAAGACGATGTCAATCACGATAATCTGCATGACGATGGCCGGCAGCTTGGCGTGGCCCTGATTAGCATGCTCCTCCTCTTCCTCGCCTTGCAGCTTGGTATGGATCTCGGTAGTGCTCTTGTAGATGAGGAATAACCCCCCGGCCAGCAAAATCAAGTCGCGCCCGCTCACGCCAAAGTTCTCCACCAGCGGCGGTACGCTGAGGGTAAAGAGCGCCGCCCGCAGGCCCACAATCCACGAAATACTCATCAGCAGCCCGATCCGAAACAGCAGTGCCAGCAGCAGGCCAATGGTGCGGCCCCGCGTCTGCTCTTCCGGTGCCAGGCGGTTGACCATGATGGAGATGAAAATAATATTATCGATACCCAATACTATCTCCATCAGCGTGAGCGTCAAGAGACTAACCCAGGTCTGAACTTGCCCGAAGGCGGCAAAATGCTCGGAAGAAAACGCGGCGAAAGGTGACAAGTCAGGTAAGGATTAAGAAGAAAAGAAAAAGTAAGCCGCAAGCTCCCCCAGCTTCGCTCAAGCGGAATTCCTGGTTTATAATTGAAAATCAAGACTTCATATTCACGAATTGAAGCGGCTGACCATTGTCGGTGCGGCGTAGCAGGGCAATGACGGCTTGCAAATCGTCTATCTTCTTGGCTGTCACCCGAATCTGGTCGTCTTGCATCTGGGCTTCCACCTTGATTTTGCTGTCCTTGATGGCCTTAATAATTTTGCGGCCCGCCTCCTTATCCACGCCGGCGCGCACTTTCACGGTCTTTTTTACCAGGGCGCCACTCGCCTGCTCCTCGGCCGTGAAGTCGAGGGCCGTGCCATCAATGCCCTGCTTCACAATGCGGGCCAGCAAGATGTCTTCGAGCGCCTTAATCCGCATCGAGTTTTCGGAGCTAAGCAAAATTGTATTGCCTTTCTTATCCAGCTCCAGGCCACCTTTGGTGTCGCGCAGGTCGTAGCGGGTAGCTAGCTCTTT
Source organism: uncultured Hymenobacter sp. (assembly GCA_964514915.1). Lineage (GTDB taxonomy): Bacteria > Bacteroidota > Bacteroidia > Cytophagales > Hymenobacteraceae > Hymenobacter. Next base: position 4,448 of record CAZERY010000232.1, read on the forward strand.
CTTGGCGGTATTAATGGCATTTTCCAGCGTTTGGGGGTCTACTTTGCTTACGATGTCAAACGAGGGCATGGGAACGATACTAA
>CAZERY010000233.1:0-4506 GCA_964514915.1 uncultured Hymenobacter sp.
CTCGGTGCTCATCAGCCGCTACCAGCGCACCCGCGAGAGCGTGCTGCTGCGCACCCTGGGAGCTAGCCGAAGCCAGATTTTGCGCATCACCCTGCTCGAATATGCCTTACTGGGCTCGCTGGCGGCGCTGGCCGGCGTGCTGCTGGCTAGCCTGGCGGCTTGGGCACTGGCTACCTGGGTGTTCGAAACGCCGTTTGCGCTCGGTGCGTTGTGGCCGCTCCCGGGCCTGGTGGTGCTGGTGGCCGGCCTTACGGCCCTCATCGGCGGGCTGAATAGCCGCTCGGTGCTCAGCCAGCCGCCGCTGGCCGTGCTACGGGCCGAAGGGCAATAAGTAATTGACAGTGAGCAGTGCGTAGTGAACAATGGGCCTGAATGAAAATTGCCCACTGCTCATTGTTCGCTGCTCACTGGCCTTTGGGCCTAATTTTGCCCCATGCCCGCCCCTACTCCACTCACCGAGCTATTCGCTGCTTTCACTAATCTCCACGTGCTTATCGTCGGCGACGTTATGGTCGACGCCTACGTGTGGGGCCGCGCCAGCCGGCTGTCGCCCGAGGCGCCGGTGCCGGTGGTGAATGTAGACCGCACCGAAAACCGCCTCGGCGGCGCGGCCAACGTGGCTCTCAACGTGCAGGCACTCGGCGCTACGCCGCTGCTCTGCGCCGTGGTGGGCAATGACCAGGGCGGCGACCACCTGGTGCACTTGCTGCACGACCACCAGCTGCCCGCCGACGGCATTATTCGCAGCGCGCACCGCCCTACTACGTTTAAGCAGCGAATTTTGGCGCACGGCCAGCAGCTGGTGCGTATCGACTCGGAGGTTGAAACCAACCTCAATACCGAGGAGACCAGCCAGCTGCTCGCCGCCTACGACGACTTGCTTCCCCACGCCGACGTGGTCATTTTTGAAGACTACGACAAAGGTGTGCTGAGCGAAAGCATCATCACGGCCTGCATCGAGCGGGCGCGGCAACGGGGTATTCCTACGGTAGTGGACCCCAAGAAAAAGAATTTTCTGGCTTACCGCCACTGCACGCTTTTCAAGCCCAATTTGAAGGAGCTACGCGAGGGCCTCATGCTGGATTTTGGCGCGCCTAATGCCGACCGCCCGGGCTTCGAGGCCGCCGTGGCTCGCCTGCGCGAGGTGCTGGCTCCCGAAATCGTGCTGGTCACGCTCTCTGAGCACGGCGTTTTTACCCAGCAGGGCGACGAAAAAACGTATTTGCCGGCCCACCTGCGCACTATTTCCGATGTGTCGGGCGCGGGCGATACGGTCATTAGCATTGCCGCGTGCTGCGTGGCCTTGCGGCAGCCGGCCGCCTTCACCGCGGCCCTCGCTAACCTCGGCGGCGGGCTGGTGTGCGAGCAAGTAGGCGTGGTTCCCATCGAAAAGCGGCTGCTACTGGCCGAAGCTGAAGCGGCTAAGCTGTAATCGGGCTTTCGCACCGTAGCTCGCTGCCCACTGGCAATTTAAAGCGATTAATCAATCATTTTCCTAAATTGCCTCCGTCTCGTGAGGCGCGCCCGAAGCATAGCAACGCACTCTACCTTCGCACCCGGTACAACTATCTCCGGGTGCCGCCCACTGCCTGTTGCACCAGGTACCAGGTCGAATGGTGCGGTCTCGTAGCTGCGGCCCCGGCGAGGGGTAGCGTGGGCCTTGCCCTTAAACCCGCGCTAATTTGAGGCCTATAGCTTGTTAGCCGGCCGCGCGTAAGGCTGGGCGGAGACTACCCCCGCCAGGCCTTTACCGTTTCTACGAACACTTTCACGTTATCGGGGTTGGTATCGGGATACACGCCGTGGCCGAGGTTGGCGATGTGCGGGCCGCCCGCAAATTCGGCCAGCATCGCTTCGGTGGCGGCTTTTACCTGGGCCGGTGTGCCGTAGAGGGCGCAGGGGTCGAGGTTACCTTGCAGCGTTTTGCCGGGGGCCTGCTGGCGGGCCTGGGCCGGCGACTGGTTCCAGTCGAGGCCGATGGTGCGGCAGGGCGACTTGGCAAAGTCTTCCACGGCCCACCACGCGCCCTTGGCAAACACCGTGACGGGCACCAGCGGCGAGAGTGCCGTGCTGATGCGGTTGATGTAGCGCGTCGAAAACTCGGCGTAGTGGGCAGGCGGCAAGATACCGGCCCACGAATCGAACACCTGCACGATGTCGGCCCCGGCGGCTACTTGCGCTTGCAGGTACGCAATGGTCGTCACCGTAATTTTTTCCAGCAGCTGGTGGGCCAGCGCGGGCTCCTGGTACAGCAGCCGGCGGGCCTTGCTGAAGGTCTTGGAGCCGTGGCCCTCCACCATATAAGCCAGGATGGTCCAGGGCGCGCCCGCAAAACCGATGAGCGGCACCCGCCCGTCGAGCTCTCGCTTGGTAATGCGCAGGGCTTCAAGCACGTAGCCGAGGTGCTCTTCGGGGTCGGCCACGCGCAGCTTTTCCACGTCGGCGGCATTTTTCACCACTTCGGGGAAGAACGGGCCCTTTGCCTCAATCATCTCGTAGGTGAGGCCCATCGCTTCGGGCACCACCAGAATATCGGAGAAAATAATGGCGGCATCGACGTCCAGCGCGTCGACGGGCTGGATAGTGACTTCGGCGGCGAACGCGGGAGTTTCTACTAGCTCTTTAAAGCCAGAGAGGCGGCCCCGCAGAGCGCGGTACTCGGGCAGGATGCGGCCGGCCTGGCGCATCAGCCAGACGGGGGTACGCTCAGTGGTTTGGCCTTGGGCGGCGCGGAGAAGGAGGTCGTTTTTCAGCATGGGGCAATAAAAAAGCCCCCGACGCGGGGCCGGAGGCACGCCGCAGCTGCGCGGCGGTAGGTATGGTGCTTATTGCCTTCACCCAGAACCGCAACCCAGCCTGCCGGCACCGCAGGGGCTTTAGCAGGCCGCAAAGGTAACAAGTTCTGGCTTCGGGTGCGGCGTTGGCGAGGCTTTTGGCGCCTTACCAGGCACCTACTACTCGCGGCGCAAAGGGCGAAAAGCTTGTTCGGCGGCGAGCGGCAGCACCTGGCCCATGCCCCCGTGCGCCGCGTAAAAAGCGGCAATGGCAGCTTCCAAGGCGGGCCGGTCGTGCAGCCCCACGCTGGCAAAAATATCCTGGGCGACGACGGGCGCAGCTAGCTCACTCAGTCGGCAATGGTCGATGCCAAGCGGGTGTTCAATGAAGAGCGTCGCCCCATCGCGCGCCGCGTGGTCGAACTGGTAGCGCCAAGCACGGGCAAAGTCGGTGCGGTTAGTACGCGCATTCTGAGCGGTGGCAGCAAAGCCTAAGCTTCGCAGATAAGTGTCCGTCATGAGAAAGAAACAAATGTAATTTATCTCTTTTACGCACAGCAGTTTATGCGCGTTATTATCCTATTAAGCAAGTCGCTACGCGCTGGCTGCCAACACCTGCGTAGCTCAGGCACCACCAAAAGCAAATGCCCAGCTCTGCATTAGCAGATACCGGGCACTTCTAAAAATAAAATTCAGGAGAACTTCTGTTCACTGCTAACCTAGTGAGGGGTAGCAGGTGCGTTATCTAGCCACGATAACGTGACTAAAATCGGCGCCAAGCAATTGCTTGGCCGTAGCGCCAGCTTTGGGAGCAGGCCGGCTAGTGGCGGGCCACAACCCAAGGCTAAACACCCCTGAGTCTGGCGTAAAAACCGAGTTAGGTTTTTCAAAGCTCTTAAGCTCGACCGACTCTGGCAGACAGCTGGCTGGCGACTGCCCGTACTTCGGATTTATCTGTAGCTTTGTCATGAGGCTTTTTACGCAAAAACGCGTGTTTTTGGTTACGAAAATTCCTTATTTACTTACTTTTCAGCGTGGCTTTACTGCTGGCCTGTAGGGAGCCTAGTTTTAGGGTGGCTATCACCCATAATGACTTAGCAGGCGGCAGTATTGGCATCGAGCGCCTGCCGCATTTGCAGCCAGCTCAATTCGCCGGCCACGTACTGGCTGTAGAGGTGGCAGGCGTACGCCGTGGCCTTGGCTTTCAGGCTGGGAATGACTGCCTGCATTTGCGCTAGTACCCAAGCTCGCTGCTCGGGGGTTTGGGCAGCTGGCCTAAACTTAGGGTTGTATTTCATAGATTTATATAGATGATAAGTGAATAGATTATCCTACAAATTTCCGCTTCTGCACCGGGTAAGCCAAGAGCCAATATACGGATTTTACACCTAGAAAATACGCAATTAATTTGCGGATTTGTGCAGTCACCACATAGGTATATAGTTCAAATATTACGTTTCTAACCAGGATCTCTGGGGTAGGCAACTAGTTGGCGTTGCTTAGCTCATTGCCGCGTCTTCACTGCAAATCAATAAGTTAGGGGAACGCATTTTTCGGCTCAACCGACTTGCAAATTATTTTAGCAGCCGTTCGGTCATACGATCTGGCTATGGTACACATGTGGCATGGAGTACCTCGCGCCCAACCACCCGTTTTTCCTAGCAGCTTGTTGTCTGGATAGGGTCATTGCACCAAACGCATAGTTAGCGAATTTTGGGGGATGGACTATGCT
>CAZERY010000234.1:0-4468 GCA_964514915.1 uncultured Hymenobacter sp.
CTACAACGCCATCAACGAGGTGAAGGATGCCATGGAAGGCATGCTGGCCCCGACGCTGCACGAAGTAGTAGTAGCCAATGCGGAAGTACGCCAAGTGTTCAACATTACCAAAGTCGGCACCATCGCCGGCTGTATGGTAACGGATGGCACGTTCACCCGCAAAACCCGGGTACGCGTGGTTCGCAACGGCATAGTGCAATACACTGGTGAAATTCAGGACCTTAAGCGTTTCAAAGACGATGTGTCGGAAGTACGCCAGGGCTACGAATGCGGTATCTCGGTCAAGAACTTCAATGACCTCCAGGAAGGTGACAACATTGAAGGATTTGAAGAGCAGGAAATCAAGCGTAAGCTCTAATTGTGGAGCGGAGCAATGGGCGCTGGCTGCATTAGCATTAGCCTCCAGCAAACAAGAAAGGCCCCTCACGCGAGGGGCCTTTCTTGTTTGCTGGTAAATAGTCAGCTACTCAGCGAAGCTTTGTAGCGACTGAATGAGATCAGCGTCTAACTCCGATTGTTACGCTTTAAAAAAACAGAAACTTCTTTTTGCGGCCGTGGTCGTGCACTAGCGGCTTGCCTTTGGGATTAGCACCCATTACTACGCGCTTCGACACGCCGCGCTTTTGCTCTTGGCCCGGCATTGCCTTGAATTTGCGCACCGTAAAGGCGTTGCCGCCTTTATCGAGCTGCCGGTACGGACCACCTCGCTCGGCTCCAAAGCTGGTATTGCCAGTGCGGGCCTCGAGTACTTGCAGCTGCTGATCGCGAGCGGCATCTTCGGGGCTCATCTGCTGCTGGCGGCGGGCGCGCGCCGGGTCGACTAGGCTAGCAGGAGTTGACCGGGCCGGGCCCGAGCTACCAGTCGTTGGAAAATCGGGAGCGGCAGCTTGCGCACGAACCGATAAGCTACTGAGCAGCAAGGCAGAGCCTAAAATAAAAACTGCTCCAAAATGAACTTTCACGCGGAGTATTGAAAAAGAGATGAGGGCAAAAATCGTTGGGCGGCTAACTACCAGCCAAACTTGAAAGGTTCCGGCTGGTCCGCTAGCTCCTTTTGCATTATACTTGACGTAGGGATTAGGAGCGGTTTGCACGTAAGGAATCGCGGATTTCCATCAGTAATTCCTGGTCCTTAGTTACTGCTGGTGCTACGGCCACTGGCGTTGGCTTCTTCTTAAAGCGATTAGCCGCTTTGACAACGAGGAAGATGCAAAAGGCGATGATAAAGAAGTTGATGATGGCATTGATAAATAAGCCAACCTTCATGGGCCCCAACACGACGGTAGAGTAATCTATTTTCCCCACCAACAGCCCCAAAACAGGCATGATAATGTCATCGGTAAGTGACGAAACAATCTTGCCGAAAGCAGCGCCGATGATAACCCCAACTGCTAAGTCAAGCACATTACCTTTGGAAATAAACTCTTTGAATTCGGAAACGACGCTCATGGCAGTAAGAAAAGAAGGGTGTGAGGAAAGTAAGAGTACCTCTTAACAGCTCACCACTATCCTCCTGGGCTAGCAGATGCCACTGCAAAAGTCTGTGCAATATGCTGCCTTTCACTTGGTTTCTCGTTGAACAGCTAGATTCTTTATTCAAACAGGGGTTCTGGCTAGTCAGGATTTACTTGCCAACTGCCTGGCCGTACCTTTGGCCTGCCGCTCTTACCGCCATTTTTGCTGCCTAAACGATGACGTTCGAAAACCTGCTTTATGCCTTGGATGCCACTACCGGTATTCTGATGCTCACCCTCAACCGTCCGACGAAGCTTAATGCCTTGAACGCGGCTACAATCACCGAGCTAGGCCAAGCCATCGACCACGCCCGGGCCGACGCAGCAGTGCGGGGTATTATCCTCACGGGCAGCGGCGAAAAAGCATTTGTGGCCGGCGCTGATATTGCCGAGCTAGCCCAGCTGAGCGGCCCGGATGCTCAGGCGGCAGCGGCCCAGGGCCAAGCGGTCTTTCGGCGCTTCGAAACCAGTCCCAAGCCGGTAGTGGCCGCCGTCAATGGTTTTGCGCTCGGCGGGGGCTGCGAGCTAGCCATGGCCTGCCACCTGCGAGTAGCCTCAGAAAATGCCCGCTTTGGCCAGCCCGAAGTCAACCTGGGGCTGCTGCCGGGCTATGGCGGCACGCAGCGCCTGGTGCAACTCATCGGCAAAAGTAAAGCGTTGGAACTGCTGCTTACTGCCGACCAGCTAAAGGCTGCCGAAGCCCAGCAGCTGGGCCTGGTAAACCACGTAGTACCGCAAGCCGAGCTGCTGGGCTTTTGCAATACCTTGCTACTCAAAATACTGGCTAAAGCTCCCATTGCCGTTGGCTTAACCATTGCCTGCGTCAATACCTACTTTGATGAAGGTGGCGAAGCGGGCTACACTGCCGAAGCGGCAGCCTTCGGCCAAGCATTCGAAACGCAGGATTTTCGCGAGGGTACGGCCGCCTTTTTAGAGAAGCGGACAGCAGTATTTAAGGGCCGTTGATTTATTTAGCTAAGGCATGGGGAAGAAGAATGGGCCGCTACGTCAGCTGGTCCTGCTTTCTTGCCCGTGCCTTTATTGTTACGACATGAGTATCGCGAAAAAACTAGCCTCCCAAACCGCTATTTATGGGGTTAGCAGCATTGTGGGGCGAGTACTGAGCTACCTGCTGGTGCCAATTTATACTGCGCACTTTGCCGCCGCCGAGTATGGAATCGTGACGGGCTTGTACGCCTACGTTTCGTTTTTGAACGTCGTCTTTACCTACGGCCTAGAAACGACGTTTTTTCGCTTTGCCAATCGCCCGGATCAAGACCGCCGCGACCTTTATAACCGTACCCTAAGCTTGCTGCTGCTGAGTAGCATAGTGCTCACGGTGCTCCTGGCCTTACTGGCTCAGCCGCTGCTGGCGCTGCTGCATCTACCGCCTGGTCACAATGAATACGCCATTTGGGTGGCGCTCATTCTGGGGCTTGATGCGGTGGCAGCCCTGCCTTTTGCCCGCCTCCGGCTAGAGAATAAGGCGCGTAAATTTGCTACTATTCGCCTGATTAACATTGGGATATACGTCGGGCTTAACTTGTTTTTCGTAGTGCTTTGCCCGGCCGTAGTGCGCAGCACTCCCGGCAGCGCCCTAGCTGGCCTACAGCCGTTGGTAGCGGCGGTGTATAACCCAGCTTTGGGAGTAGGCTACGTATTCTTATCCAACCTATTGGCTTCGGCCCTCACACTGCTGCTGCTGGGCCACGAACTACTGGACTTCCGCTTCCGTTGGCCCAGCTTGGCCTTTCTACAACCGCTGCTAGCCTACGCGCTGCCGCTGATGTTGATGGGCCTGGCGGGCATGGTCAATGAGACGCTCGACCGCATTCTGCTGCCGGCCTGGCTACCCGCGGGCTTTTACCCGGGCGTGAGCCGGCTGGCAGCCGTGGGCGTGTACGGGGCCTGCTACAAGCTCAGCATCTTTATGTCGCTGGTTATTCAGGCCTTCCGCTACGCCGCCGAACCCTTCTTTTTTTCGCAAAGCACGGAAAAGAACTCCCCCGCCACGTTTGCGCTGGTCATGAAGTGGTTTACGCTCTGCTGCGCGCTTATTTTTATTAGCATCAGCCTCAACCTTAGCTGGATAGGCCCCCTATTCTTGCGGCGCGCTGAGTACCGCACCGGCCTCGGTGTGGTGCCGATCCTACTGCTTGCCAATCTTTTTCTGGGCGTGTATTACAACCTGTCGGTATGGTTTAAGCTAACCGACAAGACATATTTCGGCACCTACATTGGGGTGGCAGGCGCGGTCCTCACCATCGCTCTCAATTTTGTGCTTATTCCCTTGATGGGATACACGGGTAGCGCATGGGCTACCCTAGCCTGCTACTTTCTAATGGCCGGGCTGTGCTGGTGGCTAGGCGAGCGGCACTTTCCGGTGCCTTACCCAGTGGGCCGGCTGCTGCTGTGGCTGCTGGGGTCAGTGGGGCTGGTGGTATTCGGCCAAGGTGCCAACAACTGGCTACCCGCCTGGAGCAACTATGCGCCAGGCTTAGTCCTGCCTTTGCTCTTTATTGGATTAGTATATGCTGTCGAAGTGCGTGGACGTCATTTAGCAACCTCTTAAATATGGTATAAGTGCAAAAAAGGCATCGAACAAAATCCGATGCCTTTCTGAGCTATGAAAACAAACTTAGCCAACTTCCTATAGCCAAGCCAGCCGCAAGCGGCAATGACCAGACTAAGGCTGCTAACCGCTTGCAAAATTGCCACTGCCAGCGCACATTAAAACTATTCTTTCGGTGAAAAACCCGTTTTTCTCGCCAAATAGCGGGTTTGATACAGATGAACAAAGTTCTTCGCAACTTATTTCGGCAGCCTAGGCTTTTGCCTGATGCTATCAAATCTACCCTTTGGCTGCTAGAAGGGTGGGCCCATACTCTAGACGCTAACCCTTAGAGCGGTTCTCAAGTTAGTGTACGTGGTAGCCACAATGGTCAAACCAGTTT
>CAZERY010000235.1:0-4411 GCA_964514915.1 uncultured Hymenobacter sp.
CGCGGAAGCACTTCACAATCTGGAAGTAGCGGTCGAAGCCCGACACCATCAGCAGCTGCTTGAACGTCTGAGGCGACTGCGGCAGGGCGTAAAACTCGCCGGGGTTCATGCGCGAAGGCACCACAAAGTCGCGGGCACCTTCGGGCGTGCTTTTGATGAGCACGGGCGTTTCGACTTCGATAAAGTCTTGGCCATCAAGGTAGCGACGCACGGCCTGGGCCATCTTGTGGCGCAGCATCAGGTTGTTGCGCACCGGCGAGCGGCGCAGGTCGAGGTAGCGGTACTTCATCCGCAGCTCGTCGCCGCCATCAGTCTCATCCTCAATGAGGAAGGGTGGCAGCTTGGCCGGGTTTAGAATTTCGAGCTGCTCGACGCGGATTTCAATATCGCCGGTCGGGAGGTGCGCATTTTTGGAGTAGCGCTCAGCTACCTTACCCGTCACGCTAATGACAAATTCGCGCCCGAGCGTGCGCGCTATTTCACGCACGGCGTCGCTTTCCACGCCTTCTTCGAGGGCTAGCTGCGTGATGCCGTAGCGGTCGCGCAAGTCGATCCAGAGGATGCCGCCTTTGTCACGGGTGCGCTGCACCCAGCCAACGAGGGTAACGGTTTGACCGACATTTTCTTGGCGAAGCTCGCCGTTGGTGTGCGTTCTTAACATGTAGCAGGTATCAATTAACATTTAACAATTATCCAATTATCAATTAACAGTCAGCATTTTAAGTAGTGCAAATACAGTGGTGCGTTTGAGCTGGCTGGCCGGCGGCTGTTAGATGATAACTGTTCCCTGTTAAATGAAGTAGGTTCTGGGCAAAAATAACGCTGGTTTTAGGGCAGGGACGCAGCAACCACCAAAATAGTCGTGGGTCAGTTTGGTACGGAGTATGCACTAGCGGACGAGACCGACACGTTTTCGGACGGCTCTTCCTTTCTTGCGACCATGAAATTTCTTCCCTCGCTGGCCCTAGCGGCCGCTTTGCTCACGGCCAGTGCGGCCCAAGCCCAGACCAAAGTCAAGACCAAAAACAAGTACGACGGCAGCACTGAAATAAAAACCAAGGGCGCGGCTCCCGCGCCGGTGACGCTCGATGGGCCCATTAAGCGCGTAGAAACTTTATCGGGGATCGACATTTTCCCCAAGCCCAACTCCAACAACGTCATGCTGAGCTTCACCCAGCAGTTTACCAAGCCCGGCACCCTGGTGATGACGGATTATAAAAATAAAGTGGTGTATCAGCAGGAGCTGGACCCGCAGAACAATACCGGTGAGCCGGTTGACCTGGGCCACATCCAAGCCGGCACCTACCTGGTCGAAGCCAAAACCGGCCAGTACGTGTACTGGAAGAAAGTACGCATTAAGTACCCGACGGTGGTGCGGCGCTAATAGCTGCCGGTAGCTTTATCTAGAGAATGTCATGCTGACGAAGGAAGCATCTTGCCTACGTCGTCAGCATGACGTTCTTTTTTAGGAGCAGCAGCTAGCCAAACTCATACTCCCTATTTTTGCCCTATCTATGAAAATTTTGCCGCTCCTCTTCGCCGTATTTGCCTTCACCAGCTTCGCGCCCAAGCCCAAGCTGAGCACGGTGAAGCTAGCGCCTGGCTTGTCGGTGGCAGTGCCACAGGGCTTTACGCCACTGCCAGACGAAGGAATCGCGATGAAGTTTCCGTCGCCGCGCAAGCCGCTGGCCGTGTTCAGCAACCCAAGCGGGCGGGTCGACTACAGCATATCGGTACGGCCCACCACCTTTGGGCCCGACTACACCGTGCTGCTAGCCATGTATAAAGCCAGCGTGCAGCGGCTCTACACCAAGGTCGAGTTTCTAACCCAGGAAGTACGCAAGGTGAATGGGCGCGACCTAGTAGTGCTCGAATTTGTGTCGACGCTCGGCGACAATCGCCACACGACTACGCAGCTGGCTCCGCTCAAAAAGTACGAGTACATCGAGTACGCGGTGCAGGGCGAGCAGCTCTACATTTTCTCGTTTTCGGCCCCGGCCGAGGAGCAGGCGCAGTGGCGGCCCGTGGCGCAGGCGGCCCTCAGCGGCATTAGCCTGAAGTAGGCGATGCCCCCTGCCCCACCGCTACTTAGCGACGAGTTTTTTATGCGCCAGGCGCTGGCCGAGGCGCGGCGGGCGCTGGCAGCGGGCGAGATTCCGATTGGGGCGGTGGTGGTACTAGCCGGCAAAATCATTGGTCGGGGATACAACCAGACCGAGCAGCTGCGCGACGTGACGGCCCACGCCGAAATGCTGGCTCTGACGGCCGCTGCCAATTATTTAGGCAACAAATATTTGGCTGATTGCACGCTTTACGTCACCATTGAGCCCTGCGTCATGTGCGCCGGAGCTAGCGCCTGGGCGCAGCTAGGCGCCGTAGTATTCGGGGCCGCCGAGCCTAAAACGGGTTACCGCCGCCATAGCCTGGGGCTGCTGCACCCGCGCACCAAGGTGCGGCCGGGCGTGTGCGCCAATGAGTGCGCGGCCCTCATGCAAGAGTTTTTTAGAGTGAAGCGGAGCTAGCCTACTTTTGGGCCGCCCCAATGGTCGCCGTAACCCCAGCAGCTGGTTGGGGGTTATAAGGCTAGCCTACCCATTTTTCACTTTAAAACACCCGCATCATGGCCTTTGAACTGCCGAAGCTGCCGTACTCGTACGACGCCCTCGAACCGACGTTTGACGCGCAAACCCAGGAAATTCACCATACCAAGCACCACCAGGCTTACGTCACCAACCTCAATGCGGCTATTGTCGGCACCGAGTTTGAGAACCAGAGCCTGGAGGAGATTCTGCATAACATTGCCAAGGCTAGCCCGGCCATCCGCAACAACGGCGGCGGCCACTGGAACCACTCCCTGTGGTGGACCATCCTGTCGCCCAACGGCGGCGGGCAGCCCACCGGCGCGGTAGCCGATGCCATCGAAAAGTCGTTTGGCGGCTACGACAAATTCAAGGAGGAATTCACTAAAGCCGCTACCACGCGCTTTGGCTCGGGCTGGGCGTGGCTATGCAAGCAGCATGATGGCTCGCTCAAAATCTGCTCGACTCCCAATCAGGACAACCCGCTGATGCCCGACGCGGGCTGCCAGGGCACGCCCATCTTGGGCCTCGATGTGTGGGAGCACGCCTACTACCTCAAATACCAAAATAAGCGCCCCGATTACATCGCTGCTTTCTTCAACCTCATCAACTGGGAAGAAGTGAACAAGCGCTACGCCGCGGCCAGCTAACCCAGCTGTTGGACACTGCTGAAAAGCCCGTCTGCTACTCGCAGGCGGGCTTTTTTCGTGGCTGGCCACGGCAGCTTGGGTGCTGCGCCAGGCGGCGGCAGCTGGCTCAACATCTTGTATCTTTAGCCCCAAAAGCCTGTTTTATCCTTTTTAAGCTGCGCCCGCATGACTATCAAGCTGCGTCTTACTATCCTAAGCTTCCTCCAGTTTTTCATCTGGGGCGCGTGGCTGATTACGATTGGTGCGTACTGGTTTCAAACCAAGCAGTGGTCGGGGGCACAGTTTGGCGCCATCTTCTCCACCATGGGCATCGCGTCCATTTTTATGCCCTCGCTCATGGGTATTGTGGCCGATAAGTGGGTGAATGCCGAGAAGCTCTACGGCGTGCTACACCTGCTGGGGGGCGCGGTGCTCTGCACCATTCCCTTCGTCACGGACCCCGGCGTGTTCTTTTGGGTGATCCTGCTGAACATGATTTTCTACATGCCCACGCTGGCGCTGTCCATCGCCGTGTCGTACTCCGCGCTGAAAAGCCAGGGGCTCGACGTGGTAAAAGACTACCCGCCCATCCGGGTGTGGGGCACTATTGGGTTTATCGCGGCCATGTGGGCCGTTACGTTTTTAGGCTTTGAGAAATCCGCCAATCAGTTTTTCGTAGCCGCTGGGGCGGCGCTGCTGCTGGGTGTATACTCCTTTACGCTGCCCAAGTGCCCGCCGCCTTCCCAGGGTTCGTCGGGCCGCTCGCTGGTCGATGCGCTGGGCCTGAAGTCGTTTGCCTTGCTGCGCGACCGCAAGCTGGCTACCTTCTTCGTCTTCGCCCTGCTGCTGGGCGCGGCCTTGCAGCTTACCAATGCCTACGGCGATACCTTTTTGCACGACTTCGACAAAGTGCCGGCCTACCGCAATACGCTTTCGGTGCAGCACCCGGCCTTCATCATGTCGATTTCGCAGATTTCCGAAACGCTGTTTATCCTCGCCATTCCTTTCTTCCTGCGGCGCTTTGGCATCAAGCAAGTGATGCTATTCAGCATGATAGCCTGGGTGCTGCGCTTTGGTTTGCTGGCCTACGGCAACCCCGGCGGTGGGCTCTGGATGGTTATCGCCTCGTGCATCGTGTACGGCATGGCCTTCGACTTCTTCAATATCTCGGGCTCGCTGTTTGTCGAAACCCAGACCCAGCCC
>CAZERY010000236.1:0-3248 GCA_964514915.1 uncultured Hymenobacter sp.
ACTTCGGTCGAAAGATTAAAATAACAATCGGCCCCACGAAGTTCCAAAGAATTTAGCCAATGCGCGGCCAATAAAGCGCCAGCCTATCGATCAACCCGTTTTCCTGGTAGCAGCACCTCAGGTTGAGCTCACCGGCAAAGTTTAGCTTGCGCCGCCCAGTCGGCCCATGGGCAGGGTACTAAAGCTACGGCCGCCTTCCGCAATAACCCACTGCTGCCATTTCAACGTTGGCTTCGGGCGCTGGGCCAGGCTATAAAAAACACAAGGTGACCGCCTGGATCAGGCAGCCACCTTGTAGTTCAAGCCTTCCGAAGTTCCTTATAGCCCAAGTACGGAGTAAGGTACTCGCACGCCTTTGACGCGGTAGAAGTACGGGTCACGCTCCCCATTTACCTGGTCTGAAACGCCGCACGCGGAGAAGTTCAGGCAGTAGGTAATCAGCAGCTCATCGCGCCCATTGACGGCCTCCGGGTGAATGCCCGGCGTGTAGAAGCGGGCATACTTACCATACATGTACTCTTTGATGCTATACACTTGCTTGAGGGCCGTAAAAGGCCCAGTTGGCTTAGTAGCGGTGGCCATGTAGACATTGCGCGAATCGCCGCAGCCATAGCCATTATCCAGGGTGAGCAGCACGTATTTACCATTTACGTACGAGACGTTGGTGCTGGCCTTAGCAGTGGCTATCTGCGCATCTGAGTCATAGTCGGGCTTACTGGCCCAAGTGCTACCATTCCAGAAAGTCCAGGTTTGGGGGTCGGTGGTTTTAAAGCGCGCCACATTCACATAATCAGTGGAGTAGTAGGTAGCAGTACCAAAAACGTATACGTACCCATCGGCGGCTTTTACCATACCTTTGGCGTAGTTAATTGTGGTTTGGTCATTGGTAATTTGGCTTTGGTCACTCATCCCCTTGGGGAGTGTGCGTACCGTCGTCCATTGAGTGCCGGCACCCTCGGTAAAATCATAAAGCGACTGCCGCTTAATAGTGCCCGAGCCGTAACCCTCGGCGCACTGGATGTACACGTGGTTGTCAATCTCGACCCCCGCCCCAGGCCAGCCGAAGGCCGTACTGCCATCGCTCGACTGGTCAGCAAACACTTGCCTGACCCGCCCGTGGGCCCCACCGGGGACAGTCACGTTGGGTGCCGTGCTGCTCCAGTCGGTGGTCGATGGCTGCAAAAGCAGCGAGTTGCGGTAGCTGAAAAAATCGCTGCCTTTCAGCTTATTGTTTGCGTTAAGCGAACTGCCATCAAAGGCATCCTCCGTCACCCATAGCACTTTGCCCGAGCTCAGGGGAATGCTCAGGCCCTCGTCGAAAGCTACCGACCCCTGGTTACTCCCATCGCGATTGAAAAACTGCACTACCTGGTCGTCACGGTAGGCTTCGGCTGGTTGCAGGGCAAATGTCCACTTTTGCTCATTGGCCGCGCTGTTGGTCACTTCCTGCGTGATGGCTGTGCCATTAGCTACCGAAGCACCGGGATTAGTAATGGCCAACCCGTTGCCTTTGTTGGTGATGCGGTAGTTGCCCACATTGTCTAGGGCATCGATACGCCAGAGCTGCTGGTCGGCCAAAACTGTAAATTCCAGGTACTGCTGTAGCTGCGTCCCGGCTTTGGTCGTTGCGCTGGGCACCGTCAGCAGCTTGCCGCTAAATGCGTTGCGCAGCTGATAGTATTTTACTCCACCCGTGGTAACTCGGTACACCATCTGCCACTTCTGCCAGCCATTGATTTTGCTATTAGTAGTGGAAGCGGAATATTGCTCAAGCAGCGCTCCGTCGGCATACTTCTCATTTTGGGTCAGGCTGCCACTCACCTCGATGAATTTTCCACCCGCCACGCATTGCAGGGTATACAAGTCGTAGTCCGAGATGGCCTGCGTACTCACAGCAGCCTGCACGCTCGCCTCAGTTTGCGCTTGGGCACCTAGCGGTTTTTCCTCAACTTTGGTACAGCCTTGTGCCGCCAGCAGGGCGGCAATCAGGTAGACAGATGATGTCTTTTTCATAATTAGCATCGTTTTTATTATGAGCCAGCCGTATTGCAGACGCACTTTCACAAACAAATTTACTAGTAACCTGAACCATATTACATAACTATTTATACGTTAAACTGCCCTTAACCTTGATTTACAAACATTTTATTTGCCAAATACTCCAGCTTTGTTACCGAACTAGAGCCCGTAGAGAAGCACAGCCTGTTGAGCTTCTCTACGGGCCACGTAAAGCACTTCTAAGGTCCGCGTCCGCGGTTCACCTCGCCGGTACCCCGACTCCGAAACCGCGCTACCTGTAGCCGCACCGGGTGCAAGACCGAGTGGGCAACGGCCGGGGCGGAATTTTAGCAGGCTAGCACGGCTTCAGAAGCGATGTATAGCAGCACGAACTTTCAGTGCGCGAATGATGCTACAAGCCCAGCGACTCGCGGACTGAAAGTCCGCGCTATTGCCTAGCTATACGCTAGTCTATAGAAGTATTCTGAAGCGACTGCCCGGCGACTTTCAGCCTTTTATTCCCGCCGAAATTTCTCGCTGCTTACGTCATAGCTGGCTGCGCTCGCAGCGAGCCGCGGTACAGCTCATACTTCAGCAATCGGCAGTCAATCGGCCCGTTGAAGAGCGGAATCCGGCGCGACACTCTCAGGCCAATGGCCTTAGCCGCTTCCAGGTTGCCCGTAAAAACAAAGGCTTCGTAGCCTTGAAAGTTCGTCTTCAGCGCATCGCCAATCGTTTTATAAAGCGCGTCCATCTGCGCCTCCTCCCCTATCCGCTCGCCGTAGGGCGGGTTGGTAATGACGAGGCCGGGCGCCTGGCCTTGGGGTGGCTGAGCATCGCGCACGTCGCGCACACTCAAACGGATGCACTCATCGAGGCCAGCAGCTTCGATGTTTTGGGCGGCCTGGTCGATCACCCGGGGGTCGAGGTCGGAGCCAGCCAGGTAGGCTTGCGGCTCTTCGAGGCGCTGGGCCGCAGCATCGGCGCGCACCTGCTGCCAGAGGCTGGCGTCGAAGTCGGGCCAGTTTTCAAACCCAAACTTACCCTGGTGAAATAAGCCCGGTGCGATGCGCTGGGCCAGCAGCCCCGCCTCGGTGAGGATGGTAGCCGAGCCGCACATAGGGTCCAGAAGCGGGCTCTGCTTATCCCAGCCGCTGAGCAGGATGAGGCCGGCCGCCAGCACCTCGTTGAGCGGCGCCTCGTTGGTGCCCTGGCGGTAGCCGCGGCGGTGCAGCGAGTCGCCGGCCGCG
>CAZERY010000236.1:3258-4407 GCA_964514915.1 uncultured Hymenobacter sp.
GCTCAGAATCACGTCGTTTTCGAGCATGCGCAGGTGAATGCGGATGTCGGGGTTATGGGTATCGATGCTGGGCCGCTCGCCGGTGCGCTCCCGAAACTGGTCCACGATGGCGTCTTTGGTAAGCTGAGCCACGTAGAGCGAGTGCTCGAAGCTCGACTTATTGACTACGGCCGTGATGGCAAATGTCTGGCCCGGCGCAATATAGCGGCTCCAATCGAGGCGGTAGACTTCGTCGTACAGGGCGCGCTCGTCGCGGGCGTAGAAGTCGGCAAAGGGGCGCAGCAGACGCATGGCCGTGCGGCTCCAAAGCACGGTGTTGTAGAGCAGCTTTTTGTCGCCGCTAAACTCGACGGCGCGGCTACCCACGTATTCGATGGTGGCGCCGAGCTGGCTCAACTCTTCGGCTAGTACTTCTTCGAGGCCAAACTGGGTGGTAGCGGTAAGGTGCATAGCGCAAAGGTCGGGGCTAGCGGGCGAGCTACCTACCAAGTTGCAGCCGGGGCTACCTTGCAGCAACGTCTGCCTGTCCTTTATCCGCTGGTTCAACAGACTACATTACCCCCATGCCAGACCAGAATTTTACCCCATCGCGGGTTGCAACAGGGCGGGCAAAACCACGGCTTCCTTTACTATTCTACCCGAAACCCTAGGCTGCCAAGAGTTTGTAAATGCCGACGAGATAGCCCGGGGCCTCTCGCCCTTCCAGCCCGAAAAAGTAGCGATGGAGGCCGGCCGAATCATGCTGCACCGCGTCGATGACCTACTGGCTAGGGGCGAAACCTTTGCGATAGAAACCAGGCTAGCCACCAAGATCTACCAGCAGAAAATCAGGGCAGCCCAGCAACAAGGCTACACCACGACGCTCGTATACTTTTGGCTGAATAACCCAGAACTAGCGCAAGAGCGCGTAAAAACGCGCGTGCAGAAAAGTGGCCACTACATTGCGCCCGAAGTGATTGAGCGACGGTATTGGCAAGGCTTGCATTTGCTTTTCGCTACCTACCTACCACTAAGTACCCGTCGCTAATTACTTTATGGTAAAAATGGCGCGTCATGCTGAGCTTGCCAAAGCATCTCTACTGCGTGACTAACTCTAAGAAGCTGTTTAAGTTAGCATTTTTTAACAATTCTTCTAATGCTACATAGTAG
>CAZERY010000237.1:0-4389 GCA_964514915.1 uncultured Hymenobacter sp.
TTGCGAATCACCTCCTGCGGCGACAGCGGCACGGCCATTTCAATCTCGTAGGGCTCAAACTCGTGCCACGCGCCGCGGTACATCCACATCCAGCAGTCTGCCACCCAGGCCTCGGTTGGCCGCAGGCGCCGCAGCGCTTCCGTCACGATGTTGAAGCACACCAGGTGCGTGCCGTTGGGGTCGGCAAAGTCGCCGGCTACGAATACTTGCTGGGGCTTTACTTCCTGCAATAGCTTCATCGTGAGCTCGATATCCTTATCCGTCACCGAGAGCTTTGCCGTCCGGCCCGACTCGTAGAAGGGCAAGGACTGGAAGTGAATGTGGTCATCGGGCAAGCCGGCGTAGCGTGCCCCCGCGATGGCTTCGCTCTTGCGGATAAAGCTTTTTACGTTCCGGATCTCCTGGCTATCCGGCTGGTTCGGCTGCTTGTGCTTGATAAACTGCCGCATGTCTTCGTATACCGCCCGCAGCTGGCTGGGGTCTTTGCCCAGGCTACCCTCAAAGTCGATGGCGAACTCCATGTAGCGCAGCACGTCGTCATCCCACACGGCGGTGTTGCCCGAGGTCTGGTACGCCACGTGCACGTCGTGCCCCTGGTCGATGAGGCGAATGAACGTGCCGCCCATCGAAATCACGTCGTCGTCGGGGTGGGGCGAGAAGATGATGACGCGCTTTTGGGCCGGCAACGCCCGCTCGGGGCGTTGCGAGTCGTCGGCGCCCGGCTTGCCGCCCGGCCACCCCGTAATGGTGTGCTGGAGCTTGTTGAAAATGTGGATGTTGATGGTGTATGCCGGGCCCCGCTCGGTAGCCAGCTGGGCCATGCCGTTGCTGTTATAGTCTTCGTCGGTGAGCTTGAGAATGGGTTTCTTGAGCGTATTCGACAGCCAGATAACCGCCTTTTTGATGAGCAGCTCATCCCACACGCAGTCCTTCACCAGCCACGGCTTGTCGAAGCGCGTCAGCTCTGCCGCGGCGTCTTCGTCGAGCACAAACTCCACGTTGTCGGCCAGTTGCAGGTAAGTGGCGGGCACTTCGCTCGACACTTCGCCTTCCACGGCCTTCTTGATGATGGGCGCTTTCTTGCCGCTCCACGCCAGCAGAATGATCTCGTGGGCCTTGAAAATGGTGCCGATGCCCATGGTAATGGCTTTCGTGGGCACGTTTTCCTTGCCGCCAAAGTCGCGCGAGGCATCGCGGCGGGTGAGGTCGTCGAGCGTCACCAGGCGCGTGCCCGAGTTGGGCGCCGAGCCCGGCTCGTTGAAGCCCACGTGGCCCGTGCGGCCGATGCCCAAAATCTGGAGGTCGAGCCCGCCGTGCTCCTCAATCTGGCGCTCGTAGTTGAGGCAGAAGGCCGCCACCGCCTCCGGGGCCAGGGTGCCATCGGGAATATGAATGTTTTCCCGCTCGATGTCGATGTGGTCGAACAAGTTTTCGTTCATGAACGTCACGTAGCTCTGCGGCGCCGTGGGCGGCATGGGGTAGTACTCGTCGAGGTTGAAGGTCACCACGTTGCGAAAGCTCAGGCCTTCTTCGCGGTGCAGGCGCACCAGCTCTTCGTACACGCCCACCGGCGTAGCCCCGGTAGCCAGGCCCAGCACGGCCGTTTCGCCGCGCTGCTGCTTGCTTTTGATGAGGGCCGCAATGCGTTCGGCCACCTGCACGGCAGCCACCTGCTTATTGCGGTAAACAGTTACCGGCAGCTTTTCAAAACGAGTTTCCTCCAGCAGGTTTAATCGGGTCATAATGGGTAGCGTAACGTTCTGCATTGCGGCGAGGCAGGTGAAGTGGCGGAAATGCTAAGGCGTATAAACCAGGGGGAAACGAACAAATCAATCGAGCCAGGCCGGCCCCAGCCAACGAGGCCGGGCAAACTCAGGCCAGCTCCAGGTAGCTTTCAAAAACGTTTTCCATCACGGTCGCTACCGAGCCCAGAATCACGGCATTGTTGCCGAGCTCCGACACGACGAGGCCGGTTTTTTCGCGCAGCTGCGCCATGCAGTACGTATTGATAGCCTGCTGAATGCTGGGCAAAATAAACTGCTTGGCCTGCGCCATTGCGCCCCCCAAAATGATGAGCTCGGGGTTGAAAAGCTGAATCAGGATCGCGATGCCTTTGCCCAGGTTGGTGCCGACCTCGGCCAGCGTATTGATGGCAAACTGGTCGCCCTGGTGGGCAGCCTCGTACACCTGCTCGGGTTGTAGCTGGGCTAGCTCCGGGGCCGACAGCCGGCTGAGCAGCGTGTGCTGCCCCGCCTGAATGGCCGCTTTCGCAATGCGGATAATGGCCCCGCCCGAGGCTACCGTTTCCAGGCAGCCCTGCTTGCCACAGGTACACAGCACGCCGCCTTCTACCAGCGGAATGTGCCCAAACTCGCCGGCGAAGCCCGACGCACCGCTCCGCAGCTTGCCGTCGAGGATCATGCCCATGCCGATACCCCAGTCCAGGGACAGTACCAGCGCATCGCGCTGGCCGTGCGCCAGCCCAAAGCGGTATTCGGCCAGGGTCGCGCTGTTGGCGTCGTTTTGCAGGAAAACCGCTTTGCCAAACTGCTGCTCCAGCAGCTGTTGCAGCGATTCCGGCCCTTCCGGCGTGAGTAAGTACGTGTGGTTGTTACCTTCCTTCGAATCGACCAGGCCCGGCATGCTAATACCCACGCCCACCAGCTTTTTCAGCTCAATGCCCGAGGATTGCATCAGCTGCTGGGCGTGCGCTACTAGCTGCGGCAGCGCCCGCAGGTCCTGGCTGAGGTCAATGGCGAAAGTATGAATATCGTTGACAATGTGGTTGTTATTGTCAAAAATTGCCATCCGCGTCTTGAACTTCTCCACGTGAATGCTCAGCACAAACAGCGAGCCGTCGCACAGCCCGTAAAGCTCTGGCTTGCGGCCCCCCAACGACTTGCCCCGGCCTTGCTTTTCCACCAGCCCTTCGGCTACGAGCTCAGT
This sequence comes from uncultured Hymenobacter sp., assembly GCA_964514915.1. Lineage (GTDB taxonomy): Bacteria > Bacteroidota > Bacteroidia > Cytophagales > Hymenobacteraceae > Hymenobacter. The sequence continues at coordinate 2,947 of CAZERY010000237.1, forward strand.
GAGCATCGCAATGGAGGTAGGAGCACTGATGTTAAACCGGGTGCAGATATCGGCGTTGGTCTTAGCGCCTTTCACGTACAAGTGCTTAACTATCTTGAGCTTCTGCACGTGCTTTCGCCGCTCAATATTATTGAGCCGAGCCAGGTGCGTTTCCTCCAGGGCTAATAATGAACTCATTAAGCGGCGGCTAAGATTTTTTGTAAATAAACCTACTTTTTTTTGTAAGCGCAACAACTTTTATAAAAATTTTATTAAAGTCGCTGAACAAAGCAAAAAAAATGAGGAAACTCGTTCCTCGTTTTTGCCGGTAAAGTTGTTGTCTTGCGCTGAAGAACTATCGCAATTCAAGTATCACGTGCTTGATATTCTGGCGGTTGTAGGTATAGGTAATGTGCACCCGGCCATCCTGGGCCTCGATGATAGCCGGGTAGCTGTATTCTTCCTTTGCACCGTCTTCCAGCACGGCTATATCTTGCCAGGCCAAGCCATCGGTCGATTGCGCCACGCGTAGCTTGCCCCGGCCATTAAACCAGTCTTTGCCCGGTAGCGCCGGGTTGTACACGAGCAGCTGCGTACCGCTTTTCAGCGTCACGGCGTCGGTACCGGAGTTGGGGTTGAGCAGCGACGTTTGCAACAGCTGGCCCCAACTAGTGTCGCCATCCGTTGACCAGGCCTGGGCGATGCGCCCCTACTTGCTCCGCGCCAAGAGTTGGAGCCGATTGGCTGAGTATACCAGAATACTGGGCTGAATGACATCCAGCGGCGAGGCGTTGTCAACCGGAATGAGCTGCCAAGTTTGGCCCAGGTCAGTGGACTTTTCAAGGTGAATTTTCCAGCGCCCGCTAGCCTCCTCCACGCTCGATGGCGCCAAAATAGCGCCGTTGGCTAGCTGCACCGGCTTGTTCTTGATGGGACCTAGCACGCCGGGCGGCAGCCGGCGCGCGGCCGACCACGTCTGGCCCCCGTCCGGCGAAGTTTTGACCATGCCCCACCACTCCCGGGGGTTGGGGCCTACTTTGTAAAATAGGAGCAAGTCGCCCCCGCGAACCTTAAATAGCACGGGGTTCCAGGTAGGGTAGCGCAGGGTATCATTCACCACCCCGTCGGCCACGCGTTGCGGTGCCGAAATACCTTGTTTAGCAACGGTAGTCAACCAAATGGCTACGTCGGGCTTACTTTCCTGCGACCCGCCGAAGCAGGCTACCAAGAACTTATCTTTCGCCACTTCCACCAGCGTAGAAGCGTGACATTGCTTAAAAGGCGGCGCTGAAAAAAGCAGTTCTTGTTTGGCAATAGTCCAGGTGCGCTGGGCCATCGCCTGCGGGTGCCAGCCTATTCCAATGCCTACGAGTAGCAAAAGCTTTTTCATGGTATGGCAACTGCGAAACCAGTAGACTTGTTAGTGTTTGACTTTAAGAGTTTTAACTTTTTTTGTATTCTATC
>CAZERY010000238.1:0-4293 GCA_964514915.1 uncultured Hymenobacter sp.
ACCTTATTCATATTCCATTTCTTCTTTTAACTATCTACGCGCTCAACACACGACCCAAAAACGGAGGCCACCGCCGACCCTATTACACTCGTTATCAACGATACGCGCCTGCGGCAGCTGTTTGAGTATACCTTAAGTATTCAATAGTAGTTGCCCCGCCGTTTAGGATGCAGAAGGGCCCCGCGCTGTAGCGCGGGGCCCTTCTTGCTGATACTGATACGCGGCTTTACGGCCGCCAGTCTTTTACCTATGCAATTGAGCCCACTGCACGGCCAGCAGCGTTTTAGCATCTTGAAAAGCCTGGCCGAATAATTCTTCCCGGCTGAACCACAACGGCTCAATGTGCTCATTTTCGCTGGCTAGCCCGCCCCCGGGCCCGGTTTGGCGGCTCACTTCGGCGTAATACACGACAATTGTTTCGGCGCTGGTGCCGGGCGAAGGCCACATTTCCACGATGCGCGTCAGCGCGTCAATCTCGTAGCCTAGCTCCTCATGAATCTCGCGACGCACGGCGGTCTCGGGGCTTTCGTCTTGATCAATCATGCCAGCCGCAATTTCGGGTAGCTCCCGCTCGGCACCCGTGCGGAACTGCTTGGTGAGGACGTACTGTTGCTTACCCGTATCGAAAACCAGCGCCGCTACGGCGTGGCCGGGCGCAAACTGCTCGCGGGCTACTTCCTGGCCATCGGCTTGCTTAATGGTGAGCTTATTTACCTTGAAATGCCCGTCGAAGACGCGCTGGCGCTGAGTTATCTGCATGGCTTGAGTTTTTAAGCGGTACCTTTGCGGCGAAGGGCAGCTCGGCAATCGGACCGGCTGCCAGCCGCTTATACGGCCGCTGAGTCCGCCGCGTCGTGGTTTGTGCGTGAGGCGCGGGCTTATTTCCTCTACATTTTACCGTATTCGCGAGGGCTGCCGATAGCTTTCGCCCCGGCCGCTGCCCCTACTGGGCGGGCGGCTCCCCCTTTTATGACGTTTAACGACCTCAATCTGATTGAGCCCATCCTCCGTGCCCTGGGCGAGGAAGGCTATACCACCCCCACGCCTATTCAGCAGCAAGCGATTCCGCAGGTGCTCGAAGGCCACGACTTACTGGGCGTAGCCCAGACGGGCACCGGCAAAACGGCCGCCTTCTCGGTGCCGATTTTGCAGATTCTGCACCAAACCGCCCAAACTCAGAAGGTAGCGCAGGGCCCCAAAGGCCGCATCCGCTGCCTGGTGCTCACCCCCACCCGCGAGCTGGCCATCCAGATTGGCGAGAGCTTCAAAGCCTACGGCCGCCACTTGCCGCAGCTTCGCTCGACGGTCATTTTTGGCGGAGTGGGCCAAAACCCGCAAGTGCAAGCCTTGCAGCGCGGCGTCGAAATCCTGGTAGCTACCCCCGGCCGCCTGCTCGATTTGATGAACCAGGGCTACGTCAATTTGCAACACCTGGAGGTATTTGTGCTCGATGAGGCCGACCGCATGCTCGACATGGGCTTCATCCACGACATCAAGCGCATCCTGCCCAAGCTACCGGCCGGCCGCCAAAGCCTGTTCTTCTCGGCTACGATGCCCAATGTTATCCGCGAACTCTCGGCTAGCATTCTGCGTCCCAATCCGGTGCAAGTGGCCGTGACGCCCGTGTCGAGCACTGCCGACACGGTTACGCAATCGGTATTCCTGGTTGATAAGAATGATAAGCCCGCCCTGCTGCGCCACGTCTTGGAAGACCAGGCCATCAAGCGCGTGCTCGTTTTCACCCGCACCAAGCACGGCGCCAATAAGGTGACTGAAACGCTGGAGAAAGCAAAAATTACGGCCGAAGCCATCCACGGCAATAAGAGCCAGAACCACCGCCAGCGCGCGCTCAGCAACTTCAAGGCCGGCACCACCCGCGTGCTGGTAGCTACTGACATCGCCGCCCGCGGCATCGACGTCGATGAGCTAACCCACGTCATCAACTACGAAGTACCTAACGAGCCCGAAACCTACGTGCACCGCATCGGCCGCACCGGCCGGGCCGGTGCGTTTGGCACGGCGTTTACATTTGTGGAGGAGGAAGAGCGCGCTTATCTACAAGATATTCAGAAGCTCATCCGCAGGCAGATCGACGTAGATAAAGCCCACCCCTATTCTTCCAACAGCGTAGCGCCGGTTTCACTCACTGGCAACGAGCGCATCGTGCGGCCTAAAGGCCCAGCCGGCCGGCCCGCCCGTGATGGACGCTCGGGTGGTGGCCAAGGCCGCGGTGGGGCGCCCCGACCAGCGGGAGCCAGCGCTAGTGGTGGCCGCGGCGAGCAACGCAGCAGCGGAGGCCGCCCGCAGTCGGGTGGTGGCGAGCGCTCGGCTTCGGCAGGTGGCAGCCAGCGCTCCAGCCGGCCCTTCCAGGCCGGGCGGGGCGACGGCGGTAATCGCCGGCCCCAGTAAGCGGCTAGCGGTGCTAGCCAGCCCTCACCTTCCTGGCACCCGGTAGCAAGCGCCCCGGTTTTTCAGTTAATTTGAAAAGCCGGGGCGCTTTTTCTCCAGGATTGGGGCTCTGCACTTACTTTTAGGCCTCGCCAAGAAACAAAAATCAGCTGGCTAGGCTTGTGTCACCAGCTAGTTGCTACCACCTTAGCCCCGCTTTTTGGTTATGACTTCCCGGGTTTCTTTACCGTTGATTCAGGCACTTCGCGATACCGCTCACCGCCTTGCCACCGAAGCGCCCTATCAGTGGGGCCACATGGGCAGCTGCAATTGCGGCCACCTTGCCCAGACTATTACGAGCCTCACGAAGGCTGAGATTCACGCCCGGGCCCTTCAGCGCTACGGCGACTGGGAGCGCCAGCTTGTGGATTATTGCCCCACCAGTGGCCTGCCCTTCGACCAGACCATTGACGAGATGCTAGCCCTCGGCTTTTCGCGCGAAGACCTTACGAACCTAGAGAAGCTCGGCGACCCCGTAGTGCGCCACGCCATTCCATTTGCGCGCCGCAATGCCCTGCGCCACAACCAACGGGATGACGTGGTGCTTTACCTACTCACTTGGGCCAACCTGCTGGCTCAGCAGCTTGTGGCTACTGGGCAGCTGCCAGCTCTACTAGAATTGGCAGATTAGCGACGCCTACGGCTTTGCACAAGCACCACCAAAAGGGCCCCGACTACTCACTTGTAGTCGGGGCCCTTTTGGTGATGCTTACCTGCCAACGACCGCAGTCGTAAATTAGTAGTTAACGTTGCTACGCTGCGCTTCGCGATACATCTCGGTGCGATGTGACCGTTTAAAGGCCGCATCGGCGCTAGGATCTTTCTCCGCGTCGGGTTCGATGGAGCAGGCAGCGGTCAGGAACAGGGCCGCGCTGGCGGCTAGTAGCAGGGAGTAGGTGCGCAGACTTTTCATGCCGCGAAGGTAAGGACGGCGGCTCATAGCCGAAAGAGTCCCCGCCGCAATATCTCCATTCCCACGTAATCTCCCGCCTCATTTCTGCCGCCATGCCGGCGCAATTTTCACCGCCTCCAGTTGGCGTAAAACAGGTCGTACGCGCTATTGAACGTTGTTAGCCAGTTGGCCAGCAGCTAATAGCAATAGCACGGTAACCTTCCTTATTCTCTTCCTTTCTACTAGCGTACTTTACCTTCTTCAATAGGTACTAAGCTACAGGTTCGAGAACTCCAATAATATGTGCTTACTGCAAAAGCGCCGGCTACAATGCACAGGATCTTGGCCGCAATGCTTTTGAATTTTTTCAATACAAACCCCGAGCAACATTTTTAGCATCCTTAGTGGATACCTAGCACGCTAACGGAGCTGTTACGCATGGCCTGCCATTTGCACTAAAAAAATTACGGAGCTCTTAAAAATGGGCCTCAATTTATTGAAATTTATTGTTTACTTTACTCGGTATATTTTTCTGAAAAACAATGCTTTACAAAAACAATTTGCTTGAGTAATCAGCAAACACTTGACACATCAATAATTTTGATTATTCTTTTAAAGCAAGGTGAGCAGGCGATTCACATGACCAGCTCTTACTGTGCAGTATAAGTTTATTAGAACGCCGTACTCCTCTAGTACCAGCCGCATAACTTATTGAAGATAGCTAGTGGACAAAGGACTTAGCTTCCTTGGGTTACTTACCAAAGCTACGGCTCAAGCAGCACCGTACTATAGCTCAGCCTGGCAGGCTTTAATAAATCCGGATTACTAAAAGTCTCACTGGTGAGACTTACGAGAAATGGCTGCTAATAGACTTACCAAGGTTAGCCAGCTGCCTTAGTAACTGATGTTACGCAGCGAGTAGGCTGCTTTCGCCGTTTGACGTAGTGATGATG
>CAZERY010000239.1:0-4277 GCA_964514915.1 uncultured Hymenobacter sp.
ATTTCAACGCCTACCAGATGCACCGCCTGAACCTGCGCTACCTCACGATGACGAATTACGACGCAACATTCGTGGGCGTAACGCCGATTTTTGAGAAGGATAACCTCGACCAGACGCTGGGTGAAGTGCTGGCGGCGAATGGTAAAAGCCAGATTCGCATGGCCGAAACGGAGAAGTATCCGCACGTGACGTTCTTCTTCTCGGGTGGGCGCGAAGTAGCTTTTGAAGGCGAAACGCGCATTTTGCGGGCTTCGCCCAAAGTAGCGACCTACGACCTGGCTCCCGAAATGAGTGCTTATGAGCTGCGCGACGCCCTAGTACCCGAGCTGCGCGCCAATTCGGCCGATTTTGTGGTTGTCAATTTTGCCAATCCCGACATGGTGGGCCACACCGGCGTGTTCGACGCCGTGGTGAAGGCCGTGGAAACCACCGACATTTGCGCCCACGACGTAGTAGAAACCGCCCTGGCGGCGGGCTACGCCACTATTATTATTGCTGATCACGGTAATGCCGAGTTTATGCGCAATGAGGACGGCTCACCCAATACGGCCCACACTACCAACCTGGTACCGTGCATTTTGGCTGACCATAGCTACCGCGGCACGCTAGCCAGCGGCAAGCTCGGCGACATCGCGCCCACGGTGCTGGCGCTGATGGGCCTTGCGCAACCTGCCGAGATGACGGGCCAGAGCCTACTGCGCCCCGCCGCCAACTAGGCTGAACAAAACGATTGGTTTCTTCTTTTCCGTGTCCCGCAGTGTCTAGCAGTGTCTAGCAGTGCGGGACACGTCTGTAAAATGGGTTGTAGAATAGGTTTTTATTTGCTGAGCAGCGCGCTGCTAACCCTAAGCAGCTGTGGTGGTGGCACCGCGGCCGACCCGGCGGCGCCGGGAGCGGCCCACCGCGCCGGGCCCTACTTTGATGTACGAGGCCTGCTCGATGCTCAGGTGCAGCAACTGGGGGCTAGCCAGCCTGGCGTAGAAAAACAGGTGAGCCTGCGCGGCGGCCAGCCCGAGACCGTGCGCGTGCCGCAGGTAAAATGGGCCGACGAACTTCAGATTTTTTATCAGGCCGATATCAACAAAGCCGCGCTGCGCGGGGCTTACCAGGTTGATTCGGTTAGCCTGCCCGGTGGGGCCGTGCGCCGCACCTACCGCCTTCAACGCGCCCAGGATAATGCTCCGGTACTCTCCCTTAGCGTGACGAGTATGGGCGGGCAGCCGCAGCAGTTGGAAGCCAACTTGCGGCAGGATAACGCGCTGTTTTTTGGCCGTAAAAGCTTGCGGCTGACGTTGCAGCAAGGCCAGCTGCGCCAGTACAGCGTGAGCGGCGCGCAGAAGCTCGTGCTCTTCGATACCCTCCGCTATCAGACGCAGGCGCGAGTATTATAACTTGCTGTATATAAGGCGGATAGCTCTTGTTGCTCAGCAGCCTGCTACTCGCCTAGCAGGGTGGCTACTACCCAGCGGCGGCCACCGTGGCGCCGGTGTTCGCCCAAACACAAGCCTTGCCAGGTACCTAGCAATAAGCGCCCATCGGCAATGGGTACCGTGACGGAAGTGCCCAGCATAGCAGCCTTGAGATGGGCCGTCATATCATCGGGGCCTTCGAGGGTGTGCTGAAAATATGGGGCATTATCGGGGGCCAGCCGCCGAAAGTATTCCTGGAAGTCCCGGCGCACGGTGGGGTCGGCGTTCTCCGTGACGAAGAGGCTAGCTGACGTGTGCTGAATAAAGAACGTGGCGGTGCCCACGCGCATCGTTTCCAGCTCGGGTAGCTCGGCCAGCAGCAGGTCGGTGATGAGGTGAAAGCCCTCGGCCACGGCCGGGAGGCGCAGGCGTTTTTGAATGTAGCGCATGGCATTACCTACGGCTACTTGGTGGTTTGGTAGGCGCCCAGGTCGGGGTGAGCGGGGCTACGGGGCAGGTTGAGGAGGTCGTGGGCCAGTAGCGGCAGCACTTGCTGGGCACCTCGGTCGAGGGCTGGCGAACCAGTGCTCAACCGATAATCGCTTTGCGCACCAGCGTTTATCCGCTTGAATTTGGGGTATAAGGGGTCGCTGGAAATCAAGTTGTTATAAGCAGCCTGGGCTAGCCCAGGCTTGCCAGGGGCATCGGTAGTAGCGGCGTAGAGCCTGGTACGCAATAGGGTATTGCGAATGCTGACGTTGGCTTGGTACTGGTCGTACTTGCTCAGGATTAACTCGTCGTCAATCGAACCCCACACAATGGAGTTAAATAAATTGAGTGACAACGGATTGGGGCGGCTGCTATCGACGGCCGACACGTTGGTGAAAAACAGCGAAGGCGTGCTGCGCACGACAGAAGCGGCTGGGTAATTGGCGATAGTGCAGTAATTTAAGGAGTAATCGCCTCCGCCGTAGCCTAGCACCGCGTATTCGTAGCAGTCGCTGAAAAGCGTGTTTTCGACTTTAACATTGCCCGAGAAACTCAAAATGCCTGCCCCCGACAGCCCATTAAGCAGCTTCAGATTGGCGGTGAACGTGGCGACGCCGGCGAAGCTCGCATCGGCCCCGGAAATGTAGCGAATAACCGAATTTTGGATGGTCACGTCGGGCCGCACGGCCTGGTTATCCTCCGGGTTGAATAGGAGCACGCCAAACGTGGCGTTTTGAATTTGGGCGTAGCGGATAATATTGCCGTGGCTGCTGGCATCCAGCAAGATACCTAGCCACTGGCCGGGCGCGGTGGCGTACTGCGTTTCGCCGCTGCGGTCGCCGGCAAAGCGCACGATGTTGGCGTTGCCGGCCTTCACGGTATCGGTGGCGCCGGTGCCGGGCGCGTAGTCGGCGGGGCTATTTACGAGCAGCGTGCCCTCCACAATGAGCGCCGCCCCGGCGTGGGCGTAGATGCGGGTACCGGGCTTGATAGTGAGCTTGCAGCCGGCCGGCACTACTACGTTGTTGTAGAGCAAGTGCGGGCGGTCGTTGGTCCACACGGTGTTGCAGGCGAGCGTTGCGCCATCGTGGAGGTAAATATTCTGGCCGAAGGAGCGCAGCACCACGTGCTGGTCCTGGCCGTTGGTGTGGAAATTCAGGTTTTCTTGCAGCACGTAGGCCTTGGCCGCGCCGTTCTGGCCGTTGTCCTTTAGCTGCGCCCGCACCAGAATGAGCAGGCTGTCCTGGCCCCGGATGTAGAGGTTGCTTGCCGTTTGCTTGAGGTCACCGTTGATAATGAGCGTATAGGGCGAAGTAAGCGGATTGTCGAGGCTCACGAGGTCAACGTTAACGGCGCGGGCATTGCGGTTGTACACCCATAGTCGCTTCGTAACGGTGCGCAGCGTCGTAAAAACCGTGTCGAACTTCACCGTATCGACCGAGAAAGCCAGCCCGCCCGAAGTTTGTAGCTCTTCCTCGCGGGGCTTGCAGCTGGGGAGCGACAGGCTAGCCCAGGCACTGACTAATAATAAGATAGGGAACAGTAATTTCTTGAGCATAGAGGCTAGGCGTAGCGATTAAGCCTGAAACGATGGGAGGACGTTGCTAGTACTTCGCGGAAAATAAAGAACGTCATGCTCCGCAGGGCGCAGCATGACGTTCTTTAGCTAACTATAAACAAACCCTTACGATGCGCCAACCTTCAGGCGCTCAGCACTTTCAGCTAGGCGCAGCTGCTCCACGAAGTCCTCGATATTGCCATCCATCACGTTGGGCAGGTTGTGCACGGTGTAGCCAATGCGGTGGTCGGTGACGCGGCCCTGCGGATAGTTATAAGTACGGATTTTATCCGAGCGGTCGCCGCTGCCAATCATGCCCTTGCGGATGGCGCCCTCGGCCTCGTTCTTCTTGGCCAGCTCGATTTCGAAGATGCGCGAGCGCAGCACTTGTAATGCCTTATCAAAGTTTTTGAGCTGCGACTTCTGGTCCTGGCACTGGGCCACAATGCCGGTAGGCAGGTGAGTGAGCCGTACAGCCGAGTAGGTCGTGTTTACCGACTGCCCGCCGGGGCCGCTCGACATGAACAAGTCCTTGCGGATATCATTCATGTTCAATTCTATATCAAACTCTTCGGCCTCGGGCATCACCACAATGCTTGCCACCGACGTGTGGATGCGGCCCTGGGTTTCGGTGGCTGGCACGCGCTGCACGCGGTGCACGCCCGATTCAAACTTGAGCTTGCCGTACACATCCTCGCCTTTCACGGCGAGCACGATTTCCTTGTAGCCGCCGGCGGTGCCATCCATGGCGTCCACCAGCTCCATCTTCCAGCCCTGCTTTTCGGCAAAGCGCAGGTACATGCGCTGCAAGTCGCCGGCAA
>CAZERY010000240.1:0-4202 GCA_964514915.1 uncultured Hymenobacter sp.
ATTTCCAGAAAGTGGTTCATGCCAATGCCCCAGAAAAAGGACAGGCGCGGCGCAAAATCGTCGATCTTCATGCCCGTCGCCAGCCCGGCCCGCACGTACTGCAAGCCGTCGGCCAGGGTGTAGGCCAGCTCTAGCTCGGCGGTGGCGCCGGCCTCGTGCATGTGGTAGCCCGAGATGCTGATGCTGTTGAACTTGGGCATGTGCTGCGCCGTGTAGGCGAAGATGTCGGCAATGAGCCGCATGCTCGGCGCGGGCGGGTAGATGTAGGTGTTGCGCACCATAAACTCCTTCAGAATATCATTCTGAATGGTACCCGTCAGCTGCTCGGGCCGTACGCCCTGCTCCTCGGCCGCCACGATAAAAAAGGCCAGCACTGGCAGCACGGCGCCGTTCATGGTCATGCTCACCGACATCTCGCCCAGTGGAATCTGGTCGAAGAGGATTTTCATATCCTCCACCGAGTCGATGGCTACGCCGGCCTTGCCCACGTCGCCCACCACGCGCGGGCCCTTCTGCCCGCCGGCCAGGTTGCGGCGGTAAAACGCGTTCGACTCCTCGGCCGTCGAAAAGCCCGCGTACTGCCGCACCGTCCAGGGCGAGCGCACGTACATACTGGCGTAGGGCCCGCGCAGGTAAGGCGCCAGCCCCGCCCCAAAGCCGAGGTGCGGCAAGTGTGCCACATCGGCCGCTGTGTACACGGCCGGGCCAGCGGTGGGGTAGTCGGCCGGCTTGGCCGGCGCGGGCAGGCGAGCAGCATCGTAAGCGATAGTAGAAAAGTCGGGACGCATTTTATTCATTGATCAATTAACAGTGATCAATGATCAATTAACAGTTGTCGTAATTTGCAATCAACGTTTAACGCGAGGACCTCTAAAGGCTAACCCCTGGAATATTAATTGTTAATTGATGATTGATCACTGTCAATTGATCATTGACTCTATCGCCCTTGCAGCCTGGCCAGCACTTCTTCGGTATGGTGGCCTTCCACCACAAACTCCTTGAAGCCAAATACCCGCACTGCTTCCAGCAGGGTGGCCAAGTCGGAGGTGATAAGCGACGGGACCTCGAACGTTTGGCCCACCGGCACTTGCTGCACCACCCGCGCCAAGTGGTCAAACTGCGTGGGGTTGGCGTACATCAGGGTGGCTGCGTCGGGCTTGGAAAACAGCACGGAGTAGGTATCGAGGGCAAGGTCGGGCACGGGAGCCTGCCCCGCCCGGCCCGGGTGCAACAGGTGCCAGAAGGCATCGGCGATGTCTTCATTCACGCGGGCATTGCCCAGTAGCACCAGCGTGGCCTGCTTGTCTTGGTTGGCCCGGCGCTCGAAGTGCAGCGCGGTAGCTAGCCGCAGCACCTCGCTCGGGTAAGTCGCGCGGGTGGTGTCGAAGTCGCGAGAGCGCAGCAGCTGCTTGGGCTGGAAGTCAAATTTCTCGTTTTGATTCTGAAAGCGGTTGGTGCCTACCACCACGGCCTGGCCGGTGGCAATGCGCTTGAAGGTAGCGAGCCCCGCCTGGCTCACGGCCTCCAGCGCCTGGGCGCGGGCCTCCAGCATCCCGCCGCGCGCTTCCAGCGCCTGAAACTCGGCCCAGGCAGTGCCGGCCAGCTCGTCGGTCAGGGTTTCAATAAAGTAGGAGCCCGCGGCCGGATCGGCCACCCAGTCGAGGTGTGCCTCCTGGCTGAGAATAAGCGGTAGGTTGCGGGCCAGCCGGGCGCTAAACTCATTGGGTGCCTGGTACAGGCAGTCGAACGCCGATACCTGCACCGAGTCGGCTCCGCCGAGCACGGCGCTCATCGTTTCGGTAGTGTGGCGCAGCAGGTTGGTGTGCGCGTCGAGGGTAGTCTGCGTCCAGGTCGAGGTGATGGTGTGAATAGGGAGCGCAGCAGCCCCTTGCGCTGGCAAGCCGTAGGCGTGCAGCAGCGTAGCCCACAGGCGGCGGGCGGCCCGTAGCCGGGCTATTTCGGGAAAATAGCTGGGGCCCACGGCAAAATTGAGGTGCAGCGCCCGGGCCACGTCGGCCAGCGAGAGGCCATCGGCCTCGTCGGGCAGCTCGGCCAGCATCACGGCGGCCGTGCTCAGGCTGTAGGCTAGCTGCTGGGTGAGGGTAGCGCCCCGGTTGCCAAAAAAAGCCCCGTTCACAGCCAGCGCCGAGAAGTCGGGCCAGGCCTGCGCCAGCTTCAGGCAGCGCCGCAGCGTATTGCGAAAAGACAGCAGCTCGGCTCCTTCGGGCACGGTAACGGGCGTGAAGCGTAGAAAGCCGCGCAATGGCTGGCCTTCGGCCGCCGCTTGCAGTCGTTCCAGGAGCTGGTCGGGGTACTGCTGGGTGGTATACGCCACCCAGGTAGTGGCGAGCGGCAAGCGCCCGGCTAGCTCCACCACGGCAAAGGCGGCGGGGTCGCCTTGCAGCACAAAGTGCAGGCCCTCAGCCCCGCGCGCCAATGCATCCGCCCCCTGTTCGATCTGCAAGCGGCCGTCGGTACCCACCGGCACGCGCAAGGCTACCACATTGCGGCAGGGAGCGGGCCGAGGCGGTAGGGGAGCCGGAGGCCCGCCCAGCGCCGCCAGGGCTTCGCGGTGGTAAAAGGGCTCTAGTACCAAGCCCTCGGGCAGCGTCCAGCGGAGGCTGGCTGGGTCGGCGCCTTTCAGCTCGCGTTCGAGCTGGGCTTGCCACTGCGCGGTGCTGACGGGGCCAAACTCAGGAAACGAAACCGGCGCAGCAGCGGGTAAGGAAGATTCAGTCATAGCATTCATTCGGCAAAGCGCGGCACCGCAGCAGCCAACCCAAGCGGCCCGCAAGATACCGTGCGCTTGGCATACGCCGCTCGAAGCATAAGGTAGCATCAAGGCTATATCTTTGCCCGCTCATAGGCAACAAATACTTTAAGCAATTCCGTGGTAAAAAACTACTTTATAGGGGTTCTGGTAGGCGTGGCTGGGCTGATGGGGACGGATGCCCAGGCCCAAACTGATTTCCGCCCGGGCTATATCGTGCAGCCTGCTGGCGATACGGTGCGGGGGTTTGTTGACTTTCGTGGCGCTCGGCGCAGCGCTAGCATTTGCCAGTTTAGGCCCGCCGCCACGGCGGCTACGCAAGTGCTCCGGCCCGAAGCCCTACGCGGCTACGGTATCCAAGGCGAAGAGGCTTACCGCTCGTGCCTGACGCCCCTGCCCGATAGTGCTGGCCAGGCACCTCCGGCCCGGTTACGCTTTCTGGAAGTGCTGGCCGCCGGGCCGCCGGCCGCCCTGTACCGCTGGCGCATAGGCAGCGAAGAAACGCGTTATTATGTGCAGAAAGACTCGAATGCGCCCTTGCGAGAGCTGACCGTGCGCCAGCAGGAGGTGAGCGAAGGGGTGCGCAAATATTACCAGGAACTTCCGGTTTTCCGAGGTGTGCTGAACGAGCAGTTTGCCGATTGCCCCAGTGTGCTGCTGAGCCTGGCCAAGACCGAATTTAAACCAGGTTCGCTGATTGCTGCGGTGCAGCGCTACAACGCTTGCCGCCAGCCTGGTAGCTCAGCAACTGCAGCTTATAAGTCGCGCCAGTCGCTGACCCTGGAGGCATTGCTAGGCGGACAAACCAGCCACTTAACTTTCGCCGGGTTTTATAGTCCGGTCAATGGAAATTTTCAGGCGGGCTTTACACCTGAGGTAGGTTTAGGGCTCTCTATCAGCTCGCGGGCGTTACGGCACAAGCTATCCTTACGGCTCGAAGCGCACTATTCGCGGCAGCGCTACGAGGATGAGTATGAGTTTATCTCCACTACGGGGGGAAGCGGGTCACCCTTTCAGCCGGCGTTCAGCTACCAAACGCATTTTCAGCTCGACTACCTGCGCGTGCCGCTGCTGCTGCGCTACCAGCCCCTGACGGGCCGGGTGCGGCCACTAGTGGAAGCTGGCGTAACTGGGAGCTTCCTGCTGCACCTAACGCAGGAAAACCGTACCCGACCGACTGGGACGACCACCTACGGGCCGGCGCTGCCAATATATGAGGAAAGCAACATTCGTCATTTTGAAGAAGGCCTGCTGGCCGGCGTGGGCGTGCAGTTTGCCGGGCCCGCTCACCACCCGGTAGCGGTGCTGGGGCGGGTTGAAAAGTCCAACGGCTTTTTATCGACGCCCACTAATTACAATACCGCCCTCCACTATTACCTATTAGACTTGTTAGTGTTTGACTTTAAGAGTTTTAACTTTTTTTGTATTCTAT
>CAZERY010000241.1:0-4193 GCA_964514915.1 uncultured Hymenobacter sp.
TCGAGTACGACTACCCGTACATGATTGCCGAAATCCTGCGCACCATCCAGCGCATCTGCGCCGAGGAAGGCGTGCCGGAGCCCAATATTTTCACCGAGTTCGGCATCTTCACGGTGGGCGAAAGCGGCGCCACGATTTACTCGATTCTGGACGAGAAGCTCCAGAACGACAAGGAGCTGTGGTACATGATCGATGGCTCGTTCATCACTAACCTGCCCGATACCTGGGCCCTCAGCCAGCGCTACATCATGCTGGCTCTCAACGGCTGGCAGCGCCCTTATCGCAAAATTCAGCTCGGCGGCCTCACCTGCGACTCGCAGGACTACTATAACTCCGAGAAGCACATCTACCAGACGTTCTTGCCGCAGCTGCAACCCGCTCGCGACCAGCCGACTAGCCCCGAGCCGCTATACGTGGGCTTCTTCCACACCGGCGCTTACCAGGAAAGCCTGAGCGGCTACGGCGGCCTCAAGCACTGCCTCATCCCGGCGCCCAAGCACGTTATCCTCGACCGTGCTGCCGATGGCACGCTCACCGACACTGAATTTGCCCCCAAGCAAAGCGCCGAAAGCATGCTGAAAATCCTGGGCTACACCGAATAATAAAAGCCCGCAGTAGAAAGTTGAAGAGGTAGAAAAGCACTATTCGCAGAATCGGCGGGCTAACCCGCCGCTACCTTGTCACCTCTGCTTCACCGGCATTATCTTTGAGAGCTAACCGTGTATCGCTCAACTTTTACCTTGATTATGAAGAAGCTTCTTATTCTCGCCGCTGGGGCTGCCACGCTCGGCCTGGGCGCTTGCAGCCGCCATGCCTGCCCCGCTTACACCTCAACTAAGGCTGCCGTAGCGCCCATCACGGCCAGCACTGCCACGCCCGCCGTGCGGCAATAAGCTGGGACTGATTTTACTAAAAGCGCCTGGTCTGCACTTGTATGCAGGCCAGGCGCTTTTAGCTATGGCTACTTTAACAATCTATTACTACGCAATGCTTAAACAATTACTAATCACTGCTCTCGCTCTATTTTTAATCGGCAGCTGTGCCTGGCCCTTATATGCTCAGCAGCCGCCTATACGGACTCTGCCTGAACTTATCAATACGCAAGAGCCCGGCTGGGAATTGGTAACTACCTGGATTAAAGAGGCTAAGAACAAGGTTCAGGTCCTCCCTAAAGTTCCAGCCCGTGCTGACAGCAGCCTAGTAGCCGCGCAGGTCACTACCAGGTCGCCGATGGGCGCCGTCGTCTACGAAACAGGCGGCATTCTAGTTGATGGCGGCTGGCTCCGCATTTTAGGGTCCGGCTGCCCGGCGATGGACCGTGATTTAATGGGCTGGAATAAAGACAAGCAACAGGGCTTTTTGCTGGTTGCCGATGATGTGATGGGAGGGTTTTATGCCCTCAATGGCGGAGCCTTTGGTGCTGAATCAGTGGGTAAAATATTCTACTTCGCGCCGGATAACCTGCGCTGGGAAGCCACCAACAGAACGTATTCAGAGTTTTTAATCTTCTGCTTTACCGGCAACTTAGCTAGCTACTACGAAAACCTGCGCTGGAAAAATTGGGAGCAAGAAGTTCAAAATCTGACTGGCAACCAAGGCATCGCTTGCTACCCATTCTTGTTCACCAAGGAAGGGAAAAACGTGGCCAAAAACAAGCGTGCTATGGTGCCAATTAAGGAGTTATGGAGCTTCGGCCAAGATATGCAGCGCCAGCTAGACCACTAAACTAACCCTATTTATTAGGCCGGCAATGGCTGCGGGGTGAACGTAGGCCCCTGGCAGCGTGGCCCTTGCGCCGTCCAGGCTAGCCGGTCGATGCAGAGCTGGCGCTCGGTCATGGCAGGGTTCCAGGCGT
This sequence comes from uncultured Hymenobacter sp., assembly GCA_964514915.1. Taxonomy (GTDB): domain Bacteria; phylum Bacteroidota; class Bacteroidia; order Cytophagales; family Hymenobacteraceae; genus Hymenobacter. The sequence goes on from CAZERY010000241.1 coordinate 1,856, forward strand.
GGTACACGAGGTATTCGGTGCGGCCATCGGGGCTCATTGCGTGGGAGTGGTGGCCGGGGCCGCGCACGTGGCCCGGTACGGCGTGCAGCACCCGGGCACCCTGCCCGCCACCCGCTTCGGAGTAGGGGCCCATAATGCTATCAGCCACGCAAAAATCGACACCGTAGCGGTCGGTCAGGAAGTTGGCGCCGCTGTAGAAACAGTAGTATTTGCCGGCGTGTTGGCGCACGTAGGGGCCTTCGAGGGTGTGCCACTGGGCAAACGTGCGGTTGTCGTAGAGCGGCATGGTACGGTTGGCCTCGAAGAGCGTCCAGGCGTGCCGGGCCCGCATGACGGTGCGCGACTGCCCGGCCAGCTTGGTCATGCCTACCAACTTATCGACGGCCAAGCCGGTGCCGGGAAAATACCCATCATCGGAGTCGATAAAATCACGCGCATAAAAAAGATACCACTGCCCATCGGCGTCGCGAAACGGGTGCGCGTCGATCGTGAACTTGCTCTCGGGCACGTCGAGCATGGCTACTTCGGTGTAAGGGCCCTGCGGGGTAGTGCTGGTAGCCACGTGCAGCCGGTGGCCCACGGTGGCCGCAATGGCCCCGCCGCCCCGCGAGTAGAACATATAAAAAACGCCTTCGTGCAGCACCACTTCGGGCGCCCAGAAGTCGGCGCCATCGGTACCGGCTGGGGGCGTGAGCGCCCCGCCCGCCTCGCGCCAGTCCACCAGGTTGAGGGAAGTCAGCACGCTAAAGATGCGGCCGTCGGCCATCCGGCCCTGGCCCGTCGTGGCAAAGGCGTAGTACGTGCCCTCGTGCCGCAGCACGGCCGGGTCGGGTAAGTTGCGGGCCACCACCGGGTTGAGGTACGTGCGGGCGGCGTGGGCGGGGCTGGTCGGCAGCATAGCTGCTACGCTACTCATGGTAGCGTAACGCAGAAAATCGCGGCGGTCGATAGGCATGGCAAGAGGTGCACTTGGTGGGAATACTGGCTGGCTCGCAAGATAAAATATTTTCGGGGTTTGTGCCCGGTCCAACGGCGCAGCCGTCCGACCGGTTACCGAGCAAACGACGGTTACCCCTATTGGGAAGGTGGTGCTCCCGAGTAACCGGTCGGACGACTTACAGCCGTCGGACCGGACACCGACCGCGAAACTGCGTTAAGCTCTCGGGAAAGTAGCTAGCTGGCTTAGCTAGCTGCCCCACCGATGGCCTGGATTCTCTCGGCCGACAGCTCCGCAAAGTGCTGGATAACCTGGTCGGCCTGGCTTAAATCCTGCAAGGCCGAGTGCGGGCTCGCGTAGCCCACGCAGTAGATGCCGGCAGCCTTGGCCGCCGCCACGCCATTGGCCGAATCTTCAATCACAATGCATTCGCTCACTGGCGTTTGGGCTACCTCGGCGGCGTGCAAAAAGATGGCCGGGTCGGGCTTGGACTGCGCAAAATCTTCGCCACTCACGATGTACGAAAAGTACGGAGCCAGCCCAAACCGCCGAAATACCCGCTCGATGGTGGCCTTCGAGGCCGAGGAGCCCAGCACGAGCTGCACGCCGTGCTGCGCCAGGTCTTCGATGAGCGCACGCACGCCCGCGAGCAAGTCGAGGCTAGCGTCTTCGTCAAACGACTGGTTGAAGATCTCCCGCTTGCGCTTCATCAGGGAGTCAACATCTTGCATTAACTTATACTCCTGCTTGAGGTACTGGAATACGTTGCGCGTTGACTTACCCAAAAACGTCGCGTACTCGGCCGCGGATACCGGAATGCCGAGCTCGCCGAATTGCGTGAAAAATGCGTGGTGGTGCACGGGCTCAGTGTCGATAATGACGCCGTCCATGTCAAAAATTACGGTCCGAATCATGCGGGGTGGTTAGTCAGGAGCGGGAGCTTCAGCGGCTTGGCCGTTGAGCTGGTCCAGGAGTTTGTCGGCGCTGATGCTATCGACGGCCTCACCGCGGCGTCGGCGCGGCTCGTACTCGGTGTAGCACACGTATTTACGGTTGATTTTGCCGGGGGGCTTGGGAAACTGGCCGTAGTCGTAGCTCAGCTTTTTATCCTGGTACACGGCTTCCATGTAGCGGCCGTAGATGGGCAGCGCCATGCGCCCACCCTCACCCTGCTGCGAGCGGAAGAAGTGAATGCTACGGTCTTCGCCACCCACCCAAATGCCTGATACCAAGTCCTTAGTAAGGCCCATGTACCAGCCGTCGGAGTAGTTGGAGGTGGTGCCAGTTTTGCCGCCGATCTGGTTGTCTTTGTGCCAGAGGTCGTGAAAATCCCAGAGGCCCTGCGACGTGCCGCCGGGCTCCTCCATGCCGCCGCGCAGCATGTAGGTCATCAGCCAGGCC
>CAZERY010000242.1:0-4185 GCA_964514915.1 uncultured Hymenobacter sp.
GGCGGCCACCGACGAGTCGATGCCGCCACTCATGGCCACGAGAACGCGGCCCTTGGTTGGGGTTGGATTCATTAGACTGGCTAGCCACCCAGGGAGTGAACGTTCCGGCTGGCGCCACTACAAAGGTACCATTTCAATTATCAATCATCAGTTAGCAGTCATCAATCAACCAGCCGACAGCATCTTTGCACTGCCAAACGCTTAAGACGGCCTGCTGTTTTAGTACACCTGGTTGATACTTGATGATTGATAACTGATAATTGCTACATGTCTCTTGCTCTTCCCGTGCTCGTGCGCGGCATTAATAACCTGTCGGACGCCCGCTACTGCGCCGGCATGGGGGCCCAGGGCCTCATTTTCACGCTCGACGCCACCCTACCTGGGGCCGTGGATGCGGCTACCGCCCGCGAGCTGGCCGGCTGGGTAGCCGGCGTCGATATCATCGGGGAATTTGGCCACGTGGCCGGCCCCGAAATCAACCGCCTGGTGGAAGAATGCGGCCTGACGGGCGTGCTCCTCACCCTCGACCGCACCCGCCAGGCCTGGCCAGCCGGGCTAGCCGTACCCGCCCTGGTCGAAGTACCCGCCAGCATCATCATCAACCAGGCCCACTTTGCCGCCACCATTGCCGACCTGACTACGGCTTTCCCCGCGGGGTTTGCCATTTTTACTACCCCCCCCCACCCCTACCCAGCCGACTACGCCTACTGGCACCAGCTGGCCCGGCAAGCGCCCCTGTGGCTGGCCGGCCCCACCGACCCCACCGAGGCGGCCGACCTGGCGCAGCAGGTGCACCCCGCGGGCCTGCTCTTGGCCGGGGGCGACGAAATAAAGCCGGGCCTGCGCGATTTTACTGAGCTCGAAGCCGTGTTTGAGGCACTGGAAGAAGCCTAGGCAGGGCGCGCGTCGGGTAGCTACTGCGGCTTGAACAGCTTGTAGCATCGGGGCTGGCCGACGCACCTCGGCATAGTTATTCCCAGTATTGGCACAGTACCAGCGTACTTTAAGCGAGTAGCGCACAATTTTAAGCTGTAAGGCAAACCTATAGGACGATCTTTACCGTATATCGCTCGCCATTTTGCCCAACTGCCTACTATTCTGCTGGGCACTTACGCTTCACTTAATGCCCTATTTCCCCACTTCGCTGCTGGCCTTCGGGGTAGTATTCACCCTGCAAGCGCAAGCTTTCGACCCGCCTGTTCTCGCTTCCCAAAAAGCGTCGCAACCGTCTACCACGGCTACTACTCCGCCCGATAAAGACGTCTACCACCTTACGGGTCGCGTATTCACCCCATTAGGCCAGCCCTTACCGGGTGCTACGCTTGCCGTTTCCGGTACGGCAATCATGGTGATTACCGATGCCAAAGGTCGTTTTGCGCTGGAGCTTCCCAGCAAGACGACTTCAACCCTGATCGCTGGCTACGCCGGCTATGAAGACCAAACTCTCCTGGTTTGGCCCAATCAGCCCCCGCTTAGCGTCAACATGCGGCCAGTCCCCGTCTCGCGCACCAGCACTGCGCAGGCGCTGCACGCCGGCGACCTTGCCCCCGACTTTGAGTTGCCTACGACCACGGGCACCAAGTTCAAGCTCAGCGAACACCGTGGGCACCCGGTAGTGCTTTATTTTTATCCGAAAGATGGCTCGCCCGGCTGCACGAAAGAGGCTTGCTCGTTTCGCGACCAGTACAAGGAATTCACTGACCTAGGGGCGGAGGTTATTGGCATCAGCTCCGACAGCGAAGCCTCGCACCAGCAGTTTGCCGAAAAATACCAGTTGCCGTTTACGCTCCTCAGCGATGCCGACGGCCAGCTGCGCAAAAAGTACGCCGTGCCCCGCGCGGCCCTCGGCCTGATACCCGGCCGCGTTACCTACGTGCTCGACGGCGAAGGCCGGGTGCGCTACGTGTTCAGTTCCCTCACCGGGGCCAACGACCACGTGCACAATGCGAAGGACATCCTCTACGACCTGCACTAATTGCCCTGGCACCGGGCGGCCTTAGGCCGCCCCGCCGGGCCGAAACCGTACGTACTTAATGGGTACGCCTACGCTACGGTACTTACCTTCAAAGTGCGTTTGAATGGCCTGGGCGGCGGCAAAGGCCGGGTCGGTTTCGGTATAGAGGTCGCGGGTAGCTAGCTCAATCTTGGCGCCGGGGCGGCTCGCCAGCACCTCCAGCGTATAGTCGTAGAGGCCTTCGCTGTCGGTTTTGAGTTGAGCCACGCCACCAGGGGCTAATAGCGCGTGGTACATAGAGAGGAAGCGCGGGGCCGTGAGACGGCGCTTGATATCGCGATCTCGAGGGCGCGGATCGGGAAAAGTTATCCAGATTTCGCTTAGCTCACCGGGGGCGAAGTGCTCGGTGAGCTGATGGGCCATAAGGCGCAAAAACCCCACGTTGGTGAGGCTCAAGGCCGCCGCCCGGGTACTACCCCGCCAAATACGCTCGCCTTTGATGTCAAGGCCCAGGAAATTCCGCTCGGGGTGCTGCTGGGCCAGGCCCACGGTGTACTCGCCCTTGCCGCAGCCTACTTCGAGCACCAAAGGCTGGGTAGCAGGAAAAAAATCGGCGCCCCAGCGGCCAGCCAACCGGCCAAAAGTGGCTTTACCTGGCTCTACGATGTCGGAACGGGTGGCATTTTCAGCAAAGCGCTGCAACTTAATACGGGGCACGGCAGACGGAAATAGGGAAAAAACGGCTGTAAAATTACGCTAGCCCCTGGCTTTTCAGGCGAGCTGGTTTTTCTACCTCGCTACCAGCCTACCGCTAACCTCGCCCGGGCACGGCCATTAGCCGGCACCTAGCCCTGGTACAGCTCCGCTATTTCGGCCACGACGAAAGTGCTGCCCCCGATGAATACCACATCTTCGGGGCCCGCCGCCGCCCGGGCCGCTGCTACGGCCACCGGCACCGGGCCGTAGACCCGGCCGACCAGCCCCTGCGCCGTGGCTAAGGCCGCCAGTTCGGCCGCTGGCAATGCCCGGGGGATAGCGGCCTGACAGAAATAATACGTCGCCTCGCGCGGCAAAAGCGCCAGCACCTTCGCGATATCCTTATCGTTGACGACGCCCAGCACCAGGTGCAGCTGGCGGTGCGGCATCCGCGCCAGCTGGGCTAGCACCAGTTGCAGGCCCGCTTCGTTGTGGCCGGTATCAGCCACTACCAGCGGGTGCTGGCCAATAATACTCCAGCGCCCGCGTAGGCCGGTGAGGCGCGTGACGTCGCGCAAGCCCTGGCGCAAGGCACTTTCGGGCACCTCGAAGCCCTGGGCACGCAGCTCATCGAGCGTGGCGAGCACGCCGGGCAGGTTCAGGCGCTGGTAATCGCCGAGCAAGCCGAGCTCAACTTGGGGCAGCCACCGCTGGCCGTCGCAGTAAACGTCCAGCACCTGCCAGCCAGCTGCCCCGGCCGGGGCTGGCCGGGCCTCGTAGCGGGCATCGGCAAATTGCAAAGCGCTCCCCTGCTGCCGGGCTTTGGCCTCGAATACGGCCGTTACGGCCGGCTGCGTTTGGCTGACCACCACGGGCCGGCCGGGCTTGATGATGCCCGCTTTTTCGCCCGCGATTTCGGGCAGCGTGTCGCCCAGCAGCGCTTGGTGGTCGTAGCTGATGTTGGTGATCAGTGAAACCAGTGGCGTAATAATGTTGGTGGAGTCGAGCCGGCCACCCAGCCCCACTTCTACCACCGCCACGTCGACCCGCTCGGCGGCAAAGTAATCGAAGGCCAGCGCCACGCACATCTCAAAGAACGACGGCTGTACCTCGGCAAACAAGGGCTGGTGGCTGGCCACCCAATGCACCAGGTAGTCAGGGGCCAGCTCCTGCCCATTCACCCGGATGCGCTCGGTAAACTCACGCAGGTGCGGCGAGGTGTAGAGGCCGACCTTGTAGCCGGCGCTTTGCAGCACCGCGGCCAGCAAGTGCGACGACGATCCCTTGCCATTAGTACCCGCTACGTGCACGCTCCGAAAGGTGGTTTCGGGATGACCCAGGGCAGCCGCTAAGACCTCCGTATTCCCTAAGCCTTTCTTGAAACCTGCGGCGCCTACCCGCTGATACATGGGCAGTTGTGCGTAGAGCCAGGCGAGAGTCTCGGGGTAAGTCATTTTCAATTATCAATTATCAGGCACCCATACTCTACCCTACTAAAAACGGGGCATAAAAACGGGAAGGCTCGACCTTTGGAG
>CAZERY010000243.1:0-3968 GCA_964514915.1 uncultured Hymenobacter sp.
TGGGTGCACGAAGGCTTCACTTGCTACTCCGAAGCCTTGTTTGTGGAAAGCCAGTACGGCAAGCAGGCGGGCCAGGAATACCTGCACGGCCAGCGCCGCAACATTCACAACGATGGGCCCATCATTGGCCCCTACGGCGTGAATAAAGAAGGCTCGGGCGACATGTACGACAAGGGCAGCAACCTGCTCAATATGGTGCGCACCATCGTCAACGACGATGTGAAGTGGCGCAATATTTTACGAGGTCTCAACAAGGCATTTTATCACCAAACCGTCACCGGCCAGCAGGTTATCGACTATATCAGCCGCGAGGCGGGCTACGATTTTAACCCGCTTTTTGCCCAGTACCTACGCTACCCCAGCCTGCCAGTGCTGGAAATGCGCATCGAGAAAGGCCAGTTATTTGGTCATTGGGTCAGCAACGTGCCCGGCTTCACCGTGCCCGTGCGGGTGCGCACCAAGGGCGGCGAGTACCGCTTCGTGACGCCCGACCGTAAGCCCCTCGGCCTGCCCGGCGCCACCCGCGACAACGTGGAGGTCGATACTTTCAACTACTACATCGGCGTGCTGATGGATTAAAGCACTATTGCTAATGTAAGTAATTTAATGTACGAAACGCTTGCTGTACTTCGGCCCGAAATTTCTGGTAAGATGGCAGCAAAATAAGTTTGCTTAGAGTGCTTCCCAGGTTAGTGTACAGGTTTTGCTTTATCTTTCCCGGATGAAAGCCTATTCTTTGGACTTACGGGAGCGGGTGCTGGCGGCCCGACAGGCGGGCGCTACCCAGGGCGCCGTAGCTACTCAATTCAGCGTTTCCGTGTCGTTTGTGGCCAAATTGGAGCGCCGCTACCGCACGAACGGCAGCTTGGCGGCGCTGCCCGCCGGCCATGGCCCGGCCCCCGGCCTCGACGCGGCAGCCCTGGTCCAACTCGGGGACTGCGTGCGCCAAAGCCCGGATGCCACCCTCGACGAACTGCGCGGCTGGTTAGCTGCCCTCGGCGGGCCAGCGGTGAGCCGCTCGGCGCTGGGACGGGCGGTACAGGCCCTGGACTGGCGGCGAAAAAAAAGAGCCTCCATGCCGCCGAACGCGACACGCAACGGGTGATGACTTTGCGCGAGACCTTTCTGGAAGCAATTCAGGTAGAGGATTTTACGCGTTTCAAGTTTGTGGACGAAATGCGCATGAAGCATTTGGGCCCAGCACCAACCTCTCCTATTGCCGCCGCTACGCCCGGGCTGAAGGCGGGCAGCGCGTGGGCCAGGGGGTGCCCTTGCACAAGGGGCCAAACGTGACGCTGGTGGCGGCGCTGACAGCCAACGGCCTACAAGCGGCCATGACCATGAGCGGGGCCGTCACCGGTGACGTCTTTGCCGCCTATCTCGAACACGTACTCGGCCCCACCCTGGTGCCGGGCGATGTGGTCGTACTCGACAACTTGCCCGCCCACAAAGTAGCTGGCTTGGCCGAAATTGTCGCGGCACGGGGCGCCCGCTTGCTCTATCTGCCGCCCTATTCGCCCGATTTCAACCCCCTCGAACTTGCCTTCAGTAAACTCAAAACTTGGCTGCGCACGGCCCAGGCCCGCACCCGCGAAGCCCTGGAAACCACCATCCGGGCCGCCACCGACTGGATAACCCAACAAGATGCCAAAAATTGGGTTGACCATTGTGGGTATCATGTACAATGACTTGGGAACCGCTCTAAATGTCATTTGCTCGGCATAGTGATTGTCATCGTATTGCGTAAATAGTTCTTTCGCATCACCCCGCTGTTCACCAAAGGCCACCCGTAAATCGTCTACTTCGGCTATACGGGAAAGCAATTGTAAGGCATCAAACAGATTGCTTTTACCCGAAGCATTTGCCCCGGCCACCACAGTCATAGGCGAAAAGTCCATCACAAAATTCGAAAAGCTCTTAAAGCCGTCAATTTCTATGCGCGTAATCATGAAGAATGAGCTAGGTTCGAAACAGAGTGCTAAGCTACGTGTTGAGGGAGTTTGCGACTGACTCAATAGGTGAAAGCATGTGGCAGTTGGGTAGCCCGTTACCCATCCTGGGCACTAGCGGCTGTAGCTCTCTATAACTTAAAGTGCCGATACTGTCGATATTTGCGGCAACCCTAGTCAATTGGCTGTGGGCATTTTCCCATCCGACAGGAGTGCGGCACAGGGGTGGGGCAAGGCCGCCCGCTGCCGCGCCCCGCGCTGCAATTCGCTATACCGTGGCCCATCCCGCCGTTCGCCCCAAAAAACACCTCGGCCAGCACTTCCTCGCCGACCCCAATATTGCCCGCCGCATCGTGGAGAGCCTGCGCCGACCCGATGGCGTGCACGAGGTGCTCGAAATCGGGCCCGGCATGGGCGTGCTCACGCAGTACTTGCTGGAGGATAGCGCTTTTCAAACCAGCGTGGTCGAGATTGACACCGAGTCGGTAGCCTACCTCACCGAGCACTATCCGGCGCTGGTCCCGCGCATCTATGCGACCGACTTCTTGCGACAGGATTTGGATACGATGTTTCCCGGCCAGCCGCTGGCCATCATCGGCAACTTTCCCTACAACATCAGCAGCCAGATATTTTTCCAGGTGCTGGCTAGCCGGCAGCAGGTGCGCGAAGTGGTGGGCATGATTCAGAAGGAAGTGGCCGAGCGCCTGGCCGAGCCGCCCGGCTCCAAAACCTACGGCATCCTGAGCGTGCTCTTGCAGGCCTACTACGACATCGAGTACCTGTTCACGGTGCCGCCCCACGTGTTCATTCCGCCGCCCAAAGTCGAGTCGGCCGTGGTGCGGCTCACCCGCAACGCGACCGAGAAGCTGGACTGCGACGAGAAGCTATTCTTTCGCGTCGTGAAGCAGGCGTTTTCGACGCGCCGCAAGACGTTGCGCAACGCCCTCAAGCCGCTGGGCCTCTCGGCCGAAGCCATGGCGGGCGAGATTTTTGACAAGCGCGCCGAGCAGTTGGGGGTGGCGGAGTTTGTGCTGCTGACGAACTTGGTGGCGGCTAGCCAGCTGTGAGCCATAAGCCGTTTGTAAACCGGCTGGCAGTAGGACGGTGGCTACTGCTTTTGCCGCTGGCACTAGTGGTGAACGGATGTTTTTGGGGTAATGAATTTAAAACTCGGCATCTAATAGGTCATTACTACCTGGACGGAATAGATTCCCAGGCTGATTCTTGGTATCTGCACTTCGAGGATAAAGAATGGGGCCTGGCTGATGCTCTAATTAGCAGCACGATTGCCGAAGCTGGGTTTAGTAAAATAGGACTTACGCGCTCAAAAGTCAAGTTCTTGATAATCAATAATTTGACTAAAATGCAAATGTTTTTTTGACCGCACAGAAACGCTGTTTCCAGCCGATGAAGGCGGTTCCTGAATTTCAAGTGCGTAAGTCCTATAAAAATTGTATTGTCTTACGAGCGGCCAGCACCGGCCAACAGTATTATGTTGTTCCGCTGGGCAAAACGTTAGACACGGAAAGCCGTGAGTTTGCCCGAAGCAAAATCATTGGTCCTTTAGGCAAAATGGAATTTCAAGCCACAGTGCGTCGGTTAAACAACAGCGTGCTAGTGCCATTCGACCCCGAATTAACCTCTTATTGAGTAACAAGACTGTGTCCCTCTGCCTGATAATCGACGATATGCACCCCTCGCTTTTGCCGATGCTTGCGAGCATCGGCGTCGAGGGCGACTACCAACCCAAGCTCACCGCCGCCGACGTGCCCGCCGCGCTGGCCGCCCGCCCCTACGTGGGGCTGATGGTGCGCAGCAAGCTGCGCGTTACGGCTAGCCTGCTGGCCCACGGCCCGCACCTGCGCTACGTGGCCCGCGCCGGGGCCGGCGTCGATAACATCGACGAAGAGGCGCTGGCCGACGCCAACGTGACGCTCGTAAATGCCCCCGAGGGCAACCGCGACGCGGTGGGCGAGTTTGCCACCGGCCAGCTGCTGGCCCTGCTGCGCCACACCGTGC
>CAZERY010000244.1:0-3875 GCA_964514915.1 uncultured Hymenobacter sp.
TATGTAGCATTAGAAGAATTGTTAAAAAATGCTAACTTAAACAGCTTCTAAGGCCAGTAGGGCCTGGGCGCGGCGCACGGCCCGCACCGGGCGGCAGCCCGTGCGGGTGAAGTTTTCCAGGGCGGCCTGGTCGGCGGCCGGTAGGGCAAAAGGGATGATTGGTCTGGCCATACCAGCCTAACCTAAATGGCCTGCATTCTGTTAATCGACTTCCCTGACTAAGCACTAGTAGGAGTGGAGCTGGTGAAAAAGCGCCTCGGCATCCGCACCAGCAGCGGCGACCTTATGGTGTTTCCGTTGCTGCTGGGGCTAGCCATCGGTCGGCTCGGCTGCCACTTCAGCGGCCTCACCGGGTACTTTCGGCACCGCCACTAGCCTGCCCTGGGGGATAAACTTTGGTGACGGCATCCGACGCCACCCACTAACCTGTACGAAATCGGGTTTCTGCTGCTGCTCGGCGGTACGCTGTGGCTGCTGGAGCGTCGGCCGCCGCTGCCCAATGGCCGCCGCTTCGAGCTATTTCTGGCGTGCTACCTGCTGTTTCGCCTGCTGCTGGAGTTTCTCAAGCCCGCCGCGCCACTGCCGGGGCTGGGGTATTATGTTTGGGGGTGGGGGTGCAACGGCACCCGTGGGGCAAGTGCCTGAGCAATGGGACCGGGGCGGAAACGATACTCGAGCGGCGCAACGGCACCCGTGGGGCAAGTGCCGCTCTAGAAGTACATTAGGCTGTTCGATTATTAGCTCTACCTGCTATGCAACCGATTCCCGAAACCTCGCCCCGCTTCAGCAACCTGCAACTGGAGGTGCTACGGCTGTATTCCCGCAACTTGCCCGAAGAGGAATTGCTGAAGGTGAAAGACTTATTGGCTGATTTCTTCGCCGAGCGCGCAATTGCTGGGGCTAATGCATGGTGAGATACTAACAACTGGACGGAAACCGACATGCAGCGGATGCTGACAACCAAAATGCGGGCTGGTACACTAGAAGAGAATGCCTCGGCTACGTCATTGATACCAATGCCCTGCTCGTCTTTGTGTCTGTCAGGTCGCCGCTTCACTGGATTTACAGCAGCTTTCGGACAGGCGCTTACGAATTGTGCGTAACCACAGAAATTCTCGATGAATAGGCGGAAGTTTTGGAGTGATGGGGCCAGTTGTGAGCCAAGGAGCCTGTGCCTGCAGCGCATTGAGGCCAAAATCGTCTTTGAAGATGGGGCCGTGTACATGCGCGCCAAACTTGGGCTACGAGAATTTATTCCGGGTCATTATTCTCCAGTTCATAGACGCCTGGAGTTTCGACGTGCGCGCCATCAAAAAGTCCTGCGTGCATACCGTGAGTAAGGATTTGAAAATCATTCCATTCGAACGATGAACATCTTCTGCCGCGACCAAGAAAAACTGGCGCGGCTGGAAGAGTTACGCAGCGAAAGAATCGGCATATGAGCGAGCCAGACGTCCCTTCATCATTTGGTGCAAAGAAAACGCTTTGGCCCGTTGCCGTCAATTTGCTGCTACTGTTGCTAATAATCATGAGTGCTGGTATCGACGTTGGAGCACTCTTTGGGTTTTTTCTAGCGCTGTTGAACGGGCTACCAGGTTTTGTACTGCTCCTAACCGAGCATCGACGCGACGCTGGTTATGCAGGCGGCTTTTTTCTGTCATTTTTGCTCCTGCTACTGACTAGGATTGGGAACATGCTCGCGTTCAAATGGAGGCAGACAACCAGAGTTGCAGGAGGTTCCAGTAGATAGATAAACCAGTCATGATGGCTTCGGCGTGTGCGCACTGATCCTGCAAAATGGCTTGCCCGGCGAGCACTAGCCAATTTACTGCGGCGTCGGCTGGCACGTAGGGCACGTGTAGGTAGCTCGGCCGCCCACGTATGATTTGTCGATCTTCACCTGCGGGTGGCGTGGGCAGAAGGTATGCGCATCAGAGCCCGGGGTGGCCGAGTCATCCCACTCACGGGCGTGAATGAGGAAGCTAGCCGGAAAGTGCTGGTAAGTAGCCTCGTGCTGAATAGCCGTGCTGAGGACCAGTTGAATAGCCTCGTGCAACGCCGTAGTTTCCGTTGAGACCAGCGAGTTGCCGAGCCGCTCGGGATGGATTTTGGCCTGAAACAATACCTCATCCACAATCCAGTTGCCGAGGCCAGCGGTGAGGCTTTGGTCGAGCAGCAGCGGCTTCACAAAAACCTTGCGGCGGCTCAGTTTCTGGTGCAGCTCGGCGGCGCTGATTTGCAGGGCGTCGGGGCCCAGCTTCTTGGCTTTTTGATACGCTTCGGCGCTGTCAGCCAGTCGGATGCGGCCGAACTTGCGCGGGTCGATGAACGCCAAATTCAAGCCAGAATCGGCTAGCTGCCACGCCACGCGGGTAAAGCGCGGGGCATCGGGCGCATCGCGGTACGCCCCAATGTCGCCGGTCATGCCGAAGTGCAGCACCAGCAGGCGGCCGTTGTCCAGCTCCAGAAAGCAGTTTTTGCCGAGCCGGCCAGTGCCAGTGATGGTGCGGCCCAGCAGGGCAGCGCGCAGCTCATCTTCGGGTACGGCCAGCACGTGCGCGTCGCGCACTTCGAGGCCGGTAATCGTCTGGCCCACTGCTACTTCGTTAATAAAGCGGCGGTAGGTTTCGACTTCAGGTAATTCAGGCACTTTTTACAAGTATCAGTGAACAATCAGCAATTAGCAGTTTTTCTAACGGCTTCTAATCAGGAAGGGTGCACTGAGGAGGTAAAAAGGCCCTGCCGGCGTGTCGCGGAAAGTGAGCTGGCCAACGAGCGAGCTGAAGGCGATGAGCCAAGGTGATTCTGAAGCCAAAAAAGCGGCCCCAAACCTGCTTGCGTCTCTTTAGCACAACGCGAACAGCCTTCTTTTTCGTTTAACCAATGGCCGGCGTTCACCCGGCCTTTTTCGACGTTCTCTTTTTCCTCTTCGCCTATGGCATCTGCTACCCCTGCTACCACGTCCGCCGTGCTAGTGCGCCCCAATATCCCGCTACGCCTGGCCGATATCAGTGCGGCCGGCCCTGAAACCTCGCACAAGAAAAAGGTGAAGAAACGCTTGTCCGAACTGCGTAAGCAGCTCAGCGACTTTCAGGCAAACCTCTATGCCGAGCATCGCCAAAGCTTGCTCCTGGTGTTTCAGGCTATCGATACGGGCGGCAAAGACGGCACGATTCGCAACCTGCTCACGGGGGTTAATCCGGCCGGAGTAGAAGTGGCTTCTTTCAAGTCGCCCAGTGCTGAAGAGTTAAACCACGATTTTTTGTGGCGCATTCACCAGCGTACGCCGGGCCGGGGGCACATCGGGGTGTTTAATCGCTCGCACTACGAAGATGTGCTCGTAACGCGTGTGCACGGCCTTATCGAGCCCCACACCTGGCAGCAGCGCTACCAGGATATTATAAACTTTGAGCAACTGCTGACGCGTAGTGGCACGCGGGTGCTCAAGTTTTTTCTGCATATCTCGAAGGACGAGCAAGCCCGGCGCCTGCAAGCTCGCCTCGACAACCCCAAGAAGCGGTGGAAATTTGAGCCCGGCGACCTCCAGGAGCGCAAGCTCTGGGATGCGTACCAAACGGCTTTCCAGGAAACGCTGGCTGCGACTTCTACCGCCGACTGCCCGTGGTATATTATTCCGGCCAACGATAAGCGCGCCCGCGACCTGATGATTGCCGAAATCGTGGTAGCTGCCCTCGCCGAAATGAACCCGCAGCCCCCCGCGGCTGCGTTCGACGTAGCCGCGCAAGTGATCGAGTAGCGGTGACGATGATCTGAGGTAGCTGGTGGTAGCTCAAAAAAAGCCCGTTCTGCACTAGGTAGACTTGTCCTTACCCACATCTTTAAAAAGCGCCGGCCGGTAGGCAGGCGCTTTTTTT
>CAZERY010000245.1:0-3823 GCA_964514915.1 uncultured Hymenobacter sp.
TGGCGATGTTGTCGCCGGTCCAGCCCGAGGAGTAGCGCTGGCCGCCCGCGTAGGTACTGCGCGTGATGGTAAACGGCCGGTCGGGGTAGCTGAAGCGGGCCACGCCATCGTTGGTGGCGCGGGCCATCTGCATGCCATAGATGTTGTGGGCCTTGCGGTGCGAAGTAGGCTGGCCATCGTAGCCAAAGCGCACGTCGTCGGGGAAAGTACCTTTCTCAAACACGGCGGGCTCGTTCATGTCATTCCACACGCCCTTCACGCCCACGTCTTTGATAAGGCCTTCGAACAAGCCCGCCCACCACTCGCGCACTTCGGGACGGGTGTAGTCGGGAAAGTTGCACTGGCCGGGCCACACCGAGCCTTTCATGAGCGGGCCATCGGCGCGCCGGCAGAAGAAATCATTCTTGATTCCTTCTTGGTACACCGGGTAAGCGGGGTCGATTTTGATGCCAGGGTCGATGATCACTACCGTCTTAAAGCCGTCGGCGGCCAGCTCCTGCACCATGCGCTTGGGCTCGGGGAAGTGCTGCGGGTGCCACGTAAAGCATCGGTAGCCATCCATGTAGTCGATGTCGAGGTAGATCGCATCGCACGGAATGCGCCGCTCGCGCAGGCCGCTGGCGATGGCCTGCACGTTGCTCGCCGGAAAGTAGCTCCACTTGCACTGGTGGTAGCCGAGCGTCCAGAGGGGCGGCAGCGGCGGCGGGCAAGTAAGGCGCGTGTACTCCTGGGTTACTTCGAGCAGGCTCGGGCCGTAGATGAAGTAGTAGTTCATCTCGCCGCCTTCGGCCCAAAAGCTCGTGACGTCGGCCCGCTCGGCCGCAAAATCAAAGAAAGCCTTGAAGGTATTATCGAAGAAAATACCGTGCGCGATGCGCTGTTGCAGCACGTGGAAAAACGGAATGTTCTTGTAAAGCGGGTCCGAGCCCTTCACGTAGCCATAGGTATCGGAGCCCCAGTTGCAGAAGCGTTGGCCACGCAGGTTCATATTGGCGGGCTTGTCGCCGAGGCCGTAGTAGCACACGCCGCTGGGCACCTGCTGGCTCATCTTCACGATGTCGTTGCCGGTATCGTAGTCGTGGTGCCAGTGAAAGCCCTTTTCATCGCCCCCCAGGAGATTGCCCGAGCGGTCGAGCACCCGCGTGCGCAGCGAGTCCTTCCACACAATGCAGATGAGGCGCGCCGTGGTGATGCGGTAGTGGTCGGTTTTCTCCTTAAACTCCAGGAAAGTGGGTGCCTGCGGGCGCAGCGGGTGCGCCTCATCGGGGCCCGGCACAGCGTAGCTGAAGTCGGGCGCGGCGGGGCTATCGGGCGTGAGGTAGCGGAAGCGCAGAATCTTATCGGAAAGCACGTGCAGCAGCAGCCGGGTCCCGTTTTCCGTGGTGAAGGTGAAGAGGTGGTCTTCGGTTTGCGCAGCCTGTTGCACGGGGCCGGGCAAATGTTCCTGCCGGCCTTGGGCCGCCAGGTCATTAAGCATGTAGTTGTTTTCCTGAACGGAAGAGCTAGCCATATAAAAGAGTATCGGGGAAAGCGGGGTAGTAAGTCAAAAAATAATGCCAGCACTAACAGGTGCGCGGTAATCAGCTTGCAAGATAAGTTTTAGCACGGCTTTAAAGCTAGACCTTCACCTGGCAGCAGTGCAATCCTGGGCGGCTTGTTTGCGCAGCCGCATGATAGCGAACAAAAAATATAACAAGTTCTTCTGCCAATCTTTATTGTTCGCGGGGCAAGCGGCTGGCCGACGAAACGCTATATACCGCAAGGGCATTTGCGAATTGCTAGCTAGCTCAGAAGCAGTTTTTTTCTGGTTAGCGGGTTAACCCATGCCAAGCAATGCCGTTATTCGCGAGCCTATAGCTTTTGTCGATGCCTGTTCCTGCCGTTTCAGTTGCGCCCCTCGCCGTACTAGTGCTCGCGTGGGATGAAGCCACCCCGACCGTGCGAACCCTACTAGAGGCCGTGCAGGCGGCCAGCTCACCCATCGGTTCCATCTTGATGATGGTGCCGCAAGCCGAGGCCCCCGGAGTCCTGAGCGCCGAAGAATACCTACCTTTTCCCGCCACCGCCGTCGCCGAGCTGGGAGCGCAGCTAGCTGAGCCATCCCTGGGCGCTACGCCAATGGCCGAAGCAGCGCAGATACCCACTTCGGACGCGCTGCTACCAGCCGTGGCCCAGTCCGAGCCGGCCCTCGTAGCATCGGCTAATGCGCCTTTGGCATCGCCTCCTACACCGCTTATTGAGGAAGTCCTCACCCCTCCTAACCTAGCCTGGCCAGCGGTACGAGTACTACACCTAAGCAGCTTTTCCTTGTCCGAATTAGCCCAGCGCGCTGGCCAGCCTTTGCCGGCTCCTACCTGGACGGCGTCCCTGGGATTTCCGGCGCCGCCTTACATCGGTGCCTCGACGCTGGCTAGCCAGCCGACCGCTGCGATACTTGCTACCGCCGTGTCAGAAGATGGCTTGCCAGCGCTACTACTGGTGAGCGAGCCAGCCGAATTTGCCCCTGATTTAGATGCTGACCTACTGCCCACCGAGGTTGACGAGCAAAGTAACTTCGAGCTGGCTCACGCCACTTTGCTGCCGGCTGCTAACGCCTTGCCTATTGATAAGCCAGCTTCTTTTGGTGTCTCAGCTACTACCAGGCCAGCGCTCGAGCAGGCTAGCTGGCCCGAAGCACTGGCCGCCTTGCGCCAGCCAGCACCCTTGGCTGAGTTAGTGGCGCCTACCCTTGCGGCTGAGCAAGACGAGGCGTCAGGGTTGGCGCAAGCCCTGCGGGCGGCGGGCCGCTCGTATTCGGCACCCAGCTTGAATTTTCAAGTTATTCAATACGCCCGCTTTGCCGTGCCACTCGCATTGGCCGATCAGTCTTTTGAAGCTATTTATGCCCCGGCCTGGCCGACGTGGCTAGCCGCACAGGAACTGCGCCAGCGCACGGGGCGACCGTTGGTGTTGCACGTTACTACCCTGGCGGCCCCGGCGTCTGAGCCGCTCGATACGGCCACGGGCTGGGAAGCTGAGCTGCAGCGCCAAGCCCTGCGCCGCGCCGACCTGGTATTGACCGAAACCACCGCCCTGGCCCACCGCCTGTGCCATGAGCTAGCGCTGCCAGTAGCGGCCGTGCGTACTATCGCCGCCGCCGATGTAGCAGTCATTGCCCAGGCCCTGCGCACTGTGCAGCCGCGCGCGAAGATCAGCCCGGGTTAATTTTGCTCACAATGACAGAATTTGAACAGGAATTTGAGGCGGCGCTCGAAGCCGACCCACGCACGGGCGATGTATTTGTGGTAGCGCCATTTTCAGTGGCCGACGTGTACGGCACCAGCGACGAGTTGTTGGTGCAGACAGCCGTCGATGGCTTTCCCTACCAAGGCGAGCTAACGCCGCTCGGCGATGGCTACCACGCACTCGTGATACCGCGCGAAGTACGCCGGGCCGTGGGCAAAACGGTGGGCGACGTACTGCGCGTAGCCCTGCGCCACGACCTGAGCGAGCGCGTCGTGACCATGCCCGACGACCTAGCGGCCGGCCTGACCAGCAATGAGGCTGCCCAAAAGTTCTTCAAGAGCCTCACCAAGCCCGAGCAGCGGTCGTACGTGCGCTACCTGAAAGGTGCTAAGAGCGCCGAAATCAGAGCTAAGCGCCTGACCGAAACGATTTACCGCCTCAGCATCGGGCGCAAGCGCGAGTAGATCGGCAACACTGAGTGGCGGTAAAGTTATTGGATTGGCTGCTGCGTAATCAGCTAATAGTATGTTTACAAAGGAACGGCATCATATGTTTGTGGTGGCATCCCTTTGGGCCACGCCGCAGTTCGTCATAGGCC
>CAZERY010000246.1:0-3717 GCA_964514915.1 uncultured Hymenobacter sp.
GCTGTTTCCAGCCGATGAAGGCGGTTCCTGAATTTCAAGTGCGTAAGTCCTATTATAGTGGGTTTCACTTCAGTGTACATGGTATCCACAGTGCGCAAACCAGTTCTGGGCATCGGTTTTCGTAATCCAGTCGCAGGCTTGCATCAAGGCCTCGCTCAAGGCTTGCCGAGTACGCGCCTGCGCCATTCGCAAGGCCGTCTTGAGTTTGCTCCAGGCCAGTTCAATCGGGTTAAAATCGGGCGAATAGGGCGGCAGAAACAGCAAGCGGGCTCCGTAGGCCGCTACGCGTTCGGCCATGCCGGCCATCTTATGCACGCGCAGGTTGTCGAGTACCACGACATCCCCGGGCACGAGCGTCGGGCCGAGTACCTGGTCGAGATAGGGGGCGAAGGCCGCTTCGTTTAGGGCCCCATCCAGTTCCATAACGGCCTCCACCCCCTTGCTTGTCAAGGCTCCCACCACCGTCACGTTGCCGCCGCTGCGCAACGGCACCCCTTGCCCCACGCGCTGCCCCGGTTGGGCCCGGCCGTAGCGCCAGGTATAGCTCAGGTTCGTACCCGTTTCGTCCACAAATTCGAAACGGCTCACGTCTTCGCTGGCCAAGGCTTCGAGGAAGGCGCGGCGTTGGACGCGTACGCGGGGCGTGTCGCGCTGGCTGGCATGGACGTTTTTTTTGTTAGGTAGCCAGAAATACCGGTCATCCATGTTTTCAATGGTCATCAGCACGTTGCGGGTGCCCACCACCGTGCCTTCCGGCACCGCCCGAATGCGCACCGGCGCCACGGCATCATACTCATCGAGCCACTGCTGAAAGCGGGCTTTGTCGAATACGTCGTCGCGGCCAAATACGCCCTTCAGGTGATCGGCGGCGTAGTCGAGCTCCTCCTGCGTGAAGAGCGGGCCGCCCAGGTATTTCTTCAGTAGATACTGATAGCCAGCCACTAGCGTGGCATCAAACACGTTGCCACGGTGCCCGCGCGACTCCAGGTAAGAATAAATGCGCGTGGTACCCGGCTCGTAAAACTTGGCGTGCGAATACTTGTAAGCATCGGACAGCAGCAGGATGTTGGGGCGCTGCGTCTGGGCTTGCTGCAAGTGGGCCAGTTGGACTTGTAGCTGCGCAATGAGGACCGTTTGGTCGGGCACGGTGAGGGTAGTCATGCTGAAAATACGGCGTTAAAAATTACTGAAAAGAGAAAGCGGCTGCCGGGTAGCGAGGCTAGCCGCCGCGCTACCCGGCAGCCGCTTCCGTCCCACTCTCCCAGGCCTGGATAATCCCCGTGCGAATGTCGGCCGAGCTGCGTTGCTCCTGCCCAATGCGCCGGCGAATATCGCTGGCGCAGTAAGCTGGACTGATAAGGCCCGGCAAAAATCTGGTAGCGAACTGCCCATCGTGCCGGTGGTAGGTATCCAGAAAGCTCGCCCGGCCACCGTAGAGCCACCCGGTAGCCGGGGTGCAGGGCTAAGTGCGGTACCTGAAACCGCCCCACTACTACGCTAATTCGCTTTTTCATGGGCTGAGAGAAACTAGCGAAGTGAACTACTCGCTAGCTTAATGTAAATTTTACACAAAGGTGTTAACAATTTTTGAATCTCCAACTTATTTTTCTCCTTCCCTTGATTTACAATTCAAAATAAAACCCTAACTGGACCATCTCCTCGTACCGCGCCTTGTTGAACCGGAACAGCCCGCCGGCGCGATGGGCCACGTTCTGCTGCTTCTCGCCCGTGTCTTCCACAATGCCGAAAGCGAGGGTTTTTTTGCGAAAGTTGCGACGATCCAGCTCGCGGCCCAGCAGTGTTTCGTAGAGCCGCTGCAAATCAGAAAATAAAAACTTATCGGGCAGCAGCTCGAAGCCGACGGGCTGGTACGCCACCTTGGCGCGCAGGCGCTGGTGGGCCACCCCAATAATATCGGCGTGGTCGAAGGCCAGCGGTGGCAGGTTTTCGAGCCAAAACCACTTGGCTTCCGCCCTGTCGGTGGTGGCAGACAGCGTGAATTTTTCCGGCTTCACCAGTCCGTAGTAGGCCACGCTGATTACCCGGCGGCGCGGGTCGCGGGCCACGGCCCCAAAGGTGTAAAGCTGTTCGAGATACACCTCCGCCACGCCGGCTTCTTCGCGCAGCTCGCGGGCCACGGCGGTATCCAGGTCTTCCTCTTCGAGCACAAAGCCACCTGGCAGGGCCCAGCCAATGGGCGCGTACTTGCGCCGAATGAGCAGCAACTGCAACTGCTGCTCGGCATAGCCGAAAAGGACAATATCAACAGCTATTCTCATGGCAGCAAAAATACGCTCGCACAAAAAAGCCCGGTGCGAGGTGGCACCGGGCTTCTGATGAGTTGAGAAAGCAACCCTTAGGCTGCTACAGCCGTGGTGCCCTCGCGGTCTTCAATGGCTTTGCGCAGCTTGGCAATGGCCTGGGTAGCGCGCTCCTCATCGAGACGGTTGATGTTGAGCAGCATCTTGGTTTTCTCCTGGCGCGTGATGAGCGGGTGGTTCAGTAAGCGGATGATTTCTTCTTTCTGGCTAGCGGTGGCGTACTGTACGGGAGCAGCAGCTTCAGCGGCCGGGGCTTCGGCGGGCACCAGGTCCGGGGCAGCGGGCTCGTTCGTAACGGCGCGCATTACCGGGGCAGCGGGCTCGGCTGCTGCGGCTACGGACGGGGCCGGCACGTTGCCCGAGTACTCCATTTCTTCGGCCGGCGTGGGCTCGTAGCCCGCGGCACGGATAATCCAGGCCAGGATGTTGCGGTAGGCTTTACCTACGGCACGAGTCTGGGCCATGCTCGCGATGGCAAACTCCTGGTAAAACTTCTTGCCGCTTTCCTTATTTGAGCAAATAGCAAAGCCAGCGCCTACCGTAGTGCCGTGGCGCAGGTCGTACAGCGTCACTTTGGCCTGGTACTTCAGTTCCTGGTCGGTGCTCACGTTAATGACGTGCTCCACGATGGGTACGATGCCCAGCCGCGAGCCAGCGTACTGCCAGCCCTCCACGTTCACAAACTCTTTGCCCTGCACCTGGGTGCTAAGCTTGTTGTCTTTGATAAACTTGGCCAAGTCCTTCGCCAAGTCGAGCGTCTCGTCCGATTTGGCGATGTCGTAGCTCTCTACACGTGCTACTTTTTTGGGGGCAGCAATAGCTTCTTTCGGGGTCTTAGTGGCTTCGGTCATGGTTGGATTGGCCAGGGGCCGGTTATCGTTCTGTAGTACGAATATCAAACCACCCGCAGCCAAATAGCGTTCCGGTAAAGCCAATTTCCTTAGTAAAATTTGGCGCTGATTATCAAGAGGTTTAGGGAGGTGTTAAAAATACTTTTTAGCCAGCCGGCTTTCCAAGGTGCTTAGCAAGCCTTCGCTGCCTCTTGCTCACAAATAGCGTGCATTTCCTATTGGTTATTCCTGCTCCCCTTACTCCTCTACAATGTGGCCGTCACGCATCACGATGCGGCGATCGGCCATCTGGGCGAGGTTATCATTATGCGTCACAATGACGAAGGTTTGGCCAAACTCCTTGCGCAGCCAGAAAAACAACTCGTGCAGTTCCTGGGCATTGCGCGAGTCGAGGTTGCCACTGGGCTCGTCGGCAAAAATGATTTCGGGCGAATTGATAAGGGCGCGGGCCACCGACACGCGCTGCTGCTCACCACCGCTCATTTCGCTGGGCTTGTGGTCGACGCGGTGGTCGAGGTTGAGCAGGCCCAGCAATTCGCGGGCGC
>CAZERY010000247.1:0-3148 GCA_964514915.1 uncultured Hymenobacter sp.
CTGGTACCATTTGGCTTCAACGTCGGCGGGCGAATAAGTTTTGGCGAGGGACATGTGGTCGGGTTTCAGCTACTAGGTAGCAAAAGTACGGCGGGGGCAATGAGTAAGAATTTCACAAAACTTTTTGTAAAAACCTATCTAGAACTCGGAAAGCTACGTAATTTCGTATTGTGCAAATTGCACATTACGAAATCAAAAACAAAGGCCGCACCTCAAGGCACGGCCTTTGCCACTTAGTGCAGCAAGTGAGCTACTGCCGTTGCGGCAGTCCCACCAACTACTAGCCCGACGAGCCACTTGACTAGCTCA
Source organism: uncultured Hymenobacter sp. (assembly GCA_964514915.1). Classification (GTDB taxonomy): domain Bacteria; phylum Bacteroidota; class Bacteroidia; order Cytophagales; family Hymenobacteraceae; genus Hymenobacter. The sequence goes on from CAZERY010000247.1 coordinate 310, forward strand.
GCAGGCATCCGAAGTTTGACTTTAAGCGCAAACTCCGGCCTCGCGTTTTTCTTCATATCCCGATGAAGTAAAGGGTTGAACAATAACCCCGCACTTCTGAAAGCCCAGCCGCGCCAACGGCCGGGCTTTCTTCGTTTCATGAAAACGACTCGTTTAGGTCGCGGGGCATAACCCCCACGCGAGTACAGTAAAGGTAGACCAAATAGGGCCCAGTAGGGCGAGCTTTATAGCTCTCGTATTCTTGCCTATAGCGCAAAAAGCGGCCTGCTTCCACTTCGCATTCCCATGCCCCTTACTTTCCCTTCACCCACCGCCGCGCGCGACGACCTCGACGGCCTACTGCTGCTCGGCGGCCAGCCCACTGTCGAAAACCTAGTGGCGGCGTATGCGCAGGGCATTTTCCCGTGGCCGGTGCCGGGCTGGCCGCTGGCCTGGTTTTGCCCACCGCGCCGGGGCATCTTGCGGCTGGCCAGCCTGCACGTGGGCCGCAGCTTGGCGCGGGCGCAGCGGCAGTCGCCGTGGCGCATCAGTTTCGATGCCGCATTTGGGCCGGTAATGCGGGCGTGCCAGGCTCAGCTACGCCCCGGCCAGGATAGCACCTGGATAACGCCGCAACTGGTGGGCGGCTACGAAGCGCTGCACGCCGCCGGCCACGCCCACAGCGTGGAGGTGTGGGAAGGTGACGAGCTAGTGGGCGGCCTCTACGGCGTGGCCGTGCAAGGCGTATTCGCGGGCGAAAGTATGTTTCACCACCGGCCCAATGCTTCGAAGCTGGCGGTGCTGGCGCTGGCTAGCCACTTGCAGGCGCGCGGGGCCAGTTGGTTTGATATTCAGCAGCTGACGCCGCACATGCTGGCGCTGGGCGCCGAGGAGGTATCGCGGGAAGAGTTTCTGGTGCTGCTGGCGACCGAGCAAGATGCTAGCCGGCAGTTATTCTAATGCAAAACTAAAAGGACGTCATGCTTCACTACGTTCAGCATGACGTCCTTTTTTTACATAGCACAAACCTTCGCAGGCTGCGGACTCGCGGAGTCTGTGCTACGCGGCATTGTGCAGCCAGTGCTGTTTCTGCGTGAGGCGCTCGCGGGTTTCACGGTGGTCGGGGTCATCGACGCAGCAATCGACGGGGCACACGGCGGCGCACTGCGGCTCTTCGTGGAAGCCCACGCACTCGGTGCACTTATCAGTCACGATGTAGTAGTACTCGTTGGATACCGGCTTTTGGGGGTCGGTGCCGCCGGCCGTCTTACCGTCGATGGTTTGTACTTGTTTCAAGGTGGTGCCATCGGCCCAGCGCCACTGCGCGCCGCCCTCGTAGATAGCGGTATTGGGGCATTCAGGTTCGCAGGCACCACAGTTGATGCACTCGTCGGTTATCATGATGGCCATTGCCGTCGTCTCCTTTTGCTAATGAGTAATATTGCTGGTCAAGCTGCCTGTCTATACGTAAAACCGGGTAGGCAGGCCAGTTTGAACCCTCAAAGGTAAGGCCGATTTACCGGGCCGACTGTTATTATTTCATGCTGAACCACGCTTCTCGCCTCGCAGCTTTTGCTGCTCTGGGCCTCCGCCTCGCCACTCTCACCGAAGACGAACTAAGTGACCTCGCCGCCCGCGCCCGCAACCGCAACGCCTGGTTTGACCTCCCCAATGTGCGCACCGCCATCACGGGGGTGGCCCACTTGCTGGCCGAGCCCGAACTGAGCCGCTGGGCCGGCCGCTACCGTGCCGAGCCCGACCAGCCCCGCCAGGTGGGCGTAGTAATGGCCGGCAATATCCCGCTCGTGGGCTTTCACGATCTGCTGTGCGTGCTGCTGAGCGGCCACACGCTGCTCGCCAAGCCTAGCCAGGATGATACCGTGCTCATGCGCTGGGTTGCCCAGGAGCTGACCCAGCTTGAGCCCGCCTTTACGGAGCGCATCGAGTTTGTGGAGCGGCTAAATGCGGCCGACGCATTCATTGCTACTGGCTCGGATAATACGGCGCGCTACTTTGAATATTATTTCCGCAATAAGCCCCACCTCATCCGGCGCAACCGCACCAGCCTGGCCATCCTCACGGGCCGCGAAACGCCGCAGGAGCTAGCCGGGCTTGGCTCCGATATTTTTCAGTATTATGGCCTGGGCTGCCGCAACGTGAGTAAACTGTACGTGCCCGAAGGCTATAACTTTGTGCCGCTGCTCGATGCGCTGGCGCCCTGGCAGCACGTGCTCAACCACCACAAATACCAGAACAACTACGATTACAATAAGAGCATCTTGCTGGTGAATGCAGTGCCGCACTTCGACTCGGGCTTCTTATTGCTGACGGAGCAAACGGCGCTCGTGTCGCCTATTTCGATGTTGCACTATAGCACTTACACCCAAGAAATTGACTTGCTCGACCAGCTTACCAACGTAGCCGTCCAGACGCAGTGCCTGGTGTCGGCGGGCGGGCGCTACCCGGGCTCGTTTGCCTTCGGCCGCGCCCAAAGCCCTACGGTGAGCGACTATGCCGATGGCATTGATACAATGGAGTTGTTATTGACTAAAAATCAAGTATTTGCATGATATCTCTTGACACAAGCTAACTCAGTACACAAGCAGAAGGCATCAGCTGGTTTTTCCTTCTTTCTCATCCGATTTTCTATCCGCAATATGAAGAAAGCTTTTAGCTGAGCAATGCTATTCTCTACGGCTACCCGAACAGCTGCTAACCCCTGATTAAGGGCTTTTTGGAAAGGAGTAAGCGGGTGATTTTTTATCGGTTATCGGTCAAAACCGGGCTACCAGAAGTAGTATAGGGTGAGGTGGTCTGATTACGCTGGACAGTTTAGGGCATTAAGTTGAAGGAGCTGTTG
>CAZERY010000248.1:0-2981 GCA_964514915.1 uncultured Hymenobacter sp.
TACCCGATTACGGTGCTGGGCACCGATTATTTGAGCCGGGTCAATATGTCGAAAATCGACGTGCTCATCCTGCCTGATGGCAACTACCAGGACATCTACCCCGCCCCGGCCCTCGAAAGCCTCAAGAGTTGGGTGCGCGGCGGTGGCAAGCTCATCGCGCTGGAAGGCGCCATGAAATTCCTGGCCAATAAGAAAGATTTCCTGCTCAAAGCCAAAGGCGCCGACTCGGTAGCCCTCAAGAAAGCGGAGGTTGCTAACCCCTACCTGCCGCTGCGCCGCTACGGCGCCACCGAGCGCGAAAACACGGAGAACCAGGCGCTGGGCACCATCTACCGCGTGCAGCTCGACAACACGCACCCGCTGGCCTTCGGCTACGGCGACACCTACCCGGCGCTCATTCGCACGCCGCTCAGCTACAAGTTCTTAGGCAAGGGCGGCTGGAACGTGGGCGTTATCAAAAAGAACGCCTACTACGCCGGCTTCGCGGGCCGCAAGGCTAAGAAAGAGCTAGTCGATACCTTCGTGCTGGGCGAGCAGGACCTCGGGCGCGGTCAAGTTATCTACTTGGGCGACAATCCGTTGTTCCGGGCGTTCTGGCAGAGTGGCAAGCTATTGTTCGGCAACGCCGTGTTCCTAGTAGGGCAATAAGAGCGTGTTTGGAAATTTAAAAGAACGTCATGCTGAGCTTGTCGAAGCATCTCTACCGCTTCATTTGGGCCGTTCAATGAAGCGGTAGAGATGCTTCGACAAGCTCAGCATGACGTGCTGTAAGCGTTTTTCGTAAAATCCAAACACGCTCTAAGCTAGTGTAACGGTAAAGCCACACGGTTTCCAAAAAAGGCCGTCAGGCTGAACGCAGTGAAGCATCTCTACCACGCCGCCAGGATTACTCCTAATGGTGAAGTAGAGGTGCTTCACTGCGTTCAGCCTGACGGCCTTTTAGACGACGTACTCAACTAGTAGCCACTTAGTAAGCCGCCGTAAAGCGCTGGCGGCTGTACTGCGGCTTTTCAAGCTCATCAAGCACGGCCACCGCCAGGTCTTCGCCCGACAGGATGCTGCGGCCTTCGGCGTTGAAAACCGGATTTTCAGTGCCGAGGCGGTAGTGGCCGGTGCGGCCAGTGTCGATGCCGGGGTGCATTTCGATAGCGGGGCTGAAGAACGTCCAGTCGAGCTGGGTGTTTTGTTTCAACTCGTTGAGGTAGTCGCGGGCGGCGAGCGCGCCGGGCTTGATGTTGGCCGGAAACTCGGGGCCATCTACCAGCTGCTGGCCGTTGAGGAACAGGCTACCGGCGCCGCCGATGGCAAACAAGCGCGGTACGCCTGCCGCCACCGTCGCCCGCTCAATGGCCCGCGAGCCCGCCAGAAAATCGTCGTAGAGGTTTGGGTTGGTCCAGCCAGCGCTAAAGGCGTTCAGCACCACGTCGTGGCCCGCGAGCTGTTGGGCGAGCTGCTCCGGGTTGTTTACGTCGCCGGCTACCACGGTCAGGTGGTCGTTGGTTTCGGTCAGTTTGGCCGGGTCGCGCACGATGGCCGTTACTTGGTGGCCGCGCGTAAGGGCTTCGCGCAATAGCCGGGAGCCAACGAAGCCGGTGGCGCCGAGAAGGGCAATTTTCATAAGCAATAAACTGAGGGTTAATTTTTTAAGCGACTGACCAAAGCCCCGCTAGGCTTCGTTGCCACAAAAGTACGGGGACTAAACTTCATTGTAACCATAATTGTTACAATAAGCGGCAAAAAAATAGCGTCAGCCCACCAGCTCCCCCATATTGGCCACTACCTGCGCCACGCTCACGGCGGCCAGCTGCTGCTCCAGCGCCGCCTGGGCGCGGTGCAGCGTCTCATCAAGCGCAGCCTGAATATTGCGGCCCACGGGGCATTTTGGGTTGGGGTGCTCGTGAAAGCTAAACAGGTTGCCGGCCACTACTTCCACCGCCCGGTACACGTCGAGCAGCGTGATGTCGGCGGCGGCGCGACGCAGGTGGGTGCCGCCCACGGCGGCGCGCACCTCCACCAGGCCCGCCTTTTTGAGCTGCCCCAGGATGCGCCGGATAACCACCGGGTTGGTATTGACGCTGCCCGCCAGGCGGTCGGAGGTCAGCAGTTCGCCGGTCGGCGTGGTAGCCAGCAGCGTGAGCACGTGCACGGCCACGGAAAATCGACTACTAATCTGCATACGATGAGTACGTTACTCGGCCGCCTGCGCCAGCTCGGCGCGCACGGCTTTGGGCAGCGCCGCCACCACGAGCTGGTACGAGTGCGTGAGCCACTCGCGCAGCTGCCCATCGGGGGCACCGGTACCGACGAGGATGGTATTCCAGTGCTTTTTATTCATGTGGAAGCCCGGCCGCACGTAGTCGTAGCGCTCGCGCAGGTCCACGGCCAGCTCGGGCTCGCACTTCACGTTGAAGCTGGCGAAGGTCTGCAAGTCGGTGAGCGCGAATATCTTGCCACCCACCTTAAACACCAGCGTATCGGGGCCGAAAGGCGTTTCTTCGGTGGTGCCGGGCAGGCTCAGGCAGAAGTCGCGGTAGTCCTCAATGTTCATCAGTAACCGATTGCTTAGCGCAAAAACCAGCGGTAGAGCAGGATGCAAAAGCCGACCAGGAACATGGCCATGCTCAGCTTATTGATGAAGTGCATGGTCCGCAGGTTGAAGTTACTCGTGCGATTCGGGTCATTCTTGCGGAAGAAATAACCGAAAGCGGGGCCAAAATTGAAGAGGTTTTTGCCGTTCATGTCGGGGCTAAGTAGGGTGCAGCAAAGTAACACCGCCCGCGCCGGAAAGATTGTCGCCACTGCGGATTTATCGCCCCGGCCCGGCCGCGCCGCCACTCGCCGCCGCTGGAATAGCTTTGCGGCCTACCTGCCCCGCTTTGCTGCCGTCCCTCCCACCCCGCCGCGCCGTATGAAGATTCTACTAGTCGAAGACCACGCCGAGCTGGCCCGCAGCATTGCCGGCTACCTGGGGCAGGAGCACT
>CAZERY010000249.1:0-2873 GCA_964514915.1 uncultured Hymenobacter sp.
CTACTCGGCCTCCAAGTTTGCCATGAACGGCTTTCTCGAAGCCCTGCGCACCGAGCTGCTACCCCAGGGCGTGAACGTGCTCACGGCCGCACCGGGCTTCACCGCTTCCAATATTCGCCACACGGCCCTGCTCGCCAGCGGCCAGACTCAAAACGACACGCCCCGCGACGAGGGCCAGATGATGACCAGCGAGGAGGTGGCTCACCGCCTGCGCCGGGCGGTGGAGCAGCGCCAACGCTCGATGGTGCTCACGGGCCAGGGCAAATTAGTGATTTTCCTGAATAAATGGCTACCTGGCCTGACCGACAAGCTGGTGCTAAATAATTTCCGCAAGGAAGAAGGTGATTTTTAGGCTAGCGCGCCTGGCAAACTCATCTCGTGCCGATTCGCGTCGTAGCGCCGTCGCATTGCCAAGCGTATTTTCAGCTGGCAACCAGACAATCAGCTAACCATTCAAAGGGCAGGTAGCTAATCAATTAGCAGCGCATCGGTGGCCCGTACGTAGGCAATGTGCTGCTGCCAGCGCACGCGCAGCCAAATGTCTTCGCGGCCCAGCACGGTAAGGCGATCGCCGGGCGCGGCAGTGCTCAGCCAGGCTGCGCCTGCGCCCGGCCCGGCCATCAGGGCCGTTCCGGCCCGGCTTACTACGCCCACCGGCGCGGGCGCCAGCCAGTATAGATACGCCCCCGTGCCGAGTAGGTAAGTGCCGTAGGCTAGCCACCCCGCGCGCCGCGTACGCCCTCTCCGCACTAGCAGCCCTGCCGCCGCGAGCACCGCTACGGTAAGCAGCCCTTGCAGCACCGGGTAATAATAGCGCTGCACTTGTACCCGTAGTTCCTGTTGCCAGGTGTCAGGGTAGCCCACCAGGCGCTGGCGTTGCGCCAGGGCCACTAGTTGGCGCCACGTATCCAGGCGGGGCTGGCGGGCTAGGGCCAGATTCAGGTACAGCATTTCGGCGGCGTAGTGCTGCTGCTGGTGCTCGGCGTAGGCGAGCCGCAGTAACAGTTGCGCCGACACCTGTCGCTGTTCCCAAACCTGGGCCCGGTAAAGGGGCAAAACGGCTCCATACTGCCCAGCTACAAACAGCGAGTCGGCCCACGATAGGTAGCTGGCGACGGGTGCCGTCGAGAAAGTTGATTTTTTTCCCGGTTCTGTTTTTGCTGCCAAAGCCCAGAAATGCAGCAAAATAAAGCAAGTAAACAACATCCGTGTTTTCGCAGAGGCAGTTTTTTTTAGCATCAGGGTTGTTCAAACGAAATCGTTGCCGTACTTTTGTACCCACAAACACGGTAGCACACCGCGGTTGTAAACACAAAGGTATCGGTTCTGTAGCTCAGCTGGTAGAGCAGTACACTTTTAATGTACGGGTCCTGGGTTCGAATCCCAGCGGAGCCACCAAAAGCCCTCAGCTAATAGCTGAGGGCTTTTTTTTATTATTTGCACCCACTTATGCCCCCAAATAGGGCTTGGCCGCTCCTGAGATTGAGGCTTTTTCATAGCTTATCTGGAGCTACACGCTCACCGCATAATTCTCCAGCGGCGTCGCACTACTAAACGTGCACGCGCCACCGCATTTGCCTCGGGATCATAATATGCCTCCGACGCACGGGTACATGGAATCCTTTACGGAGTATGCAATGGTCAATAAACGCAACACCCCCCAGCCAGGTAGGCTGAGGGGTGTCAAAATTAATGGATCCCGGGAAAAGGAGCGCTACTTCTTGCCGAACATATACGTCAGGTATAGTTGAAAAACACTGTTGCGCGTGGCGTCTGACGAAGTGTTGCCTTTCTGGATATCAGTAAAGCTGCCGTTGTAGCGCAACCCGATGCCAGGACCGTTAGCTAGTTGGTAACCCAGCCCACCTACGTAGCCGAAATCAGCCGTTTTTATCCGGTCTTTGATGTCTTGGTCTATTGAGGCGTAGCCAGTAGCTTCTGAGTGGCTGTTAGCTGCTACATTGAAACCAATTTGAGGACCCACTTCGAAGAATAGGCCCCCTGCGTTAAAGTGGGCCAGAATGGGTACATCGATGTAGTGCAGACGTATGCGATCTTTCTCCTGAATGCCGCTAGTAGTCTCGTCGTGCTTGGCTCCTTTCATCGAATACAGTACTTCTGGCTGCACCGAGAAGAAGTCATTCACGGCAAAATTGCCAACCAAGCCGGCGTGGAAGCCCCACAAGGCTTGAGCACCTTCGACACCATTGCCGGTAAAACTGCTCAGTGAGGCGCCGGCTTTGATACCAAACGAAGCACCTGGGCCACCCTGCCCATGAGCAACTGCTATAGTAGCAGGTAGTAGCGAAAGCGAGAGGAGAACTTTTTTCATGGAGAAAAGAAGATGAGTGGATGATGTGCGACAAAGGTACTGTGCTTCCGTTAAGCTTTGAGCCATGTTGTAACTGATGTTACGCAGCACCTGAGCCAGTTTGCTGGAAACAGGCTTTTTCTGCTCTCCTGGAGGTCATTTCCAGCAAGCTGACGTGGGTAGTGCGTAACATCAGGTTGTAATTAAAATAAGCCTTACACCCAGCGAAGCGACTAAAAAGCTCTCATCTTCTCTTTGAGGGCCTTTTGGTCGCTTTAAATTTATCCTACATTTGTAGTCAATCATTCATCTGGGTGGTAGTAGTATAAGGGCTGCTGTGCCAATTATTAGCTAGGTCAGCCAGATCTTACTTATGTAGTTAGCGTGTAGAAAGGATTACGCATCGGTGGTATCCTGTACTAACTGACGGCTCTGTCTGGGGCATCTGTGTGCATAGGCAGCTAGCACACAAACGCCAAATTTGCCAAAAATATAGTACTCCAGACAATAGGGCCATTGCACCAAACGCGTAGTTAGCTTATCGGGGTAGTTTCTTCTAGCG
>CAZERY010000250.1:0-2791 GCA_964514915.1 uncultured Hymenobacter sp.
CTCCGACCACTACCCCATCTACATCCGCCTCAGCTACGAGCCCCAGGGCTGGCAGACCCAGGAAGCCGAACTAGAAGCCCCCGACGCCGAGGACCGCCTCGAAGCCCGTGAGAAAATTCAGGAGGCCGCCGAGGAGGAAGCCGACGATTAGCCTCGCGATAGGTACCTAAAGCAGAGCTACGTAGCGTTATGGTCGCGGGGCAGTAGCGCGAACTTGGTAGTTCGCGCTACTGCCCCACTCGCTCGTTTTGGTACGCGAACTATAAAGCTCGCGTTACTGCCCGATGGCCTCGAAGTAGCCCCAACGCGAGTGGCCCGCCGGCTATCCCTGAAGGATAGGTCGGCGGGCCACTCTTAGCACTCACAAATAATTGACACTCAGTAACTCACTAACAATAGGTAACGGGGATTTTGCGGGGGTAATGTACCTTATAAAACCTGCTTGCCGGGCTTGTTGCGAGTAGTAGCTTCGGCGCTGGCGGGCAGGGGGCGGGGGGCGGTTGGCTTGGCTTTGGTGCTGGCCACGGGCAGCGGCACGCGGCGGATGAGGGTGCTGAGGCGGCCGCGGCCATTGCGCACCAGCGGACGCAGGTTCAGGGTCACGCGCTTGCGGTTGAGGTCGCCAAAGCCCAGGGCGAAGTTGCGCAGTGCGGGCAGCGCATCGTTGCCGAGCAGCTTGTAGGTATTCATCTCAAAGCCCAGCGGCACGCGCACCGAATCGCGCGGCGGCAGTTCCAGGGCCAGCGGCAGGCGGCCCGAGCCCAGCACTTTGTTATCGACGAGCACCGTGTAGTCGAGGCCGGTAATGGTGGTGGGCTCCAGGTTAGGGTTATAGGCGTTGAGCTGCACGCGCATTTTCAGGGGCAGGTTCTTGTTCACGTAGCCCTCAATGAGCTGGTTGCGCTTAGGCAGGTCCACGTCGCTAGGGGTGCGTAGGCGCAGCACGTCGAGCGTGCCGAGGCTGGCCTGGTCCACGGCGCGCATTTGCACCTGGGGCGCCACGTTGGGGGCACCTTCCTGCCGCGTTTCGCGCAGGGTGCAGCTACTGGCCAGCAGCAGGCCTGCCATTGGCAGCAGCAGCGCAAAGCGACGAATAAATAACATAGCAGTAACTGTGTGCATGGCCGGACCTACGAAGTGATTTGGCTAAGTGGTTGGCAAAACAAGAAAATAAAAATCGTGCCGTAGTGCATTTTCGCCAAACTCTTGTCTTTGCCGGCTGCACCCGTCCATTATGCCTGTGGAAGCAAGCGCCGAGCGCCGATGCACTCCCTTCTACGGCGAATGCTGGCTGCTGGCCGCTTTCCCAACCTCAAGTAATTGGCTGCGAGCCCAAAAAGAACTTACGCTAGAAGTCGTGGCAAATTATCTGTATTTGGTAATTATGAGGCAAGTTATAAAACACAGCGTGCGCCAGCAAACCATCTTCTTCAAATTATACAAACCCTTTTTAAATGCGGTTAATAATTAAAGCACTAATTATCATTTCTTTAAGTTACATAACAAGGCGAATTTTATGAATAAAGTACTATGCTTTCTTGTTTTGACGCCAATAAAATTTTTTATAATTTTTTCCGCTTCAGTTCATCACTCCTTAGCCGCGCCTCAGCACACTCCAGGCACCGGGCAAGATGCATGGGCATGAAACGCAGAAAGGACCAGAAGCTTACGCTTCCGGCCCTTTCCTTTTTATAGCGAGCGCTAGCTGTAGGCTATTTGCCGTCCACTTCCTCGTAGTCTACGTCCGTGACGTGGTCGCCGGCCGGCTGGCCCTGACCACCCTGGCCGCCATCGGCGCCGGGGAAGCCCTGGCCGCCGGGCTGGCCACCCTCCTGGGCACCAGCGGCGGCGTACATCTCCTGCGAAGCAGCTTCCCAAGCCTTGTTGAGCGCAGCCACGCCGGCTTCGATGCCCGCGAGGTCCTTGCTTTCGTGGGCCTTCTTGAGGTCGGCCAGCGCGCCTTCCACGGCGGTTTTGTTGCCGCCGCTCAGCTTGTCGCCAAACTCCTTCAGTTGCTTCTCGGTCTGGAAAATGAGCGAGTCAGCGTCGTTCACTTTCTTGATGCGCTCGGCTTCGGCTTTGTCGGCGTCGGCATTAGCGGCGGCTTCGGTGCGCATGCGCTCGATGTCGGCGTCGGTCAGGCCGCTGCTGGCTTCGATGCGGATTTTCTGCTCCTTGCCGGTGCCCTTGTCCTTGGCCGTCACGTTGAGGATGCCGTTGGCATCGATGTCGAACGTCACCTCAATCTGCGGTACGCCACGGGGTGCGGGCGGAATGCTGTCGAGGTGGAACTTGCCAATGGTGCGGTTCTGGCTGGCCAACGGACGCTCGCCTTGCAGCACGTGGATTTCTACCGAAGGCTGCGAATCCGAAGCAGTGGAGAAGGTTTCCGATTTCTTGGTCGGGATAGTGGTGTTCGACTCGATGAGCTTGGTCATCACACCGCCCATCGTTTCGATGCCCAGCGAGAGTGGGGTTACGTCGAGCAGGAGCACGTCTTTCACCTCGCCGGTAAGCACGCCGCCCTGGATGGCCGCGCCGATGGCTACCACTTCGTCGGGGTTCACGCCTTTGCTAGGCTTCTTGCCGAAGAACTTCTCCACTTCTTCCTGAATGCGCGGAATGCGGGTCGAGCCGCCCACGAGGATAACCTCGTCCACTTGCGAAGCCGACAGGCCGGCATCTTGCAGGGCCTTTTTGCAAGGCTCCATCGAGCGGCGCACGAGGTCGTCGCTCAGCTGCTCAAACTTGGCGCGGCTCAGCTTTACCACCAAGTGCTTGGGGCCGCTGG
>CAZERY010000251.1:0-2751 GCA_964514915.1 uncultured Hymenobacter sp.
ACGCTGCCCTACTACGAAGGCTTCAACCGCTACGGCAGCAAGCTGTGGCTGGGCATCTACCGGCGCGACGAGCAGTTTGCAGTGGCTTTCCTGAAGGACGTGTGCCAGCTATGCTTGAAAACGCGCCTCGGCCAGCTGTGCACTACGCCCTGGAAATCGCTCATTATCAAGTCTATTGACTTAGCTGACCGGCCACTTTGGGACGTGGTGCTGCGCAAGCACCGCATCAACGTGCGCCACGCCGCCAACGAGCTGAACTGGCAGGTCGAGGACCACTGCGCCCACGGCCTGGCCTTGAAACATGAGCTGGTGCGCCATTTCAATGAGGAAGACATTCGCACGTATCAACTGTGCTTCGCCATCAAGACGCAGCCCAAAACCGGGCTATTTGGCTCCATCGTCGTCCGCCGTCACTTCGACAACCTCACCCAAACCGGCTTGCACACCGAGCAGTACGAAATCCTGCACACCCGCGATTTCAATCCTAACAGCAAGGATTTCATCAGCTTCCGCAAAAAAGTAAATCGCGACAACCTGGCTTGGTACCTCACGCAGCTCTGCGACTATTTCTACGAGCTGCAAAGCGCCCCAGCCTTTGCGCTCACCACCGAGGAAACGCCCCTGCCAGCGGCTACGCCCACTGCGGCGGCGCTTTACCAGTGCCGCCGCTGCCTCACGGTGTACGACGAAGCCTACGGCGACGAGGAGCAGGGCATTGCGCCGGGCATCTCATTCTCGGCGCTGGCTACGTATAGCTGCCCTACTTGCGGGGCATCGCCCGACTTCTTTGTGGCTGTGCCCAGTCCGCAGAGCAATTGGCTAGCTAAACCTACTACTCCCGCGTAAAACGGCCTAGCCGGGGCGGTACAAGCGCCGCCCAGCCGGCTGCTACCTTCGCCCCATGCCCGACCAAAATCCGCTTTTCCCAGCCTTTCTCAAGCTCGAAAACCTGCGCGTACTGCTCGTCGGTGGCGGCAATGTGGGACTAGAAAAGCTCACGGCCATTCTGCGCAACAGCCCCGCCACGGCTGTGACCGTGGTCGGCATTAGCCTGCTACCCGAGCTGCGCGAGCTAGCCGCTCGCCACCCCCGCGTGCAGCTCGCCGAGCGCGCCTACGCCGAAGACGACCTCGACGCGCACGACATTGTCTTCGCCGCTACCGATGATCCCGCCTTGCACCGCGTCATTAAGGCTGCCGCCCGCCAGCGGCGCCTACTCGTGAATGTGGCCGACACGCCCGCGCTCTGCGACTTTTATCTTTCGTCGGTAGTGGTAAAAGGCCAGCTAAAAGTCGCCGTTTCTACCAACGGCAAGTCGCCCACCGTAGGTAAGCGCCTGCGCGCCGTGCTGGAAGAAACGCTGCCCGAAGAGCTAGACGAAGTGCTGGCGCAAATGACCGTCATCCGCGGCCGGCTAGCCGGCGACTTTGCCAATAAAGTAAAGTCGCTCAACGCCGTCACGGCCGAGCTGGCCGGCGGCAAATCGTACGAGTCGCCGGCCACCAAGCGGTGGCGCCGCGTGGCCGCCGGCTCGCTGCTAGCCGTGGGCACCCTGCTAGCCACCCGGCTATTCCGGCGGCCCGAGTAGCTGGGGCTTTGGGCTCTGATTTACTCCAAGTAATAGTGCTTGATTCGGTTCAGGTTGTCGTCGAGCTCGTATACTAGCGGCACGCCCGTGGGGATGTCCAAGTTGGTTACTTCCTCATCCGAAAGCTTGTCGATGTACTGCACCAGCGCCCGCAGGCTGTTGCCGTGGGCCACCACTACCACTTTCTGCTCGTGCCGCATGGCGCGCATGATGCGCTCGGTCCAGAACGGCATTACGCGGTCCATCGTCTCGGCGAGGTTTTCGGTCACGGGCAGCTCGCGGTCGGTCAGGTGCTTGTAGCGAACATCGAAGCCAGGAAAACGGGGGTCGTCGCGGCCGATAGCTGGTGGCAGCTCGTGCGGGTCGCGCCGCCACTTTTGCACCTGGTCGGCCCCGTACTTCTCCGCCGTCTCGGCCTTATTCAAACCTTGCAGGGCGCCGTAAAAACGCTCGTTCAAGCGCCACGACTTCTGCACCGGAATCCAGAGCGCATCCATTTCTTCGAGTACCAGGTCCAGCGTTTTGATGGCCCGCTTGAGCACCGACGTAAATCCCTGATCGAAGGTGTAGCCATTCTTCTTCAAAATCTGCCCGGCCTGCCGCGCCTGCTGCACGCCATTTTCCGAAAGGTCAACGTCAGTCCAGCCCGTAAAGCGGTTTTCCTGGTTCCACACGCTTTCGCCGTGGCGGATGAGCACTAGTTTTTGCATTACTATAAGGTTTTCTACCAAACAGCAGATGCGGCAGTTTGTCAGTTAATACTGATAGGACTTACGCAAAGGGCGTAACTTGAGTAAAAAAGGCATGAAAGTGACGGCGCAGCTTTATGGACAGTTTTTGCTCAGCAGTCAGGTGAACTATACGGGCACCTACCTGGCCGAGCATTTAGTTGGTTTGCAGCACGATAATGTGCAGTATTTCCTCAAAACCACGCGCTTCACGCCGCGTCAACTTTGGCAGCAGGTGCGGCCCGAGTTCGTGGGTAGTGCGCGGGGCTATGTGCTCTTCGACGACACGGTGCTCGATAAGCGCCATAGCCAACGTATCGAACTGGTACGGCGGCAATATTCGGGCAATGCCCACGGTATTATCAAAGGCATTGGCTTAGTTAACTGCGTGTATGTCAACCCAGAAACCGAGCAGTTCTGGCTCCTCGACTACCG
>CAZERY010000252.1:0-2751 GCA_964514915.1 uncultured Hymenobacter sp.
CGCCCTTGATGAGGTTCGACTTGTAGAGGTACTCCAGCTCGTGCAAAAAGCAAAAAGTGCGCGAGCTAGCTATCTCGCTCTCAAACTGGTTGATGTCGGTGAGCGTGGCGTGCTGCGAGCCCAGCACTGGCGAGTTGTAGTCCACCATCACCGTGAGGCGGTAGTCAGCCAGCGGCAGGGCCGCGATTTCGACGCCCCGCGCATTGTCCAGATAGCGGATCGTATCGGGGATCTCGAAGTAGTTGCGCAGCGCATTCTGCTCCTCGAAGCCCACTGTGTGCAGAGCCTTGATAAACTCGGCGGCCGAGCCATCCATGATGGGTGGCTCGGGGCCGCTAAGCTGAATGAGCACATTGTCGAGCTGTAAGCCCACGAGGGCAGCCAGCGTATGCTCCACGGTATTGACGCGGGCGCCGTTTTGCTCAATGGTGGTGCCGCGCGACAGGTCTACCACATTGTCTACGTCGGCATCGACGATGGGCTGGCCGGGCAAATCGACGCGCTGAAACTTGTAGCCGTGGCCCACTGGCGCGGGGCAGAAAGTCATGGTAGCCTCGGCGCCAGTGTGCAAGCCAATGCCCCGTACCGTCACAGGGCCTTTAATAGTATGTTGTTTATCGTTCATTAGGTAGCGGGGGCTTTATAAGCAGCCCTTAGCTAGTGGCTAGTAGCTGTTAGCTTTTTGAGAAGCCGTGCAAACGCGGTGGGGTTGAAAGAGGCTAACAGCTAACAGCTAATAGCTAGCAGCTCAAACCAACTGCAAAGCTAAAGCTTTTCCGGCGCTGGCTGCTTTTTTTCGAGGGCTTCGACCCGGCGCTCTAGCTCGGGCAGGCGCAGGTACACTAGGGTAGCGCGCTGATTTTGCTTGAGATTAACGGCGGGATAGCCTTGCAAGATCTGTCCTTCCTGCTTCACTGATTTCTGCACGCCGCTTTGGGCTGCGAAGGTGGTGCGGTTGGCGATGGAGATGTGACCAACTATGCCGACCTGCCCCGCTAGCACGCAGAAGTCGCCAAGTTTGGTCGAGCCCGAGATGCCCGATTGGGCCGCGATGACGGTGTGCTGGCCGATGGTCACGTTGTGGGCCACCTGCACGAGGTTGTCGATTTTGGTGCCTTTGCTAATGAGCGTGCTGCCCATCGTGGCGCAGTCGACGGTTGCATTGGCCCCAATACTCACGTCGTCTTCGAGCACCACGCGCCCAATCTGCGGAATGGCTTTGTAGCTGCCATCGGTCTGCGGCGCGAAGCCGAAGCCGTCGGAACCTACCACTGCGCCCGCCTTGATGACGCAGCGCTGGCCCACAATGGTGTCGGCATAAATCTTGGCGCCGGCGTGGATGATGGTATTATCGCCGATGCGCACCCGGTCGCCAATGTAGGCGTGCGGGAAAATAAGCACGTTTTCGCCCAGCACGCACTCTTCGCCGATGTACGAAAAAGCCCCGCGGTAATGCCCCGCGCCAATGGTCGAGCTGTCGCCCATTACGCAGGGCTGCTCGACGCCGCGCCGGCTAAAGCGAGTGGCCTGCTGGTAAAACTCGAGCAGCTTGGTAAAGCCCGAGTAGGGGTCGGCCACCCGAATGAGCGTGGTGGCCACCGGGTGGCGCAGCACTAGCTCGGGGCTGATAATGACGGCAGTAGCGCCGGTAGTGTAGAGAAACTGCTCGTACTTCGCATTGGCCAGGAATGCGAGCGAGCCAGGGCCGGCTTCTTCGATTTTTGCCAGGCCGGTCACGGTGGCGGTGGCGTCGCCCTCGACGATGCCGCCCACTTCCTGAGCTATTTGACTAACGGTAAATTTCATAAGCCGCAAAAGTACGCGGGCCGCCCGCTACGCTTCGTGAAAAATAGCGGGACCCAGGTAATCTTGTAGCCGCGCGCAGCTGCTGCACAAGCGCCGCATCCTGAAACTGGTAGTCGTCGGGAATGTGCAGGTTCGCGACCGGCTTGCCCGCCAGCTCGTCTCGGAACTCGGCGCGCAGGCGGGCGGCATGTTTTTTTCCATCACAAAGACTACGTCGGCCCAGCCCACGTGCCCGGCCGATACGCGCACCCGGGCGCCCGGCTCGGTGCCCGCCGAGCGGACCAGTAGGATAGGATGGCCGTCAAAAAGCCGCTCGGCCGTGAGGCTGCGCCAGCGGTTTTGACTACAAATAAAAAGAAGCTGGCGCGGGCTAGCGGCGGGCATTTTAAAGGTGAGCCTGACGGTCTAGCGCCTTCAGGCTCACTTCCCAAACAGCTTTAATAAAGGACGACAACGATACCCTCAGTAATAGTTGGCCTGTCGGGTTGGGGCACACGCCTTTTGAATTGGGAAGTAACTCTTGCCCAAGAGTTGCCGAACTCCTGGGCAAGGGTTGCCAAACTCTTGGGCAAGAGTTGAGAAAGTCGATAAGTCGAGTTGAGTTTGGCCGTAAGGGCAGTAGCAGCCATGCGCTGGAGCAGTTAGTGCGGTTTCGGATTCACTGAACGGCCCGGTCCGACGCCGCAGTCGTCCGACCGGCTTCTGAGTGCCCGACGGCTACCCGATTAGCGCAGGTGATGCGCCCAAGTAATTGGTCGGATGGCTGCGCCGTCGGACCGGGCCGTTCAGTGAAGTAGCTGGCAGTTTACTCCACCTCCGTCACGCGCACTTTCACGCCCTTGACCTTGGCGCCATTCAGCTTATCAAGGAGGCTAGCGGCTTGCTGGCGTGGCACGGCCACGTAGGAGTAGAAGTCGAATACTTCGATGCGGCCCACGGCTTCGC